>CAYVPO010000068.1:0-17329 GCA_964453825.1 uncultured Holophagales bacterium
CCGGCGGTCGTCGGGTCCCGGAGCTCGACGGCCATGATCGCGGCGCGCGCGAAGTCCTCGAAGAGCTTCCGGATCGAGGCGGTCAGCTGGTTCGCCTTGACCGAGACCGCGGCCTGCGTCGCGAGGGAGTGCAGGAGCGGGATCAGGTCCGGCGGATAGGGGGCCGGGCTGCCGTCCGGAAGCCTTCGGTTCATCAGCTGGACGACGCCGACGAGCGCACCCGTGTGGTCGGACATCGGGACGACGGCCATCGAGCGGGTCCGGAAGCCGGTCTGTTCGTCGAAGGCCGTGTTGAGCCGGTAGGGGGCGCCGGCCGGAACAGCGTAGGCGTCCTCGAGGACGACCGACTCGCCGTGGCCGGCGACGAAGCCGGCGAGGCTCGCGTCGTCGACCGGCATCGTCCGCTCGGAGAACGCGAACTTCACCGCGTCGTTCTGGGCGAGCTTGAAGCGAAGCCGCCGGCCGTGAGGCCCCTCCTCCAGGAGGTAAAGGCTCCCCGCCTCCGAGGAGGTGAACCGGCGCGACTCGGTCAGTATCTTCTCGAGGAGGCGGTCGAGGTCCCGCTCGGCCGAGAGCGCGATCCCGATCCGGTTCAGCGCGCTGACCCTTTCCTCGGCCTCGGAGAGCCGTCGCGAGAGCGAGGTCGCGGCCGCCCGCGCCGCCGAGACCTCGGCCGCGGCCGAGAGGATCGACGCGAGCGCCGCTGGCGGGGCGTGAGGCGGCAGGGAGAAGACGGGGACCGCGAGGTCCGCGGGCTCGCCCCAGGAGAGTCCGACGGCCGGGACGCCTTCGTGGAAGAAGCCGGAGGACTCCTCCGCCGCCGACGGGGAGACGAGATACAGGGCCGGACCTCCGTCGGGTTCGGGGGGGGCACCCGCCCAGGGCCGGTCGGCGAGCCCGGCGAGGCGGACGGCTTCGGCGAGCGGCGCCGGAAAGCGCTCCGCCGGGCGATGGAACGGGACGCGCTCGCTCATGCCCGGATTCTGTGCGCCCGCGCCCCGGAGGGTCAACGGAGAGAAGGACCGGAGCGGGGAGGGAGCAGGGTGGGCGGCACGCCGCCGTGGGTCACGGACCGCCGACGAGGGCCGAGAAGACGAGGTAGGGGTTCACGACGAGCCCCTTCCAGGGGTTCGGGGCGTCGGCGTCGCGGAAAATGGCGAAGTGGAGGTGCGCGCCGAAAGTCCGGCCCGTCGTGCCGACCTCGCCGATCTGCTGGCCCCTCTTCACCGTGTCGCCGACCTTCAGGCCGGGCGCGTACCGGGAAAGGTGGGCGTAGTAGTAGACGAACCGGCCGGTCGCGTCCCTCTGGTAGATGACGATGCCGCCGCGGCGGTCGCGCCCGAGGCGTTCGATCTTCCCGTCGCTCACGGCCACGATCGGGGTCCCCTTCGGGGCGCCGAGGTCGATCGCGTGGTGCCGCTTGTGGCGCCCGCGCGAAGCGTTGAAGGTGTCGCGGAGCTTCTCCTTCGGGAACGCTTCGATCGGGAGCGGGAATCCGGTCGCGAAGAGCGCGGCGAGCTCTTCCTCGGGGATCGACGCCGGCTTGCTGTCCTGCTTGCGGACGACGAGGCCCTTCAGCGTCGACCGGAGGTCCCGCCAGAACGAGCGCTGCTCCTCGGAAAGCGCCGGGAGGGCCGCCCTGGAGACCGTTCCCGAGGCGTAGCTCCCCTCCTCGTACGGCTCGTCTCCGTCCGGGTCGGCCTCGAGCGGCAGCTGCTCTTCCGCCTGGCTCCGGGCCACCGCGAGAACGGCCGGGAGCCCGGGAGGGAGGGCGACCTTGCGCGCGCGCGGCGAGGAGGCGCTGGCGCGGGCGATCCAGGCGAGGTCTGCCTCGTCCGCGGACGAGAAGCAGCCTCCGTCCTCCGGGTCGCGGAACGGGCAGGGGGTGGACGGAGCGGCGGGCGCCGGAGCGGCGACCGCCGCGGCCGAGCGAACGGCCTCGCGCACGGTCTTCGCGGCAGACGCCTCGGACCCCGCCACGAGGGCGAGCCCGGCGAGCGCCACCGCCGCGGAGCGCGCGGTCCTCGTCAGCCGGCCCTCTCCAGGTAGGAGTCGTCGCGCGTGTCGATCTTGATGACCGTCCCCGCTTCGACGAACTGCGGGATCTGGACGACGAGGCCGGTCTCGAGCTTCGCGGGCTTGTAGGAGGCCGACGCGGTCGCCCCCTTCATGCCGGGCTCCGTCTCGACGACCTTCAGGTTCACCGTCGTCGGGAGCTCGACCGAGATCGGGTTCCCTTCGTAGAAGTCGACCTCGATGACCGTCTCGGGCAGGAGGTACTTCATGGCGTCCCCCACGATCTCGTCCGAGAGCCGGACCTGATCGTAGGTCTCCTGGTTCATGAAGTGGTGCCCCTCTCCGTCCGAGTAGAGGTACTGCATCTCGTGCGTGTCGAGGGAGGCCTTCTCTATCTTGTCCTCGGAGCGGAACCGGTGCTCGTTCATCGAGCCGGACTTCAGGCTCCGGAGCTTCGCCTGGACGAAGCCGCGGAGGTTCCCGGGCGTCTTGTGGACGACGGAGTGAGCCCGGTGGAGCTCCCCGTTGTGGATGACGATCATTCCGGCGCGAAGTTCGGTAGCTGAGATCATGCCGCGGCCTGGTTCAAACCTTCCTGCGAGCACGGCTACCGCCGGACGAACCCGACGTCAGCAGCGCCAAACTCGCGAAGGGTAAACCGACATCCCGCCCTAAAGCAAGCGGGACCGCCCGAGGGCGGTCCCGCTTGGAAGTCGTTGAAGGGAGTCGATTAGTCGTCGATTCGGGCGCTCCGGCCGCGCGGCTCGGCCGGTACGGGGGCCTCTTCAGCCGCCGGAGCGGTCGCCGCGGTGCGCGCGGAGACGGGGAAGGTGTCGGCGAGGGTCCGCATCACCTCGGGCGTGTAGATCGCGGCACCCCAGGCGATCGACTCCTCGGCCGTCAGGTTCGCGCCGAGGTTCACGGGGTACCCGCCCTGCGAGGAGTTGCCCGAGAGGAGGTAGCCCGAGAGGTCGACCCGCGGGATCGTCGTGCCGTAGTTCGCGTTGACGAACCGGACCATCTCGTCGGCCCAGACGGCGTAGCCGAGGGAGGTCGGGTGGACGCCGTCGTAGGAGATGAGGCCTCCGCTCAGGAACGCCGCGTTCACGGTGATCCCGGCGTACTCACGGCCGTGGGTCTTCAGGTCGGAGAAGAACGCGGTCGTGTCGAAGACCTTGTAGCCGGCTGCGGTCGCGATCGACCGGATCTGCGCGTTGAACTCCGCGCCGCGGGCCTTCAGGAGCGCGACCTCCTCCGGGTAGAGGACGACGCCCGGGATGCCGAGCTGGGCGTTCGCGTTGTCCGGCAGGGGCTTGTTGCAGTTCGTCCGCCGGGGGTCGCCCGCCGGGGCGCCGCCGGCGTCGAGGACCGCGCAGGGGAGGCCGTAGCCGGTCGCGAGGAACGCCGAGGCGGTGATGTTGACGAGGCTCGTCGCCGGGATCGGCGCGACCCCCGCGCCGCCGCCCGTGACGTCTCCGCCGCGCGAGCTCAGGAACGTGAGGGGCTGGCCGTTCGGGCCCATGACGACCTGGCCGCCCGAGGTGATGAACGGCGGAATCGTCGAGGTGAAGGGGATCGTCGTGATGTCGGGGATCAGCTGGGCGACGCCCTTGCCGGTCCCGCCCTGGGCGGCCTTCAGGGTGTTCACGACCGCCTGGTAGCTCGCGGCGTACATCGCGGCGGGCATGACGGTGACGCCGTCGACGGCCGTTCCCGAGGTCGCCGGGCCGAGGATCTCGTTCCCGAAGAGCCCGATGGAGACGAACGTCGGTTTCAGCGCCGCCGCCTGCTCGACCTGCGTCGCGTTCAGCGTCCGGAGGACGAGGCCGGCCACGTCGGTCGCGCTCGTGGGCGTCTTCTTCGTCAGGGCGAGGGCGAGCGTGTAGCCCGGGATCGAGAGGTTGTCGTAGGGGCGGGGGAGGTTCAGGTTCAGAGGCTTGACCTGCGCGGGCCGCGTGCCGAACTGCGGCGCGAGGCTGATCAGGTACATGCAGCCCGTGCCGGGCGTGTCGAGGAGCGGCTGCTCGAACGCGGGCGCGCCGGCCTGCCGGGCGAGGATCGCGTTCCAGGAGTCGACCTGGCCGTAGCGGACCCAGCAGTTGTCGAGGAATCCCGCGTCGACCGAGGCGCCGATCGCGACGAACTTCGAGAAGTCGGCCTGCGCGGCGGCCGGCGAGGCCGTCGCGGCGAGGGCGAGGACGAGGGCGAGGAGGAGGGTGGTCTTGGTCGTCTTCATCGGTCACCCCCTCAGAAGGACGTCCGCATGTTCAGGACGGTGAGGTTCGCGAAGTTCTTCCACCGGCCGTTGAAGTTGTCGTCGTTCGTCGTGACGGAGCGCTCGCTGAACGTGAGGTAGAGGTTCGAGAAGTCGACCCAGGTCTTCTTCCCGATCTTCCAGCTGAAGCCGGCCGAGTAGCCGCGGCGGTTCGCGTCGGGCAGGAGCGGGCCGACGTCGCCGTCCGGCTCCGGCGTCTGGTCGTAGACGAAGCCGCCCATGAGGTCGAACTTCTCGCTGACCTTCCACTTCGCCCCGAATCGGAACGCCCAGGCGTCCTCCCAGTCGTGGGGAAGGACGCTCGTCGGGACCTGCTTGCCGTCGACCGCCTCGAACTCGAGGACCGTCGTGTCGAAGGCCGACCACTCGGTGAAGGTTCCGGCGGCCTCGAGGCTCACCTTGCCGAAGTCGTAGCCGATGCCGACCTGGGTCTGGGCCGGGGCCTGGATCGTCGTCTTCGTCGGCACCTTCGTGTTGACCGGGATCTTCGCGGCGAACGCGGCGTCGAGCTGGGCGTTCCCGGTGGAGATCTGGTAGAAGGTGGACTCCCCCCCGAACTTCGCGTCGACCTGCCCGTGGTACGAGGCGCCGATCGAGAGCTTCGGGGTCGGGGTGAGCCGGATGCCCGCGCCGAACGTCACGTCCATCTCGAGGTCCGCGCGGATGTCGGCGTGCGCGGCGTCGACGACGCGGTTCGTGAACGGGTTGAAGAGCGGGACCTTGCGGTGGAGCTTGACGGTCGAGAAGCGCATCTCGGGACCCGCCCCGACCGCGATCACGTCGTTGATCTGCCAGGCGAGCTGGAGGCCGGCCGCGAACTGCTTCAGGTCGACGTACTGGGAGAGGTAGCGGCCGCGGAAGTCCGGTTCGTCCCACTTCGTGGCGAGACCGAAGGGGAACCACGTGCCGAAGGAGAGGCTGACGCACTCGCTCAGGCCGTAGGAGGCGTAGAAGTTCGGCGGGAAGAAGAACTGGTCGGCCATCTTGACCGAGTAGTCGCTGCCGGGATACGGGTCGTACCCCTGGGCGAGCTCGGCCTTCGGGACGATCAGCGTCACCCCGGCCATCGCCCGGAGCTCACCCTTCTTGACCCCCTGCGCGAGACCCGCCGGGTTGTAGAACATCGCGGACAGGTCGTCCGCGTGCGCGACGAACGCGCCGCCCATCGCGGTGGCGCGCGAGCCGGCCTCGAAGATCGAGAAGCCGGCGGCGGACGCCGGGCCTGCGGCGACCAGCGAGATGGCCAGAAGGAGCGCGAGCCCCCCGGCCCGGTACCGATCACTTCCTCTCAACACGAAACCCTCCTCATTCGCGCTTGCGCGATGTGTAAACAACTTCAAGGGCGGGCGGATTCTCTCTCCGGGCTGTCCAGAGTCAAGGCCCCCCGGAAAACGGACCGGCCCGGCGCGGGCTCGAAAGCCCGGGCCGGGCCGGAGGGAACGCGGGGGAAAGGAGCGCTAGGAGCGGCGGACAGGGGCCCGGAGGACCGGCGCGAAGCTCCCCGGTTTCGAGGCCTCGCGGGCGAGGAGCGCCTCGTCGATCCGGCCGACGGGGGTGACGTGGGGAGCCGAGGTGACGAGCTCGGGGCTCTCCTCGGCCTCCTTCGCGATCGCGATCATCGCCTCGGCGAAGGCGTCGAGCTCCTCGACGGGCTCCGACTCGGTCGGCTCGATCATCAGGGCGCCCGGGACGATGAGCGGGAACGACATCGTCGGCGGGTGGAAGCCGTAGTCCATGAGCCGCTTGGCGACGTCGATGTTGTGGACTCCCTTCGCCGCCTGGAGCTTGTCGTCGAAGACGACCTCGTGGTAGCTCGGGGCGTCGTACTTGAGGTGGTAGAACGGCGCCAGCCTCTTCCGGAGGTAGTTCGCGTTCAGGACCGACGTCTCGGCGACCTCGGCGATCCCGTTTCCGTACGAGAGGATGTAGGTCAGCGCGCGGACGAGGACGCCGTAGTTGCCGTAGAACGTCCGCATCCGGCCGATCGAGTCGGGCCGGTCGAAATCGAGGCGCCAGCCTTCGCCCGCGCCCTCGACGGTCGGGACCGGGAGGAACGGCACGAGCGCGGGTGCGACGCCGACCGGACCCGAGCCGGGGCCTCCGCCACCGTGGGGCGTCGAGAACGTCTTGTGAAGGTTCATGTGCATCGCGTCGGCGCCGAGGTCGGCGGGACGGACCTTCCCGACGAAGGCGTTGAAGTTCGCCCCGTCGAGGTAGACGTAGCCGCCCTTCGCGTGGACGATCTTCGTGACCTCGAGGATGTTCTCCTCGAAGACGCCGAGCGTGTTCGGCACCGTGATCATCACGGCGGCGACCTCGTCGGTCATCTTCTTCTCGAGCTCGGCGAGGTCGAGCGTCCCGCGCGGGTTCGAAGCGAGCTCCTTCACCTCGTAGCCGGCGAAATGGGCCGAGGCCGGGTTCGTCCCGTGCGCCGAGTCGGGGACGAGGACGTACTTGCGCGGGTCGCCCGCCTTCACGTGGGCGGCGCGGATCATCAGGCAGGCCGTCAGCTCGCCGTTCGCGCCGGCGGAGGGCTGAAGCGTGACGCGCGCGAAGCCGGTGAGCGCGACGAGGGCCTCCTCGAGGCGGGCGAGGAGCTCGAGCGCCCCCTGGGAGAGGTGCTCGGGGGTGTAGGGGTGAACGTCCGCGAACCCGGGGAGGCGGGCCATCTCCTCGTTGATACGCGGGTTGTACTTCATCGTGCACGAACCGAGAGGGTAGAGGTTCGCGTCGATCGACATGTTCTTCTGCGAGAGCCGCGTGAAGTGGCGGATCGCGTCGACCTCCGACGCCTCGACCTCGCCCTCCACCTCGGAGCGGTGGAGCGCGCCGAAGATCGCCTCCGGGTCGGCCGCGGGGACGTCGAGAGCGGGAAGGAGGACGCCCTTCCGGCCGGGCCGGGAGGCGTCGAAGATCGAGGAGGACTTCCGGCGTCGGTCCGCGAGGGCCGCCGGGACGGGGCTCGTGAGGTTTCCGTGGTCGCTCATCGTCTCCTCCTCAGAACCCCTTCAGGACGTCGAGGTACCGGTCGAGGTCCTCGCGGCGGATCCGCTCGGTCGTCGCGACGAGGAGGAGGTCCTCGTGCTCACCGGTGCCGGGGGCGAGGCGGGAGAACGGCACGCCGCCCAGGATCTGCGCCTTCTCGAGCGCGGCCAGGACTTCGGCGACCGGGGGGCCGCAGCGGAGCGCGAACTCGTTGAACGTCGCGCCGGGGAACGCCACGGCGAACTTTCCGTTGCCGAGGGCCTTCACGCCGGCCTTCAGGTACTCCGCCTTCGAGAGGCACTGGAGGGCCGTCTCGCGCAGGCCGTGCTTGCCGAGGGCCGTGAGCGTCATGGTGGCCATGAGCGCGATCAGCCCCTGGTTCGAGCAGATGTTCGAGGTCGCCTTCTCGCGCCGGATGTGCTGCTCGCGGGTCGAGAGCGTCAGCGCGAAGACCGGGCCTTCGGGCGTCTCGAGGCGGCCGGCGAGGCGGCCCGGAATCTGACGCTTGAACGCGTCCCGGCACGCGAGGAACCCGATGAGGGGGCCGCCGAAGGAGGCGGGGACGCCGAACGAGGCGGCTTCGCCGCACGCGATGTCGACGCCCGCCGCGCCGGGGGGCGTCAGGAGCGCCAGGGAGAACGCCTCGTTCACGACGCCGACCGCGAGCGCCCCCTGGGCGTGGGCCGCCTCGGAGGCGACGGTCCAGTCCTCGACGAGGCCGAAGACGTTCGGAGACTGCACCGCGACCGCGAACGTCGTCTCGTCGACCGCGGCGGCGAGGGCGGCGGCGCTCGTGACGCCGTCGGCGCCTGCCGCCACCTCGACGACCTCGAGGCCGAGGTAGGCGAGGTAGGTCTGGAGCGTCGCGAGGTACTCCGGGTGGATCGTCTTCGAGACGACGACCTTCGTCCGCTTCTTCGTGAGCCGCTCGGCCATCAGGACCGCCTCGACGAAGGCCGTCGCCCCCTCGTACATCGAGGCGTTTGCCACGTCGAGGCCCGTCAGGAGGGCGACGTGCGACTGGAACTCCCAGATCGCCGTCAGAGTCCCCTGGGAGACCTCGGGCTGGTACGGCGTGTAGGAGGTGAGGAATTCCCCACGGAGGAGGAGCTGGGAGACGAAGGCGGGGGAGTGGTGGCTGTAGAGGCCGGCGCCGAGGAACGACGCGAAGCAGGTGGCGGCGGCGTTCTTCACGGCCATCGCACCGAGCGTGCGCCGCAGCTCGATCTCCGACATCGGGGGGGCGAGCGGGGGCGGCTCCTTCCGGAAGACCTCTCGCGGGACGGTGGCGAAGAGGTCGTCGACCGAGGCGGCGCCGACCTCCCGGAGGAGGGCCGCCTGCTCGGCGGGGCTGTTGGGGATGTAGCGCATGAGGCTCTCCCGGGCGTCCGCGCGGACGCGCGGGCTCCCTCGTCTGTTACGCGAACCGGGGGCGGGCGGTCGTCAGGCCTTGGCCTCTTCCTCGACGAACGCCTCGTAGGCGGCCGCGCTGATCAGTCCGCCGGCGGCGCCGTCGGAGGTCACCTTCACCTTCACGAGCCAGCCGTCGCCGTGGGGGTCCTCGTTGACGGCGTTCGGCTCGTCGGCGAGCCCCTTGTTCGACTCGACGATCTCGCCCGCGACGGGGAGGAAGAGCTCGGAGACGGCCTTCACCGACTCGATCGTCCCGAACTCCTGGCCCTCGTCGAAGATCTCTCCGACGTCGGGGAGCTCGACGAAGACGACGTCCCCGAGCTCCTTCTGGGCGTGGTCGGTGATGCCGATCGTGGCGATGTCGCCCTCGACGCGGACCCACTCGTGGCTCTTCGAGTAGAGGCGGTCGTCCGGATAGCTGCTCATCTCTCTAGGCTCCTGGCGGAGTTGGACTTCAGGTTGTGGGACGCTTGTAAAACGGGGTCGGGACGACGACGGCGGGGACGTCCTTGCCGCGCACGTCGACGAGGAGTCGGGTCCCGACGGCGGTGGCCGCGAGGGGGACGTAGGCGAGACCGAGCGCCCGCCCGACGGTCGGGGTCTGGGTGCCCGAGGTGACGACGCCGGGCTCGCCCGTCGCCTCGACCTTCAGCGGGTAGCCGTGGCGCGCGATGCCGCGCCCTTCGACGAAGAAGCCGGCGAGCTTCCGCGTCAGGCCGGCCTCCTTCTGCTTCGCGAGGGCTTCGCGGCCGACGAAGTCGCCCTTCTTCATCTTCACGATCCAGCCGAGGTCGGCCTCCCACGGCGTGACGGTGTCGTCGATGTCGTTGCCGTAGAGGGCGAGCTTCGCCTCGAGGCGGAGCGTGTCGCGCGCTCCGAGCCCGGCCGGGAGGAGCCCCTTCGGCCCGCCTGCCTCGAGGAGGGCGTTCCAGATCTTCGGGGCGGCGTCGGCCGGACCGTAGACCTCGAAGCCGTCTTCGCCCGTGTAGCCGGTGCGCGAGACGATGCAGCGCGCGCCGAGGACGTCGGCCCACGTGAACCAGTAGAAGGCGACCTTCGCGAGGTCGGCGCCGACGAACGGCTGAAGGATCTCCTGCGCGAGCGGCCCCTGGATCGCGATCTGGCTCCAGCCGGGCGACTCGTCCTCGATCGTGGCGCCCGGGACCGCGAACGACTTCGCCCAGGCGACGTCCTTCGGGGTGTTCGAGGCGTTGACGACGAGGAGGTAGTCGTCCTCGGCGATCCGGTACGTCAGGAGGTCGTCGACGAACGTCCCCTTCTCCGTCAGGAAGGCCGAGTACTGGATCCGGCCGTCGACGAGGGCGGCGACGTCGTTGCAGGTGATCTTCTGCACGACCTCGAACGCCTTCGGGCCCCTCACCCGGATCTCGCCCATGTGCGAGACGTCGAAGAGGCCGGCTTTCGTCCGGACGGCGGCGTGCTCCTCGACGAGGCCCGAGTACTGGACGGGCATCTCCCACCCCCCGAAGGGGACGAGCTTCCCATGGAGCGCCTTGTGACAGTCGAACAGCGGCGTGCGGAGGAGGGAGGTGGAATCGGGAGCGTTCATAGGCCCGGCCGGGCACGATACGGCCCGGAATGGTGGTCGTCAACCGCGGGAGGCGCCGCTCCCGGCCGATCCCCGATAGACTTCCGGCCAGCCATGAACGAAACGGTCCCGCGGGACGCCGCTCTCCTCGCGGCCGGGCGCATCCCGGTTCCGCTCGACGCGGACGCCCCCGTCACCGACGGCTCCGACGACGTCCTCCTCCTCACGGAGGGCTCGGTCATCGCGCACGTCCTCACGGCGTTCGGCCCGCACCCGATCGGGACGCCTGAGGCGCCGGCGCTCCTCTCCCTGCACGGCGCCCTCGCCGGGGCATACGACCTCTGCCGCTACGACCCGCGGGGCGGGGCGTCGATGGTCGTCTTCCCGGGCGACGAGGCCCGCCGCCTCCTCTTCGCGCCCTCGCCCGTCGGCGCCGCGTTCCGGAGGATCGCGCTCGCGAGCGTGTCGGCGGCGCTCCGCGAGGCGAACGCGACGCTCGTGCGCTTCTTCGACGACGTCGTGCCGGACCCGGGCTGGAAGCCGAAACCGGCGCCGGCCATGGAGCCTCTCCCGGCCGCCGCGCCGGCCGACCCCCGAAGGGTCCGGGACCTCTTCGACGCCGCGGGCCTGGACCCCGCCGCGCTTCCGGACCTCGGCCTGACCCAGCGACGCCTCCCTTCGGGGAGCCGCCTCCTCTCGGCCGGGGAGCCGGGCGGAGAGGCCTACGTCGTCGCGGAAGGACGGCTCCGGGTCTCCATCCGGATCCCGGGCGTCGGGGAGGAGGCGCTCGCGTTCCTCGGCCCCGGAGAGGTCGTCGGCGAGATGGCGCTCGTCGACGACGCGCCGCGCTCGGCCGACGTCGTGGCGCAGGACGGCGCGGTCACCGTGTTCGCCCTCTCGAGGGAGGTCTTCCGGCGCCTGCTCGACGAGGGGACCCCGGCCGGGGCGCCGCTCCTGGGAGGCATCGTCGTGGCGCTCGTCCGCCGCTTCGAGGAGTCGATCCGGAAGGCGGCCACGTTCCGCGTCCTCTCCGGGCCGTTCTGAGGCGCCGCCTCAGAGCTTCTTCATCTTCTCCCGGAGGACGACCCGCTCCTTCCCCGTGGCGGAAGAGACGACGACGCGGATCCGCTTCGGCTGGTAACCGGGCGCCGTGAGGACGACGTCGTAGACGCCGGGCCCGCGGAACTGCATGTCCTGTTCGGCGAAGCGGCCGGCCGTTCCCATGTCGTGCCCGTCGACGGAGACCCGCGCGAACGCCGGCTCGACGGAGAGCCTCGCGAGACCGGACGTCTGGTAGTCGGGGCGCGGGAGCTTTCCCGGCGGGCCGGTCGGACCGCCCGGAGTCCCCTTCGGGAGAGTGACCTCGATCTCGACGCGATCCTGCACCGCGTTTCCGCTCACGAGGACCTCGACGAGGTAGTCCGCCCGGTCGGGGTAGGCGAAGCGGAGCCGATTGCGGCCGTCGCCGGCGAAGGCGAGGAGCGAGCCGCCGCCCGCGTCGTCCCAGTCGTCGGAGATCCCGATGAAGCGGTCGTTCAGGAATATGCGCGCCTGGTCGGGCGTGACGTTCAGCTTCACGAGCTTCCGCGTGATGACGGTCGCATCGGGGCGGACGACCGGCGTCGGGGTCGGCGTGGGCGTCGGCGTCGCCGTCGGGAGAGGCGTCGGGGTCGGCGTCGGGCGCGGGCGGGGCGTCCGGGCCGGAGCCGGCGTCGTACCGGGCGCGGGCGTGGGGGAGGCCGAGGCGGCGCTCGAGGGCGTGGCCGAGGCGGCGGGGACCGCGCCGAACGGGGACGTCGAGGGAGTCGGCGTCGCCGGCGCGGCGTCCGGCGTCGGGGAGACCGACGGCGTGGGGGTGGGGCCCGGCAGCGGAACGACGGAGCGGAAGAGGCCCTGCGAGCGGAGGAAATAGAAGCCGCCGACGAGGACCCCGACGAGGAGGAGCCCTCCGGCGGCGGCGCCGGCGAGCGCCGCGGGCGAATGCTGGGAAGACGTCGTCGAGGTCCGCCCCCCGGACCGCGACAGGCTGCGGGAGGCGGAGAGGTCGACGGGCGGAGAGGGCGCTGCCTTCTGCGGAACGCCGACCGGGGCGGGCGACGGCGTGGCCGTCGCGGCTGCGGCGGCCCGCGCACGCCCCACCTTGCTTTCCGAGAGACCCGTCGTCGAGACCAGCGGGGCGATCCCGATCAGCCCCCTGAGGTCGTCCGCCAGCTCCGCGGCGTCGCCGTAGCGTTCCTCGCGGTTCTTCGCGAGGCACTTTCGCGCGATCTCGGTGATCTCGGGCGGCAGCTCCTCGTTGTGCCGGAGAGGGTCGAGGGGCTCGTCGTGGAGGATCTGGTAGACGAGCGTCGTCAGGGTGTCGGCCGGGAAGGGTTTCCGGAGGGTCAGCGTCTGGTAGAGGACGACGCCGAGAGAGAAGATGTCGCTCCTCACGTCGAGCTTGTCGCCACGCACTTGCTCCGGAGACATGTACGCCGGAGAGCCGACCATCTGGCCCGTCGTCGTCAGGTCGGTGTCTCCCGTCAGGAGCTTGCCGATGCCGAAGTCGGTCACTTTCGCCGACGAGGAATCGGTCAGGAGGATGTTCGCCGGCTTCACGTCGCGGTGGAGGACCCCGCGCTGGTGGGCGTGCGAGAGCGCGTCGGCGACCTCGGAGAGGACCCGGATCCGCTCGACCAGGGGGAAGGAGCCCGGGTCGGCGAGGCGCTGGGAAAGGCTGCCTCCCGAGATGTACTCCATCGCCAGGTAGAGGACCCCTTCGTCCTCTCCCACGTCGTAGACGGTGACGATGTTCGGGTGCTGGAGCCGGCCCGAGATCTTCGCCTCCTTGAGGAAGCGGGCCTTCGCCTCGGACATGCTGAAGCTCTGCGAGGGGCCGTCGAAGCGGACGGTCTTCAGGGCGAGCGTCCGCTCGATCTGCGGGTCCTGCGCCAGGTAGACGACACCCATCGCCCCCTTGCCGAGAGGGCGCAGAATCTCGTAGCGACCGATCCGGGTCGGAGTCACGACAATCCGAGGATTGTACTCAGTTCGGCCCGTCGCCCGTCGGGTCGATTTCCGCGGGCCCCTCGTCGGTCATCAGCGTCGCTTCTCCCTCGGTCGAGCCGGCGAAGTCGGTTTCGCGCTTCTCGAGGGCGGCCGCCGCCTCCTCGAGCCGGCCCGTCGGAACGGCGACCTCGATGGAGGCGAGGTCCTCGTCGTTCGGAACGGGGTTCTGGGAAAAGCTCTTGTCGACGATTCGCGCCGGGATCCCGCGGCCTTCGAGGAACCCGACGATGAAGGTGGCCTCGGCCTCGTTCCCGACGGACGTGACCGCGCTCCAGTCCAGAACGGGGGTTTCGCTGGGCTCGTCGCTCATGGCTCACCTCGCTTCGGGATTTCGGCCGGCCGGACGCCTCCGGTGCCGCTCGGCCGCCGCGCCGCCAGTATGGGCCAGATCGCGGCGGACGAGACGACGAAAGGCCCGCGCGGAAAGGCGGCGCGGCCCGGAGCCGGGCCGCGCCGCGTCCGGGTCAGAAGTCGGTCGCGTCGAACGTTCGCGAGAGCTGCTTCATCACCGCGTTCGTGGCGAGCCCGGCCACCGCCGCGGTGATCGCCTTCCCGCGGTGACGGCCGATCCAGAAGCCGACCGCCGCCGCGCCGAGGAGGCAGGGGAGCGGGTACCTCTTCACGACGTCCAGCGCCGCGTTCTGCCAGTCGATCCCCGGGTCGAACGCGAAGGGCGCCTCGGCACCGCCGACCGGTCCGTCCGGAGAGGCGCCGTGAGGGGCCGGCGGGCGGATCGTCGGCTCCGACATCAGTCGTCGCTCCGCCGGCGGAAGAGGAGGCCGATCGCGAAGCCGACGCCGAGAGCGATCGCGACCGACTTGCCCGGGTTCTGCCGGACCCAGTCGGAGGCCTTCTCCGTGACCTCGTCCCAGTCGGTCTCGCGGAGACGGTCCCGGAGGACTCCCGCCCTCGACTTCACCTCTTCGGCGACCTCGCCGACCTTTTCCTTCACGCGCCCGCCGAAGCTCTCGCGGGCGGCGTCGATCTTCTCGTCGACCGCTTTCGCGGCGTCGATCGTCTCGGCCATGTCGACCTCCCTTCCGGTACTCGGGGAATCTTCGCACGGCCCGGCGGCGGCTCGCCAGCACCGACCGTCCTCCGGGGCTACCATGCAGGAAGGAGGATCCGATGCAGATCGGTTTTCACGGCGCGGCGCGGACGGTGACCGGCTCCAAGTACCTCCTGTCCCTCGACCACTACCGCCTCCTCGTCGACTGCGGCCTCTTCCAGGGCGGCTTCGAGATGCACCAGAGGAACTGGAAGGGGCTTCCCTTCCCGGCCTCCTCGATCGACGACGTCCTGTTCACCCACGCCCACATCGACCATACCGGCTACTTCCCGCGGCTCGCGGCGGACGGCTTCTCGGGGCGGGCTCTCGCCACGCCCCCCACGAAGGCTCTCCTCGGCGTCCTCCTCCCCGACTCCGGCGGCCTCCAGGAGGAAGAGGCCCGCTGGGCCAACAAGAAGGGCTACTCGCGCCACCAGCCGGCGCGCCCCCTCTACACCGAGGAGGACGCGAACCGCTCGCTGAGCCTCCTCCACAAGATGGAGTTCGAGCAGGAGACCCCGCTCCACAAGCACCTCAAGGTGAAGCTCCACCGGGCCGGGCACATCCTGGGCGCGGCGTTCGCGGAGATCCGCTACCGGAACGAGGCCTCCGACTGGAAGACGGTCGTCTTCTCCGGAGACATGGGGCGCCGCGGCGTCCCGATCCTGAAGGACCCCGCGCCGCTCCCCGCCTGCGACGTCCTCGTCTGCGAGTCGACCTACGGCGACCGCCTCCACGAGGCGACGGACCCCAAGGAGCAGCTTCGCCGCGAGCTCGAGGAGGCCTTCCGCCGCGGAGGCGTCACCGTCATCCCCGCCTTCGCCGTCGGGCGGACGCAGGAGATCCTCTACCACCTCTTCGAGCTCTTCGAGGAGAAACGCCTCCCGAAGGTCCCCGTCTTCGTCGACTCCCCGATGGCGAACTCCGTCGTCGAGCTCTACTGCCGCTACGAAAGCGAGCACGACGTCGAGATGAACGCCCTCGAGGAGGCGTCGGGCTCGCCGCTCCGGACCCCCTACTTCACCGTCGTTCGGAAGCGCGAGGACTCGAAGCGCCTGAACGACCACCCCGGGCCGGCCGTCGTCGTCTCGGCCTCGGGGATGGCCACCGGCGGGCGCGTCCTCCACCACCTCTACCACCGCCTCCCCGACGAGCGGAACACCGTCCTCTTCGTCGGCTACCAGGCCGAGGGGAGCCTCGGCCGCCGCCTCCTCGAGGGGGAGACCGAGGTCGTCGTCATGGGCGACGGCCTCACGGTGAAGGCGGCGATCCGGAAGATCCCCGCCCTCTCCGCTCACGCGGACGCCGACGAGCTGATCGCCTGGATGAAGACCGCCCCCGCGCCACCGAAGACGCTCTTCCTCACCCACGGCGAGCCGGCGGCGCAGGACGCCTTCGCCGCTCGCATCCGTTCCGAGCTCGGCTGGAACGTCCACGTTCCCGAGCCGGACGAAGTCGCGGAGGTCTGAGACTGGGCCGCGGCACGGGAGCTTTCCCGATCCGCCCACCGGAGCTGACGGGACTCACGCGGACGATCGCCCTCGCCTGGGTCGTCCTCCGGCGGAGCGTCCGCTCGTTCACGGCTGCCCGGGGGACCTCCCTCGCCGCCGGCCTCGCCTACTCCTCGCTCCTCTCGTTCATCCCGCTCGCCGCCTCCGTCACCGTCCTCACCTCGACGTTCTTCGGCGAGGAGGGGGGGCAGGGCTTCTACCGCCTCCTCCGTTTCTTCGTCCCCGGCACCTCGAGGGAGGTCCTTCGCGGCGTCGCCGCCCTCGTCGACGTCGCCCGGGCGGCCTCGGGCATCGCCACCGCCCTCCTGGCGCTGACGTCGCTCAAGGTCTACTTCGACGTCGAAGGGGCCGCGAACCATCTCTGGGGGACGCTCCGTCCGCGCCGGGTACGCGAACGCCTCACGTTCGCCGCTCTCACGGTCGTCCTTGGTCCGGTGGCTCTCGGCGTCGCCACTTCGCTCCTCCTCGAGCGGGGCTTCCCGATCACGCGGCTCAACGCCGGCGGGGTCCTCGCGTCGATCGTCGGCCTCGCCCTCATCTACAAGGTCGTCCCGTCGGCCCAGGTCCGCTGGGGTGCCGCCGCCGCAGCAGCCGTCTTCGCCGGCTCCGGGCTGATCGTCCTCAGGCAGGTCTTCACGACCGGCTTCATCGCCCTCGCGGGGATCGAGCGGCTCTACGGCACGATCAGCGCGGTCGCGATCTTCGTCATCGCGACCGGCTTCGCCTGGACGATCCTCCTCTTCGGCATCTCCTTCGCCCACGCCGTCCAGTTCCGTGACGAGCTCCTCGCCCACGACGCGCCGCCGCCGGCCGCGAAGAAGCCGGGACCGCTCGAGGAGACGACCCAGCTCCTCCTCCGCCTCACGGAGGCGTGGCACGCGGGCGTCTCGCTCGACGCCTCGACGCTCGCGGAGACGTGCAGCCGCGGCCGCCCCGACGACCAACGGTCGCGCATGAAGAGGCTCGCCACGGCGGGCCTCGTCGTCGTCGAGGGGGACGCCATCCGCCTCGCGCGCCCGCCCGACACGATCACGCTCTACGCCGTCGCCCGCGCCGTCGGCGAGGCGGCCCCCCGCGCCGTGCCGAAGGGCGCGGAGCCCGCGTCGGCAATCCTCCGCGCCCTCTACATGCGGGCGGACGCGGAGGAGCGCGGCGTCCTGCAGGGGACGAGCCTCGAGGACGTCTACCGCCCTCACGCCCGGAAGATGTCGGCCGGGAAGGACCACGGAAACCTCCGCCTCGGCGCCGAGGTCCCTCTGCCCGGCCGGAAGGGCGGTTCCGGCGGCAAGCACGGCAGCGGCGTCGTCCCTCGTGCGGGCGCGCACCCCGATTCCACGGGGCCCGGAGACGGGACCGTTTGACGAATCGTCCTGATCCGGCTAGATTCTCCGCCCCCACGGTGGGGCTGTAGCTCAGCTGGGAGAGCGCTAGAATCGCACTCTAGAGGTCGGGAGTTCGATCCTCCTCAGCTCCACCATTCATTC
>CAYVPO010000069.1:0-17263 GCA_964453825.1 uncultured Holophagales bacterium
AGCGCTGGAAGCCCTCCGGGAGGGTCTGCCGGATCGTCTGCTCGATGACGCGCGGTCCCGCGAACCCGATGAGCGCCTTCGGCTCGGCCAGCGTGACGTCGCCGAGCATGGCGAAGGAGGCAGTGACGCCTCCCGTCGTCGGGTCGGTCAGGACCGTGACGTAGGGAACGCGCGCCTCGGCGAGCTTCGCGAGCGCCGCGGAGACCTTCGCCATCTGCATGAGGGAGAGGATCCCCTCCTGCATCCGCGCGCCGCCCGAGGCGGTGACGACGACGAGGGGGGCCTTCTCCGCCGCCGCTTTCTCGGCCGCGCGCGCGAGGACCTCGCCGACGACGGAGCCCATCGAGCCCCCCATGAACGCGTAGTCGAGGGCGGCGACGAGCGCTTTCGCCCCCTCGATCGTCCCCTCTCCCGCCGCGATCGCGTCCGGCCGCCCCGTCCGCGCCTCGTAGTCGCGCAGGCGGTCGCGGTAGCGCTTCGTGTCGCGAAAGCGGAGCGGGTCGGTCGGGTGAACGTCCGCGAAAAGGGGCTGGAAGACGCCGTCGTCGAACAGGAGCTTCAGCCGCTCGTCGACCGAGAGGCGGAAGTGGAAGCCGCACTTCGGGCAGACGCGCTGGTTCCGCTCGACCTCCTTGGCGTAGAGCGTCTCGCGGCAGCCGTCGCACTTGAGGAAGTGCCCCTCGCCGAGCGAGGTCGCGGTGCGCATGTCGCGCAGGGCGCGGGGCGCCTTGTCTTTCCGGAACCAGAGGGCCATGGGGGCGGGATCTTACCCCCTCGCTCCGGCGCGAGCCGCCGGAGGGGCGCCGAGCGTGACGAGGGGCGTCCCGTCGGCGAGGGGGGTGACGCAGGCGGCGACGCCGAAGAGCTCGCTGATCGATCGCTCCGTCACGCTCTGCCTCACCGGGCCGGTCGCGAGGACCGCTCCGCGCGCGAGAAGGACCGCGTCGTCGGCGGTCCGCGCCGCGAGGTCGACCTCGTGGGTGGAGAAGACGCAGCAGACGCCGCTGGCCGCGAGGCGCTTCAGGACGTCGAGGACGAGGAACCGGTGGCGCGGGTCGAGGCTCGCCGTCGGCTCGTCGAGGAGGAGGACCCGCGGCTCGCCGGCGAGCGCCCGCGCGAGGTAGACCCGCTGCCGCTCGCCTCCGGAGAGGCTCCGCACGTCCCGCTCCTCGAGCCCCGACGCGTCGACCTCCTCGAGCGCGGCGCGCGCGATCTCGACGTCCCGGCGCGAAGGCGTCGAGAACGCGCCGAGGAACGGCGTCCGCCCGAGGAGGACGACGTCGAGCGCCGTCGCCGGGAAGAACGGCTCGAAACCCTGCGGGAGGTACCCGAGGAGCCGGGCCGCCTCCCTCCGCGGCACCTCGGCGATCGGCCTTCCGCGCAGGAGGGCCGTCCCGCGCGACGGCGGGAGGAGCCCGGCGAGGACCTTCAGCAGGGTCGACTTCCCCGATCCGTTCTCGCCCAGGAGGGCCGTGACGCGCCCCTCCCCGAACGTCAGGCTCACGTCGCGGAGGACGTCCCGCCCGCGCGCGTAGCCGGCGAAGGCGGCGCGGAGCTCGAGAGGGTTCACGCCCGCCTCCGGAGGAGGACGAGGAAGGCCGGAGCGCCGAGCAGCGCCGTCACCGCGCCGATCGAGATCTCGTTCGGGGAGAAGAGCGTTCGCGCGAGGAGGTCGGAGACGACGAGAAGGACGCCGCCGGCGAGGAAGGAGCCGGCGAGGAGGGCACGGTGGCCGTACGTCAGGCGCCTCACGAGGTGAGGGACGAGGAGCCCGACGAAACCGATGATCCCGGCGTGCGCCACCGCCGCGGCCGCGAGGAGGGACGCCGCGAGGTACGCGATGCGCTTGGCCCGCTCGACGGAGACGCCGAGCGTGAAGGCGGTCTCCTCGCCGAGCGTGAGGGCGTCGAACGCGCGGGCGAGGGGGAGGAGGACGGCGAGGCCGATCGCGGAGTAGACCGCGAGCGAGAGGACGGCATCCCCGTTCGCGCCCGCCAGGGAGCCGAGCATCCAGAAGACGAAGCCGCGCGTGTCGGACGCGTCGCCGATCGAGAGGAGGAAGAGGAGGACGGCCGAGGCGAGCGCGTTCACGACGACGCCGGAAAGGAGAAGGCGTCCCCGGTCGAGCCGGCCCCCGACGGAGGCGCCGAGACCGACGAGGAGGACGGCGCCGAGCGCCCCCGCGAGCGAGGCGAGCGGGAGGGCGAACGACCCGAAGAGCCCCGCGGTGCCGAGGCCGAGGACGACCGCGGCGAGCGTGCCGCAGGCGGCCCCGCCCGAGACACCGAGGAGATACGGGTCGGCGAGGGGATTGCCCAGGAGAGCCTGGAGCGCGGCCCCCGAGAGCGCGAGCGCCCCGCCGACGAGGAGGCCGAGGAGGGCCCGGGGAAGTCGGAGGTCGCGGACGATCGTCCGCGTGGCCGCGTCGCCGTCCCCCGCGAGGGCGGCCAGGGCGTCGGTCGGCGCGATCGGAACGCTCCCGACGAGGAGGGACGCGCCGACCGCGCCGAGCGCGAGGAGCGCGAGGAGCGCGAGGAAGCGGCCGGTCTTCCTCACGGCGTCCCCGCGTGGAGCTTCTCGACGAGAGCCTCGAGGGCGTCGACGAGGCGCGGCCCGGGGCGTTCGAGCCAGTCGCCGTCGAGGACGACGACGCGGCCCGCGCGGACGGCCGGAAGAAGATGCCAGCGGCTGGCCGGAGCGAGCGCCGCCTCGAACGCGGCCCGGTTCTCCCGCGTGTCGGGCCGGACGAGGAGGCGGGGGTTCCACCCCACGAGCGTCTCGTGCGAGACGCGGGGCCATTCGCCGGCGCTCTTCGGGACGACGTTCTCGAGACCGGCCCGCTCGAGGAGGTCGCCCACGAACGTCGCCCGCCCCGCGACGATCGGCGGGTCGGGCCAGATCACCGCGAGGGCCGTCGGCCGTGGCGGGCCGCGGCGGAGGCGGACTCGCTCCTCCGCCGCCGCGACCCGCTGCTGCATCCGGGCGACGAGCCGCTCGGCCTCCGCTTCCCGACCGAGCGCGGCGCCGACCCGACGGACGTCGGTGTAGACGCCGTCGAGCGAGGTCGCGTCGGTGACCACGACGCGGACGCCGAGCGCGGCGAGGCGCTCGGCAGCCCGACGGTCGGTGCCGTCGCGCGAGACGACGGCGAGATCGGGTGCGAGCGCCGCGATCCGCTCGAGGTCGGGGACGAAGCCGCCGAGCCGCGCCTTCCCCTGCGAACCGGGAAGGCCGGCCGCGAAGTCGGAGACGCCGACGACCCGGTCCGCCGCCCCGAGAGCGAAGACGATCTCCGCCGCGGACGGGGCCAGGACGACGACGCGACGGGGCGGGGCCGCGCCGAGGGGCGTCGCGACGGAAACGCACGCGACGGCGGCGGCGACGAGGAGAAACGGTCGTCTGCGCAAGGTCGAGAGAGAAGGCGAAGGCCCCGGCGCCCTCACGCGAGGGGATCGCCGGGGCCGGTCCGCGGTCGATCGGACGGCGGGCGCCCGCCGCCCGTCAGGACTCCTCGGACTCCTCGAGGTCGTTCTGGATCCCGAGGCGGAGGCACGCGGCGGCGTACATCTGCCGCGCGGCCTTCTGGCCATTCTGAAGCTCGGCGAGGCGCTCCTTCACCTTGGCCAGCTCTTCCTGGATGTTGGCCTCCAGGTCGCTGATCTCCTTCTTCGTGACGCGGAGCGTGTTCTCGTAAAACTTCCTCTGGTCGTCGCTGAGGCTCATGCCGGAACTCCTTCTCGATCTACTTCACCGTGATGGAGAACGTCTTCCACATCTTCACGCGGACCCCGGCCTTCGTGGCGGGCTCGATCTGAGCCCCCTTCACGGCCGAGACGGCCGCTTCGTCTGCGACCGGGTTGCCGGACGACTTGAGGACGCGCGTCGAGGTGATGCGCCCGTTTTCGTCCACGAGGGCCATGATCGCGGCCGGCCCCGTCACGCGCCGCGCCTGGGCGGGGAGCCGCGGGAACGCGCCGAGCTTGACGAGCCGGGGCTCCTGGACGCCCGGACCCGCCCCGACGAGGTCGCCCTCGCGCACGGCGGCGTCGGGCGCCGCGGCGGCCGGGGCCGCCGGGCGCGGCGCCTCGACGGCGCGCGGAGGATCGGTGGGACGGACCGGGACCGGCGTCGGCTCGGGCGCCCGCGTCGGCGCCGGGACCGGGGTCGCCGTCGCCGCGGGCTTCGGCGGCTGGAGCGGCTGGCTCGGCGCGAGCGAGACGGCCGGAGCGGCCACGGCAGGGGCGCCGGCGGCCGGCTTCGCCTGCTGCTCGGCGGCCGCCTTCTGCGCGGCCTCGCGGAGCTTCTTGGCTTCCTCGGCCGTCGCCTTCTTGAGCTCGGCCTCGAGCGCCTTGGCGTCGATCACCTTCTCGGGGGCGGCCGGTGCCGCGGTCGTGGCCGGGGCGGGCTCGGCCGCGGCGGTCGGAGCTGCGACCGGAGCCGGGGCCGGCTCCTCCTTCTTCCCGCGCGTCATGAAGACGGCCGCGGCGATCAGGACGACGGCCGCGACGCCGATGCCCGCGAAGAGGCCGGTGCGGCTCTTCTCGCCGTCCTCGGCGACGCTGATGGCCGGCTGCGAGACCTCGACGGGCTCCGGGACGGGGACCGGCTCGGGGACCTTCTCCTTCTTGGAGATGACGAGCCCCTTCCCCTTCTTCTTCTCCTCCGGCGCGGGCGCCGTCGCCGCCGCCTGGGCGAACGCGGCGTCGATCTGGGCGTCGGAAGCGACCGGGGTCGCCTCGACGAGGCGGTGGAGGAAGATCGCGAGGTCGGCCGGCCCCGGAGCGGGCTGGAAGGAGTAGAGGACCGAGTTGATGTCCCGCTCCATCTCCGAGGCGTTCTGATAGCGGTCCTGCGGGTTCTTCGCGAGCGCCTTGAGGACGATCTGGTCGACCTTCGACGGGACGTCGCCGTTCTTCGCCGACGGCGGAGTCGAGCGCGCGTCGCGGACCTGCTCGAGGATCGTCAGGTCGGTGTCGCCGCTGAAGAGCCGCTCCCCCGTGAGCATCTCGTAGAGGACGACGCCGAGCGAGAAGATGTCGGTGCGGCGGTCGACCTTCTTCCCCCAGGCCTGCTCGGGGGACATGTACTGGAGCTTGCCCTTGAGCGCGCCCGCCTGCGTCTGCTGGACCTTCGTCGCGGCCTTCGCGATGCCGAAGTCGCAGAGCTTGATGTCCCCCTCGAAGCTGATGAGGACGTTCTGCGGAGAGACGTCGCGGTGGACGAGGTTCAGCTCCTTGCCGTCCATCCCCATCCGGCGGTGGGCGTAGTCGAGGGCGTTCGCGACCTTCGAGGCGACGAAGAGCGCGAGCTCGACCGGGAGCGGGAACCCCTTTTCCGAGCCCTGCTTCAGGATGGAGCGGAGGTCCTTGCCCTCGACGTACTCCATCGCGATGTAGTGGTAGGCGTCTTCCTTGCCGAGGTCGTAGATGTGGATGATGTTGTTGTGGGTCAGCTGCGCCGCGAGCTTGGCCTCGTCGATGAACATCGTGATGAAGTCATCGTTGTCGGCCATGTGCGGGAGGATCCGCTTGATCGCGACGATCTTCTCGAACCCCTCCTCGCCGCGCATCCGCGCCTTGTAGACCTCGGCCATTCCGCCGGCGGCGATCTTCTCGAGGAGCTGGTAGCGCCCGAAGCTGCCGGGACCGCCGGCAGCCGGCTTCACCTTGGGCGCCGGGACGGGAGCCGCGGCCGGCTTCGGCGCGGGGGCCGGCTCCGGCCTGGGAGCCGCGACCGGGGCCGGCTTCGGTGCGGGCGCCGGGGCCGGCGCGGGGGCCGGCTTCTCGGCCGGCTTGATCGGGCGGAGGCCCGAGAGGGTGTCGGTGAGCATCCGGTCGACGGCCGTGTCGACCTTCGGCTTCGGAGCCGGGATCGGCTGCGACGGCGGGTTCGCCTCCACGCGCGGCGCCGGGACGGTCGCCGGCGCCGCGGCCGGCTTCGCCGCGGGAGGAGCCGGGGCCGGCTTCGCGCCGGGGCGCGAGAGGATGCCGGAGAGCGTCTGCTCGAGCTTCCGGTTGATCCCCGGGTCGGTCCCGACCGGAGTTCCGGGGCGGGCTTTCTCTTCGGCCTCCACGCCGGAGATGACGTCCGAGAAGATGTCGTCGGAGGAGAGGAGGGGCGCCGCGCCCCCCGCGGCGAACGGGGCCGCGGCTCCGCCGCCCAGCACCGAGGAGATCTCGCCGAAAAGGGCCTCCTCGGAGAACGGCTTCTCCAGGATTCCGCTGGCGCCCTCACGGGCCGCGTCGGCCTTCTTGTCTTTCCCCTTGTAGCCGGAGGCCATCAGGAGGATCGGAGGCGTCGCCCCGAGCCCCTGCATCCCCCGGATCACGTCGCGTGTCCGGAGCTTCGGCAGGACGGTGGAGATCAGGACCAGGTCGGGCTTCGCCCGCCTGTAGGCCTCGAGACCGTCCTCGCCGTCCTTGGCGACGACGAGGTCGAAGTCTTTCCCGGCGAGATAGCCCTTGATGCGGTCGAGGTATCTCGGCTCGTATTCGATCAGGAGAATCGTCTTCGCCATACGTCGTGGGGCCTTCGGCCCGGTCCCCCCCGCACTCCGAAGTCTCCTCCGGAAAGTCTCTTATTATCGCCCCGGAAGTGAGCCTGTCAACGAAGTTTGCCGTTGCCGAGCGCGTCGGAACGCGCTCCGGACGAGCCTACGCCGTCCACGTTCTCGGCTGCAAGGTCAGCCAGGTCGAGGCCGACGGGATCGCCCGAACGCTGGAAAGCGCGGGCTTCGAGCCGGCGAGCCCGGGGAATCCGGCGGAGGTCGTCGTCCTCCACGCCTGCACCGTGACCGCCCGCGCGGACCGCGACGCCCTCCGGCAGCTCCGGCGTCTTCGGCGCGAGAACCCGGCGGCCCTCCTCGCGGTGACGGGCTGCCTCGCCGAGCGGGACCCGGACGGTCTCGCCCGCCGCCCGGAGGTCGACCTCGTCGCCGGGCACGGCAGCCGCCGGTCTCTCCCCCGCCTGGTCGAGGACGCGGTCGCGGGCCTCCTTCCCGGGAAGGTCGCGGAACGGGCCGCCTCCCCGGCGGAAATCCTCGCCTCGCCCCTCGCCGCCGGAGGAACCGACCGGACGCGCGCGTTCCTGAAAGTGCAGGACGGGTGCGGGCGACGCTGCGCGTTCTGCATCGTCCCGTCGCTCCGAGGCGCCGAGCGGAGCGCGCCGGAGGGCGAGGTCGAGGACGCGGTCCGGGCCCTCGGAGAGGCCGGCGTCCCCGAGGTCGTCCTCTGCGGCGTTCACCTCGCCGCCTTCGGACACGACCGCGGAGAGAGCCTCGTCGGCCTTCTCCGGCGGCTCGAGGAACGCGCCCCCGCCTGCCGGGTCCGGCTCTCCTCCCTGGAGCCGATGGAGGCGGGGGAGGCCCTGGTCGACCTCGTCGCGTCCTCCCGCGTCGTCGCTCCCCACCTCCACCTGCCGCTTCAGTCGGGCTCCGACTCGGTCCTCCGGAGAATGCGCCGGGGGATGACCCGCGCGCGGTTCCGGGAGCTCCTGACGCGGGCCGTCCGGGCGAACCCGCGGATTCACCTGGCGACGGACGTCATCGCCGGCTTCCCCGGGGAGACGGACGCGGAGTTCGCCGAGACCGAGGCGCTCCTGGCGGAGCTCCCGCTCGCGTCCCTCCACGTTTTCCCGTTCTCGCCCCGGTCCGGAACGGTCGCCGCGACGCTCGCGGAGAGCGGCTCCGTCCCGACGATTCTCCGCACGCGCCGCGCGGCCCGGCTGCGCGCGCTCGACGCCGCGCTCCGGAGGCGATACGCGGAGGCCCACGACGGCCGCGGCGCCGACGTCGTCGCCCTGCGGGGGGGCGTCGGGCTGACGGAGACGTACGTCGAGGTCGCGCTCGCCGCCGACGGGCCCCCTCCCGCGGGCCGTTTCGCCGCCCTCCTCGCGCTCCGGCCGGACGGCCGCCTCGAGGCCCGCCCGGCCGTTCCGTTCTCCTGCTAGACTCCCCGGCTCCTGAATCCTCGGCCCGCGCGGCCCGCACTCCTCGAGGTGAGCCATGTCCGGACACAGCAAGTGGAGCACGATCAAGCACAAGAAGGGCGCCGCCGACGCCAAGCGCGGCCGGCTCTTCACGAAGCTGATCAAGGAAATCACGATGTCCGCCAAGGTCGGCGGAGGCTTCGTCGAGTCGAACCCGCGCCTTCGCAGCGCGGTGCTCGCCGCGAAGAAGGCCTCGATGCCTTCGGACAACATCGACAAGGCGATCAAGCGCGGGACGGGCGAGCTCGAAGGGGTCACCTACGAGGAAGTCGTCTACGAGGGCTACGGGCCGGGCGGCGCCGCGATCCTCATCGAGGCGATGACGGACAACAAGAACCGGACGACGGCCGAGGTGCGCCACCTCCTCTCGAAATACGGCGGGAACCTGGGAGCGACGGGATCGGTCGCGTTCCAGTTCTCGAAGAAAGGCTACATCGCCGTCGAGAAGCGCTCGGCCGCCGAGGACGCGCTCATGGAAGCGGCCCTCGAGGCGGGCGCCGAGGACTTCCAGGCCGAGGACTCCGACGTCTTCGAGATCTACACCGACCTCGCGTCGTTCGAGACGGTCAAGTCGCAGCTCGAGGCGAAGAAGTTCGTCCTGCAGACCGCCGAGCTCCAGATGATCCCCTCGACGATGGTCGCCGTCGGCGACAAGGCCCCCGCGCTCCTGAAGCTCCTCGACATGCTCGAGGACAACGACGACGTCCAGAAGGTCTGGTCGAGCGGCGACATCGACGACCAGTACCTCCAGGACGCCTGAGGCTCTCCGGGGGGCGCTTTTCGCCGCCCCCCGGTCCCCCCGACGGCGAGGCAACGGTCTGAGGTCGATCCCTTCTTTCGCCCCGGGTTTCGCGCGGCGGTGAGGATCCTCGGCGTCGATCCGGGGAGCCGTGCCGCCGGCTGGGCGATCGTCTCCTTCGACGGAGCGCCGCGCCTCACGGCCGCGGGCGTTCTCCGGCCGGCCACGACCTGCTCCTTCGCCGAGCGTCTCCTCGCGCTGCACGACGCCCTCCTCGCGGTCGTCGAGAGGGAGCGCCCGGACGAGGCCGCGGTGGAGCGCGTCTTCTCGGGCGTCAACCCGCAGAGCCTCATCACGCTCGGAGAGGCCCGAGGCGTCCTCCTCCTGGCGCTCGCCCGGTCCGGCCTGCCGGTCCGGGAGGTCACCCCGGCGGAGATCAAGAAGACCGTGACGGGCACCGGCCAGGCCGGCAAGGACCAGGTCCGCCGGATGGTCCTCGCCCTCGTCGGGGCGCCGGCCGGCTCGTCGCGGCTCGCGTTCGACGCGGCTGACGCCGCCGCCGCGGCCCTCACCCACGGCTTCCGGACCGCCGCCGGCCGCCGCAGCCTCCGCTCCGGACCGGCCTCTACGTCCGTCCGCCCGCGCGTCGCCGGTTGAGCATCCCCGGGGGGGGTGCTATCGTCTCGCCTCGCGAGAACGCGCACGCATGTCTTTCCAAGGATCCCTCAAAGAACTCCCGCTCGCGGACATCGTCCAGCTGGTCGCCGTTTCGGGGAAGACCGGGATGTTTTCCCTCACGCGCGCTGCCGAGAAGGGCGCGGTCTACATCCAGAACGGCCAGATCACGCACGCGAAGGTCGACGACGTCGAGGGGGAGGACGCCATCTACGCGCTCGCGCTCTGGAACGAGGGGCAGTTCCAGTTCTCGGCCGGCGTCGAGAGCGACACGAGGACGATCACCCGCTCCAACACGAACCTCCTGATGGAGGCCGCACGCCGGAGCGACGAGTGGAAGATCCTCTCGAAGAAGATCCCCACCACGGAAGCGGTGCCGCGCCTCGTCTGCCGCGAGGGATTGAGCGAGCCCGTCACGCTGACCCCGAACGAGTGGCTCGTCGTCACCGGGACCGACGGAGCCCGGACGATCGAGGAGATCGCCCGCGGGACGCGCCTCTCGGCGTTCGACGTCGCCAAGACGCTCTACGGCCTGATCACGGCCGAGCTCGTCGAGATCCGCACGAAGGCCGAGGCCCGGCCGCCCGCGGCCGGCCCGTCGGCGTCCGCGCCGGCGCAGGCCTCGGGCCCGGTCGTCACGACGCACAGCGGTGTCTTCAACGCCGTCACGCGCGGCGACGAGCGCCGCAGCCTCCAGATCCTCTGCACGAAGGTGAAGCAGGAGGCGGAGAGCGCCGCGCTCGCCCCGGGCGACGCCGCGATCGACCGCCTCTACCGCGCGGCGCTCGCCGAGGTCGACAAGGGCCGCGGGCTGGACGTCGTGCGGGAGCTGATCCGGAGCCTCGAGCAGACGGTTGCCACCCTGCGCGGACGCGACGCGAGCCTCGCGTTTCGCGAGAAGATGGCCCCGCTGCTCTGAAGTGATCTCGGGAAACCCGCGCCCGGGTTTCCCGAACCCTTCCGCGGCCCGGAGCACCGGGGCTCCCCGCCCGCTCTCTCCCGCCTCTGCAAGTCCGCGCCCGGGTTTGACTCCGTCTTCGAACGGGTGCGCTCAGGCGCTCCCATTCGGTCCTCGAACCCTTCCGCGGCCCGGAGCACCGGGGCTCCCCAGCCTCCATCTCGTCTCTGCAAATTCCGGAAACCCGCGCCCGGGTATCTTCGTTCTCGCCTTCTTCCGCGGAACGCGCGGACGCGTCTCTCTATACTCGTCGGGCTTGAGGCGTGCGTTCGTCCTCCTCGCTTTCGCAGCGGCTCCGCTCCTCGCGGAGGTGCCGGCTCGCGAGGAGCCCGCCGGCCTCATTCCGCGAATCGCGGTCTACGTCCCCGAGGGCGAGGCGGAGATCCGGCTCTCGAAGCTCGTCCGGAGCTCGCTCTTCGAGACGCAGTTCGAGTACGACTTCGTCTCGGGCGACATCGCGGCCTTCCTCCGCTACAAGTACTACGGCTCCCGCCAGAGCTTCACGCTCGCGGCGTTCGACCGGGTCTCCTTCGCGGCGCTCGAGTCCCTCTCCCTCGGCTATGACCGGGTCCGCGGCCTCTCGGCGTTCGTGCGGCGTCCCGTCGGGCTCTACGGCCGCCTGGTCCTCCTCGCCGAGGTGGACCGCTTCAACGTCTCGGGCCCGAAGAAGCCGCACGAATCCGCCGACGACGGCCACACGAACCTCTTCGGGAAGGTCGGCTTCCAGTGGGGGACGGAGGACGACGACTTCGGGAACCGGATCTCCGGCGACCCGAACGACCGGGTGAAGAACCTCTTCACCGTGGCCCGCGCGTTCGCTCCGGGCGGGAGGGGTCTCTCACTCGGGGTGACCTACGGCGCGCCGGTCCTCGACTACGACTACCTGAAGGTCGAGGGAGAAGCGATCCAGGCGGTCGACGTCGGGACGAGCCGTCTCGTCGCCCGCTTTCACGCCGGCTTCTTCCCCCACAAGCCGCCGAGCGAGGACGAGACGCTCCCCGGAGGGCTCCCCTACCAGATCCCGGCCGGCGAGTATTTCTCGCTCGGAGGCCGCGACGCGCTTCGAGGCCTCCGCGACGCCCCGTACGGGACGGACCAGCTCCACGTGACGCTCGAAGCCTTCGTCCCGGTCTTCGTCAACCGGAACACCGAGTTCCTGAAGGCCACCTGGAACACTCTCTACGCGGTCGGCTACGTCGGGATGGGGAACGCCGGGGTCGGGCGAGAGGTCTACACGCGCCTCGGGGACTACCGGCAGGACGCCGGCCTCGGATTCGAGGTGGCGTTCCGGATCTCCCGTTACCGGGTTTTCGCCTCCGCCCTGGCGGCCCGGGAGATCGGGGGGGGAGGGACCCCCAGATTCCTGATGACGTTTCGGACGGTCAATTGACTTTGCCGGGAAATCCCGTGCTGCTAGACTCTTGACAACTGATCCGAGCCCAGGACGCGGAGCGGCTTCCCCTTCCCCGGTACGGGGGTGACTCGTCCGGTCCCCGGCTGGAAATAAGGAGACTCGATGCGACGGATGCGGTCCGGACTCCTCCTCGCGCTGGCCGTGGCTCTTCTCGCGGCGCTTCCGCTGAGCGCTCAGGTGGCTCCCACCCTCACCGGCGAGACCGGGCTCTTCGGGATCCAGGACGCGGACACGGTTCCCCAGGGCAAGTTCGCGTTCTCGCTCTTCTACAGCATGTACGACCGGACGGCCGCGTCCGTGCCGCTGCTGGCGCCGCTCGGAGACGACCCGCTCCGATACAGCACCGACAAGCTCGGCCTGTCGATCACGTTCGGCCTCCTGCCGAACTGGGAGGCGTCGTTCACGGCCGGGCAGCGGTACTACTCCTCGGACGACCGGCTCTGGGCCGGGAACATCGGGGGGCGGAATCGCTTCGGCGAGGTCGACCACGACGAGACCGACAAGCTCCGGATCGGGACGAAATACGTTCTAAACCGGAAGGACCCGCTGAAGGTCGCGGTCTTCGGAGCCGCCTACATCCCGACCCAGCGGAAGAGCGACGACGCCGCGATGTCGTCCTACCGGAGCGACTGGGAGTGGGGCTTCTCCGGCACCTACGGGGTCTTCTCGGGGCAGTTCGCCTACCTCTGGACGGCCGACCACGACACGGAGTACGAGCCGTACGAGATCCCGAACGAGATGACGTTCTCCGCCGGCGTCGGCGTCCCGCTGATCCCCGACCGGCTGAAGGGGATCTTCGAGATCCACCGTGTCATGTACGACGGCGGGACGACCGAGCCGCCCGACTTCACCGACGCCGTCCTCGGCGCGCGCTTCGCGCTCGGCAAGAGCGGCCTCGTGGCCGGCGCCGGGATCCGCGCGAACATCGACCGGTGGGTGAAGTACGGCAGCTCGCCGAGCAACGTCGGCGGCCTCCTCCAGCTCTCCTACGCGCCGCAGCCCGAGAAGGTCGTCGAGGCCCCGCGGGTCGTCCCCTCGCCGCACGTCCCGCCGCCGGTCGAGCCCGCTCCGGCTCCCGTCCTCGAGCCGGCGCCCGCGCCCGTCGTCGAGGCCCCGCCCGCGCCGAAGCCCGAGACGTCGACGACCGACGAGATCCTTTTCGACTCCGCCCGGAGCCGCCTGACGAACATCGCGAAGGCGATCCTCGACGGCGTGGCGCTGCGGCTGAAGAACAACCTCTCGGCGACCTGCGCGATCACCGGCCACACCGACCCGGCCGAGAAGGGCGACCACGCCGCGCTCGCGAAGGCCCGCGCCGACGCCGCGAAGGACTACCTCGTCAAGCGGCACGGCATCGACGCCGCCCGGATCCAGGTCGACGGCCGCGGCGACGCGGAGGCGGGCGACGACGCGACGCGCAACCGCCGCGCCGTCGTCACGGTGACGTTCCCCTAGGCCGAAGCTCCCTTCCCGCTTTCGACCCTCGAGCGGCCGGCCCTTCGCCGGCCGCTCTCGTCTTTCGGCGACGCGCTAAACTGCCCCGGCTTGGACAGCAGCGGCGCCTTCACGACCGGAACGAGCCCCGCTCTCGGCGGGGTTTTTCGTTCGCGCGCGCTCGTCGTGCTCGCGACGGCGGCCGTCGTCGGCCTGCTCTGGGCCGGGAAGATCCTCTTCGTCACGATCTTCTTCGCCCTCTTCCTCTCGTTCGCGCTCCACCCGTTCGTGGAGCTCCTCGAGAAGCTGCGCGTCCCGCGCGGCCTCGCGGCGTTCGTCGTCCTCCTCCTCCTCTGCGCGCTCTTCGCGTTCTTCATCGTCAACGCGCTGGACCAGGCCCAGGCCTTCTCCCGCGACTGGCCCTCCTACGAGCGGAAGATCCAGGCGCTCACGGCGCAGGCGCGCGGCGTCTTCTCGCGCATCGAGGAGGGGACGCGCCGGCTCCTCTCCGACGGCGGCGCTTCCGGGGTCCGTTCGGTCCGGCTCGAGGAGGGGATGCTCGCCTCGATCTCGCGCGTCGCGCTCCAGGCGAAGACCGTCTTCTCGCTCCTCCTCTACACCGCGGCGGTCCCGATGCTCGCGTTCTTCATGCTGAAGGATCGGGAGAAGTACTCCGGGGCGCTCACGCGCATCCTCCGGAGGAAGGGAGGACGCGCCGCCTCCGACTTCGCCGTGAACGTCGCCCACGTCCTCTCCGGCTACGTCCTCGGCGAGCTCTTCGTCGTCCTGATCACCGCGTGCATTACGACGGCGGGCCTCCTCATCCTGAAGGTCCCGTACAGCTACGTGCTCGGGCCGCTCGCCGGGCTCTGCGTCCTCCTCCCCTACGTCGGCGTGATCCTCTCCACGACCCCGGCGGTCTTCGTGGCGTTCCTCGGCACCGACGAGCCGTTCCTCGCCCTGAAGGTCGTCGCGTTCTACTCGGTCGTCCAGTTCCTCGAGGGCAACGTCCTGACGCCGTTCATCGTCGGCAGCCGCGTGAGGCTTCACCCGCTCGCGGTCCTCGTCGCGTTCCTCTTCTGGGGGATCCTCTGGGGCCTCCCCGGGGCGATCCTCGCCGTGCCGCTCACCGCGGCGGTGAAGGTCGTCGGCGAGCGGTTCGAGCGCTTCGCGCCGTGGGCCGCCCTCCTCGGCGACCGGACGCCCGACCCGGAGCCGGAGCCCGACGAGCCGAAGCCGGAGCCGGAAGCGGCGGGGTGAGTCCGTGTGCGGCCGCTATGTCCAGACGAGCCCGGCCGACGCCCTCGCCGCGCGCTTCGGCGTCCGCCTGCCGGAGGGGCTCGCGTGGGTCCCGCGGTGGAACGTCGCCCCGTCGACACCGGCGCCCGTCGTTCGCGCCGCCGGTTCCGGGCGCGAGCTGGCCCTCCTGACCTGGGGCCTCGTCCCCTCCTGGGCGAAGGACGGCGTCTCCCTCCGCCCGATCAACGCCCGGGCCGAAGGTGTCTCCGGAAAGCCGATGTTCCGCGACGCGCTCCGGCGCCGACGCGCCCTCGTCCCCGCCGATGGCTTCTACGAATGGCGGGCCGAGGCGCGGGGCAAGACCCCCTGGCACTTCCGCCTGCGCGGCGGAGAGCCCTTCGCGTTCGCCGGCCTCTGGGAGCGCCGCGAGGCCCCGGGAAGCCCCGCGCTCGAGACGTTCGCGATCGTGACGACGGAGGCGAACGACGTCGTCCGGTCCGTCCACGCACGGATGCCGGTGATCCTCGACGGGGAAGCAGAGGCGCTCTGGATGCGCGACGGCACGCTCTCCCCGGAAGAGGCGGAGCGCTGTCTCCGCCCGCTCGACCCGTCGAGGATGGAGGCCTGGTCCGTCTCTTCCTGGGTGAGCTCTCCCGCGCACGAGGGGCCGCGCTGCGCAGAGCCGGCGGGCTGAGGCCGGCCTTCCCTTCCATCGGACGGCTCCCTAGACTTCCCTCCCGATGCACCCCTCCTTCCGCGCCGCGTTCAATCGCGCGTTCTCCCCCGCGCTCGCCCGGGGCCAGGCCGAGGACCTCGCGAGGCGCGCCGGGCGGAGACCCGGGTTTCGCCTCGCCGAAACGCCGGTCTTCCTGACGCGCGAGCTCGAGGAGCGGCTCGTCGCCGCGTCGCACGGCATCCTCGCGCAGCTCTCCCTCCCCGAGACCGTCGCACGGCTGCGGCGGTTCGTCCCTCCCGAGTGGGACGCCCCCGGAATGGACGCGCTTCCGTCGATCGCGCAGGTCGACCTCGCCGTGACGCACGCCGCCGACGGCAGCCTCGAGCCGAAGCTCGTCGAGCTCCAGGGCTTCCCCTCCCTCTCGGCCTTCGAGGTGCTCCAGGCCGACGCCTGGGAGGCCGCGCTCGCGGCGATCCCGGGCCTTCCCGCCGGGGGATGGAGCCCGTACTTCTCGGGCCTGACGCGGGCCTCGTTCCTCGACCTCTTCCGCCGGACCGTCGTGGCGGGGCACGATCCCGAGACGGTCGTCCTCCTCGACCTCCGCCCCGAGGGCCAGAAGACCGCCGTCGACTTCGACGCGACGCGGGGGCTGCTCGGCGTCGAGGCCGTCTGCGCGACGGAGGTGGAAAAGGAGGGGCGCCGCCTCTACCGCCGGAGGGGCGGCCGGCGCGTCCCGATCGAGCGGATCTACAACCGCGTCGTCTTCGACGAGCTGGCCCGCTCCGGCGACCGCCTCCCGTTCGACTTCCGCGACGACCTCGCCGTCGAGTGGGCGCCCCACCCGAACTGGTTCTGGGCCTTCTCGAAGGCCGCGCTGCCGTTCCTCGACCACCCGGCCGCGCCGCGGGCGAGGACGCTGGAGACGCTCGACTCCCTCCCGCCGGACCTCCGGACGGGGTGGGTCCTCAAGCCGCTCTTCTCCTTTGCCGGCGGTGGCGTGAACGTGGAGCCGACGGAGGCCGACGTCGCCGCGGTCCCCGCCGCCGAGCGCGACCGCTGGTGCCTGCAGGAGAAGATCGACTACGCGCCCGCCCTCGAGGCCGCCGACGGCGAGGGGGTGAAGGTCGAGATCCGGATGATGTTCTTCCGGCCCGACGCGGAGCCGACGTTCACGCTCGGGCTGAACCTCTGCCGCCTCTCCCGCGGGAAGATGCACGGCGTCGACTTCAACCGCGACTTCACGTGGGTCGGCTCCTCCGTGGCGCTCCGCCCGGCCGGCGGTTGGCCGGAGGCCGGCGCTCGCGGCGCTTGACAGGAGCGGTCCGCGCGGAGATCGTCCTCGAAAAGTCGCGGGAGGCTCACGTGCCGCAGAACCTGAAGGGTCTGAAGGTCCTCTTCCTCGTCGCTCCGAAGGGCTTCCAGGCCGAGGAGCTCGAGAAGCCGCGCCGCGTCCTCGAGGCGGCCGGAGCGGAGGTCGCCGTCGCCACGACGACGGGCGCGAAGGCGATCGCGCACGACGGCTCCGCGGTCGACGTGCTGCCGATCGTCGAGCTGCGGCCGACCGACTTCGCCGGGGCGGTCGTCGTCGGCGGTCCCGGCTCGCCGGATTTCTGGGAGAACGGGATCGCGCACAAGTTCTTTCGCATGGCGGCGCACGACGGAAAGCCGGTCGGAGGGCTCTCCCTCGGCGTCGGCTTCCTCGCGAAGGCCGGCCTCCTCGAGGGGAAGTCGGCGACGATCTGGGTCACCCCGGAGGCCCTGCGCACGCTGAAAGACGGAGGGGCCCGCTACGAGAAGAAGCCGGTCGTCGTAGCCGGCGGCATCGTGACGGCCGACGGCCCCGCTTCCGCCGAGAGCTTCGGGAACATCTTCGCCGAGCTCCTCGACGGCTCGCGGAGCCGGTCCGGGCGCCTCACGCGCTGACGGCGGCGGTCCGCCCCGTCGACGAGCGGCTCGTCGCGCTGGCTCCCGGCGGCCGGAAGGGGTGCCGCGGACCGCCTCCTCGGCCGGAAGGGTCACGGGAACGTCCTCTTCCGTGTCCACGGCCACAATGCCGGGCTGGCACGCCTGTTGATGCAGCGCGTCCAGCGGCGGAGAATGGCCGCCGAACGGAGGAAAGCCATGAAGCACCGACTCGTCGTG
>CAYVPO010000070.1:0-17152 GCA_964453825.1 uncultured Holophagales bacterium
CTTCCGCGAGGCGCACGACAACCTCCGCCTCACCGACGTCGGCAACGACGCCGCGTCGTCGCTTCGCGTCGAATGCGGCCGGCGCCGCCTCCGTCCCGTCCCCTCTCGGACGCCCGGATTCGGCTCCGCGGGGGTTTCGCTCTTCCGCGACAAGGGTTTCGAGGGGGAGGCCGAGTCGTTCCGCTCCGACGTCCCCGACTTGTCGCGGACGCGCGTCGGCGGCCGGCAGGCGAGCTCGATCGCGGTTCCGGCGGGATGCCGGGTGACGCTCTTCAGCGAAACGGGCTACCGCGGCCGCTCCGCGACGTTCGACGCGGATCACGACGACCTCCGGCAGACGCCGATCGGGAACGACGCCGCGCTTTCGATGCGCGTCGACTGCGGCTCGACCCGCTGGTGAGGCGGGGAACGCGGGGCGCCGCCGGGCGCCCCGCGTTCAGCCCTTCCGGGCCCGTTTCGCCGCGGGCTTCTTCTTCTCCGCGGCGGCGGCCGCCGCCGCCGCGAGCGCCGCGGCCTCGGGCACCTTCGTGACGAAGGCCCAGGCCTCGAGGTCCGCGGCCGGAGCGTCGAAGTCGCACCCTTCCTTCTCGCAGACGTAGAAGGCGCCCGCCTTCCGGTCCCTCACGAGGAGGTGCGGCGCGCCGCACGCGGGGCACGCCTTCGGCACCGGGCGCGCGCGAAAGTTCTTCGCGCACGTCGGGTAGTTCGAGCAGCCGTAGAACGGCCCGAAGCGCCCCTTCCGGACGAGGATCTCTCCCGAGCCGCACTCGGGGCAGGCGACGTTCGTCGAGGTGACGGGCTTCGGCGGGCGATAGCGGCAGGCCGGGTAGTTCGAGCAGCCGACGTAGTCGCCGAACCGGCCGTGCCGCGCGACGAGGTCGTGGCCGCAGAGGGGGCACTTCTCCCCGGTCGGCACGTCCGGCCGCGCCTCGGCCTTTCCGTTCGCGACCTTCACGGCCACCGTGAACCGGCAGTTCGGGTAGGCGGTGCAGCCGAGGAACGCGGAGCCGTCCCGCCCCGTCCGGAGCTTCATCGGGCTGCCGCACTCGTCGCACGTCTGCCCCTCGAGCTCCGTAGCGTCGACCGGGTCGTCCTCCGGCTCCGGGACGTCGACCGTGTAGTCGCATTCGGGATAGCCGGCGCAGGCGACGAAGAGCCCGTTCTTCCCCATCCGGAGGCGCAGCTCGTCGCCGCTCTTCGGGCACTTCTCGCCGACGCCCTCGGGGAGCGGGAAGCCCGGGAGGCGCTTCCTCACCTCGGCGAGGGCGAGCCCCGCCTTCACCGAGATCATCTTCTTCAGGGCGCGATCGCGGTCCTTCGTGAAGCGCGCGTCGAACTCGCCGACCGCCTTCCGCCAGTCGAGCTTCCCCTCTTCGACCTCGTCGAGCTCCTCCTCCATCCGGGCCGTCGACTCGGTCTGGAAGAAGTCGTCGAACCCCTCGCGCATCAGGTCGATGACGAGGCGGCCGAGGAGCGTCGGGAGGAAGCGGCGGTCCTTCTTCCTCACGTACTCGCGGTCCTCGATCTTCCGGAGGATCTCGGCGTAGGTGGACGGGCGGCCGATGCCGTTCTCCTCGAGGAACTTCACGAGCGAGGCTTCGTTGAAACGGGGCGGCGGCTGCGTCTCGTGGTCCTCGACCGCGCCTTCGGCGAGGCGCAGGAGGTCTCCTTCGGCGAGCTGCGGCAGGCGAACCTTGCCCTCCTCGGCGTCGCCGTTCCCCTCCCCCTCGGCCTCCTCCCCTTCGGCCACCTGGCCGTAGACGCGGAGCCAGCCCGGATCCTTGAGGACCGAGCCGCTCGCGCGGACGCCGGCGACCTCGGAGCTCCCGGGGCGGGCCGCCTCGATCTCCACGGTCGTGACGTCGGAGACCGAGGGCGCCATCTGGGAGGCGACGAAGCGGTTCCAGATCAGCCGGTAGAGCTTCAGCTCGTCGGCGGAGAGGTCGCCCGCGACGGTCTCGGGCGGGAGGTCCGTCATCGTCGGGCGGATCGCCTCGTGGGCGTCCTGGGCGTCCTTCTTCTGCTTGAAGCGCCGGGGCTCGGCGGGGAGGGCGTCGGCGCCGTACGTCGCGCCGATGTAGGAGCGGACCGCCGCGAGCGCCTCCTCGGAGACGCGCGTCGAGTCGGTTCGCATGTAGGAGATGAGGCCGACGGAACCCCTCCCCGCGATCGTCCGCCCCTCGTAGAGGCGCTGCGCGACCTGCATCGTCCGCCTCACGGTGAAGCCGAGGGTCCGGGCCGCTCCCTGCTGGAGCTTCGACGTCGTGAACGGAGGGACCGGGTTCGTCCGCTTCTCGCGTGCCTCGACCGAGGCGATGCGGAACGTGGAGGCGCGCAGGTGCTCGAGGACCTCCTCGGCCGCGCCGCGCGTGGCGAGGCGCGGGTCGGTCCCGTCGAACTTCAGCTTCGCTCCGCGCCAGGCGACCGTCCGGGCCGGGAAGAGGGCTTCCCCCTTCGCGAGCTGGAGCGGGACGGAGAAATAGGGGACGGGAGCGAAGCGCTCCCGCTCGGCCTCGCGCTCCACGATGATCCGGAGCGCGACCGTCTGGACCCGGCCGGCGGAAAGGCCCCGCCAGACCTTTTTCCAGAGGAGGTCGGAGACCTCGTAGCCGACGAGCCGGTCGATGATCCGGCGGGCCTGCTGGGCGGCGACGCGGTCCGAGTCGATCTCGCCGGGGCTCGCGATCGCCTTCTGGATCGCGCTCTTCGTGATCTCGTTGAACTCGGCGCGGTGGAAGCGGGCGTTCGGGGCCGAGGGGCGAAGGAGCTCGTGGAGGTGCCAGCAGATCGCCTCGCCCTCGCGGTCGGGGTCGGCGGCGAGGTAGATGTCCTCGGCCCCCTTTGCGAGTCGCTTCAGGTCGGCGATCGTCCGCTGCTTGCCGGGAAGGACCTCGTACGTCGGCTCGTAGCCGGCCTCGCGGTCGATGGAGATCCCCTTGCGGGGCAGGTCCCGGACGTGTCCGTAGCAGGCGTGGACGGTGAAGTCCTTCCCGAGGAACTTCCCGAGCGTGCCGGCCTTGGCAGGAGACTCGACGATGACGAGAGATTTCGACATGCGGCCGGTTACGATGCCACGGTTGTCAAGCCCGCGGCGCCTTCCTGGCGAAGAGCGCCCCCGGCAGGGCTTCCACGAGACCCTCCAGCTCGAGGAGGACGAGCGCCGCCGAGAGGCGGGCCGCGGAGAGGCCGGTCGCGATGGTCAGCTCGTCCGCGGCGCGCGGCTCGACGGGGTCGAGGGCGAGGAGGACCCGCGCCGCGTCGGGGTCCGTGGGTGTCGGCGGCGCCCCCCCGGCCGCGGGCCGTGCCGCCGGGCGGAGCCGGACGAGGTCCTCGTCGGGGAGCTCGCGGAGGACGTCCGCCGCGTCCCGGACCAGGATCGCCCCGTCCTTCAGGAGCGCGTTCGTCCCGGCCGAGAGTTCCCCCAGGACCGGGCCCGGGACGGCCCCGACGTCCCGGCCCGCCTCCGTGGCGCATCGGGCCGTGATGAGCGACCCGCTCCGCGGCGCCGCCTCCACGACGACGACGAGCCGCGCGCAGCCGGCGATGATCCGGTTGCGGGCCGGGAAGTGCCACGGCTCGGGCGGCGTTCCGGGCGGCAGCTCGGTGAGGAACGCGCCCCCCGAAAGGACCCGCTCCCGAAGCCGGCCGTGCGCAGCCGGGTAGGGGACGTCGAGACCGCAGCCGAGGACGGCCCACGTCTCGCCCTTCTCGTCGAGGGCGGCCGTGTGGGCCGCCGCGTCGATCCCGTGGGCGAAGCCCGAGACGACGACGACCCCCGCCCGGGCGAGGCCGGCCGAGAGGCGCCGGGCGGCCTCGAGGCCGGTGCGCGAGGCGCGGCGCGACCCGACGACGCCCACGACGGGGGCGTCCGAGAGAGGCTCGCCGCGGACGAAGAGGACCGGCGGCGGGTCGGCGATCTCCCGGAGGAGGGCCGGGTACTCCGCGTCGCAGATCGCGATCGACCGGGCTCCAAGCGTATCGAGGCGGGCGCGGGCCGCGACGAGCTCCGCCCCGCCCGGCGGCGCGAGGAGCTCCTCGCACCCGGGCTCCCCGCCGAGGGCCACGGCCTCCGCGGGGGACAGCGTGACCGCCTCCTCGACCGACCCGGTCGCGAGGAGGAGGCGGGCCAGCGCCCGGGCGCGCGTCCCGCGGACGCGGAGGCCCCACGAGAGGACGATGTCGGACGGCATCCGCATGGTGGGCATCTTGCGTAAGAGGCGCTGACTATAATGCCGTCCTCCGTGAGACACAGTCGCCGAGCCCCCCTCGCCAAGGGCCTTCTCCTCGCGATCGTCGTGTCCCTGTCGGGCTGCGCTTCCGCCTCGCGGGACGCCGCCAACGCCGCCGACCAGAAGGCCTACGGGGCCCGGATGGCCGAGAAGGGCTTCTGGCGGGAGGCGCTCTTCCGCTTCGAGCGGGCCGCGAAGCTCGCTCCGGACGACCCGGAGGTCCTGAACAACCTCGCGGTCGCCTGCGAGGCGACCGGGGAGACGGCCCGCGCCCTGGCGGCCTACAAGCGCGCCCTCGAGCTGCGTCCCGAAGACTCCCGGATCAAGCGCAACTACGCCCGCTTCGCCGAGTACTACACCTCGCTGCAGCGGGCGTCCGGACCGATGGCGGCCCCGAAATGAGACGGTTCTCCGCGCTCGCGGCCCTCCTCCTCCTGCTCGGTGCGCCGGCCGCCCCCCTCCTGGCCGACTCCCGGGAGGTGAAGCTCCGGCTCCCGCTCCGGCCGAAGCTGGCCGTGACGGGCCGGGAGCGGCTCTCCCTCGCCCCCTTCCTCGTCGCCTCGAAGCTCTCCGAGCGGAAGGAGTCGGCGCGGGTGAAGGACCTCGACCTGGACCTCGAGTTCCGCCGCTACCTCGGCAAGCAGATCGCGCGGCGGACGAAGATGAACGTCGTCACGATGCCGGCCGACGTGAAGCTGCCGTCCACCGAGCTGAAGGCGCTCGGCGAAGCGTCGGCGTTCTGGAGGGAGCTCGGCACGCGCGTCGGGGCCGACGTCCTCCTCTCGGGGATCGTCGACTTCCGGGTCGAGGACAAGTCGGGCTACAAGACCGAGGAGTACCAGAGCCCCCTCGACGGCCGGACCTACTACCGCCAGGTCTTCGTCGAGACGACCGGCTTCACGTTCGAGGTGACGGTCCTCGCGTTCGACGGCCGGACCGGCGCGAAGCTCTTCCAGGAGACGTTCAAGGACCAGAAGGAGAAGTCCCGACGGGCCGCCGACGAGATGGTCGGGCTCTTCGAGAACCTCTTCTCGCTCGAGAACCAGCTGCTCGGCCTCTTCGTGGTCCGGGAAAGGGAGGCGAACCGCTATGTGTTCGACTAGGCGGCGCGCCGCGCGGCTCGTCCTTCCGGGGGCCCTCGCGGCCCTCCTCCTCGTGGCGGCCGGCCCGGCCCCGGCCCAGGGGCAGAACAAGGTCGTCTACGACCGCTTCGACTGGAAGATCTACTCCTCGACCCACTTCCGGATCTACTACTACGGGAAGGGCGAGGAGGCCCTCGGAAAGGTCGCCTCGATGGCCGAGTCGGCCTACGACGACCTCTCGCGGCGGCTGAACTACCAGGTCCCGAAGCCGATCCCGCTCCTCTACTACGTCTCCCACGCGGAGTTCGAGCAGAACAACGTCATCCTGAACTTCATCCCCGAGGGGGTCGGCGCGTTCGCCGAGCCGGCGCGGAACCGGATGGTCCTCCCGATCGACCTCCCCGACGACAAGCTCCAGAACCTCATCGCCCACGAGCTGACCCACATCTTCCAGTACGAGATCCTCTTCGGAGGCCGGCTCTCCCGCGCCATCACCGCGAACATCCCGACCTGGTTCATGGAGGGGATGGCCTCGTACTTCGCGAAGGACGAGGACGAGAAGGACCGGATGTTCATCCGCGATGCGGTGAACTCCGACCAGATCCCGCCGATCACGCGGATCAACGTCACCGGCTACCCCGCCTACCGGTTCGGACACGCCTTCTTCGACTTCGTCGAGGCCGAGTGGGGGAAAGACGCCGTCCGCGAGCTCGTCTTCGAGTTCCGCTCCTTCCTCGGCCGCGACGTCGCCGTCGCCCTCCGGCGGACGTTCGACGTCGAGCCGGACGACTTCGACCTGAAGTTCCGCCGCTACCTGCGCCGGAAGTACCTCCCGCTCCTCGCGGTGAAGGGGGAGGCGTCGGAATACGGCGAGCGGTTCCGAGTCGGCTCCTGGGAGCGCCCCTCGTACGAGGTGGGCGTCGCCCCGTCCCCCTCGGGGGACTTCGTGGCGACCCTGACGACGTACAAGGAAGACGTCGACATCGCCCTCCTCTCCACGAAGTCGCGAAAGCTCTGGAAGAACCTCTCCTCCGGCCGGACGACGAAGTACGAGTACATCTCGGCCCAGTTCCTCACCCAGGCTCCGGAGAGCGGCCGCGACCTCTCGTTCGCGCCGGACGGCGACCGGATCGCCGTCTTCGCCCGGCGCGAGCGCGGCCGCCAGCTCTACATCTTCTCGGCCCGCGGCGGCGGGATCCTCGAGCGGATCCCCGTCTCTCCCGACATGCCCGTCGCCCCCTCCTTCTCCCCCGACGGGCGCTCCGTCGTCTTCTCGGGGATCTCCGGCACGTCGCGCGACATCTTCCGGCTCGACCTCGAGACGAAGGCGGTCACGAACCTGACGTCGGACGCGGCCTACGACACGGCGCCCGTCTACTCCCCCGACGGGAAGTACCTCTACTACACGAAGTCGGTCGGCGAGTTCCAGAAGATCGTCCGTTTCCCGGTGGACGACCCGAAGAAGGTCGAGCAGGTCACCTGGGGCGAGGGGAACGACGACGACGCGGCCCTCTCCCCCGACGGGGAGCGGCTCTACTTCGCCTCCTCCCGCGGCGGCATCTTCAACGTCTACGGGCAGGACCTGAAGACGGGCGAGATCGTCCAGTACACCGACGTCATCGGCGCGGCGTTCGGGCCCGCCTCCTACGTCGGGCCGGACGGCCAGGAGAAGGTCGTCTTCTCCGGCTACCAGGCCGGCCGTATCCAGCTCTACGTCGCCGACGCGAAGAAGCCGTTCCGGCGCCTCGAGGAGAAGGCCCTCCCGCCCGCGCCGGTCGACCCCGCCGCCGTCCCCGGCTTCGTCCCGTCCATCGAGGTGGCGATCGACCCCGAGAAGGTCGAGAAGAGCCGCTTCGCGCTCTTCGTCGACGACGTGGGCGCCTACGCCGGCGTCCAGTCCGACGGCACCTTCGTCTCCTCCGCGCGGCTCTCCCTCTCCGACTACCTCGGCGACCGCCGGGCGTTCGTCATCTGGGACACCCTCGCGGGCTACTCGAACGTCAACGCGATCTACTTCGACCTGAAGCGGCGCTTCCAGTGGGGCCTCCAGGCCTACGACAGCCGCATCTACTTCCTCGGCTACAACCAGATCGGCGAGCTGACGTCGGACCGGCGCTTCCTGCGCGAGACGGGCGTCAACGTCCTCGGCGTCTACCCCTTCTCGCGCTACACCCGCGCCGAGGGGTCGCTCGGGTTCGTCTCGCGCTCGATCGACGCCCCCTACGCCTACACGAACGCCGACGGCACGCAGGGGCAGATCGTCCTCCCGCGGAAGGACAACACGATGGTGGCCGGGCTCGGCTTCGGCTACGACGCGACGCAGTTCAAGGCCTTCGGCCCCCACAGCGGCCAGGCCCTCGCCGTCAACTACCGCTACCTTCCCGACTTCGCGGACGGCGGGACGCTCTCGCAGGAGCTCACCGCCGAGGCGCGCCTCTACCTCCCCGTCACGCGCCGGTCGAACTTCGCGATCCGGGCGTTCGGCGGCGCCGCCTCCGGCGCCTCGCCGGCCGTCTACGCCTTCGGCGGCCTCGACAACCTCCGCGGCTACGACTACCGCTCCTTCATCGGAAACCGGATCGCCTACCTGAACGCCGAGTTCCGCTTCCCCCTCATCGACGCGCTGATCACCGGGATCGGGCTGAACGTCGGCGGCGTCCGGGGCCGCTTCTTCTTCGACGTCGGCGGCGCCTGGCTCGAGGGAGAGGACTTCAAGTGGTGGGACGACGGGCGCCTTCGCGACGGGCGCGCGGCCTGGGGAGCCGGCTTCACCGCCTACTTCCTCGGGATCCCCTGGAACGTCGACTTCGCCCGGCCCTTCGACGGCCGCTCGAGCCCCGCCGGCTGGCAGACGACCTTCTACATCGGCCCGGGCTCGTTCTGAGGGGCGCGGCCGGGAAAGGGTGATCCGGGTCACCCCGAACCGGCCCGCCTCGCCCTAGAATTCCCGCGTGAAGGTCCGTGTCCTCGGGGCGTACGGAGGCTCCTCGCCGTGGCATCGGCAGACGTCCTTCCTGCTGGACGGGACGGTCGCCCTCGACGCGGGCGCGCTCACGCAGTCGCTGACGCTCGACGAGCAGTCGCGCGTCCGCTCGATCCTCGTCACCCACTCCCACCTCGACCACGTCGCCTCGCTCCCGTTTCTCGTCGAGAACGTCTTCGGGCGGACGGAGGGGCCGATCGAGATCATCGGGCCGCGGGACGTGACGACGCTTCTGCAGGGGCACCTCTTCAACGACGCGATCTGGCCCGACTTCACGCGGATTCCGACGCACTTCCTGCCCGCGGTGACGTTCCGGACCATCGAGGAGGGCGTCCCGTTCCGGGTGAACGGCCTTCAGGCGCTCGCGGTCGCGGTCTCGCACGTCGTCCCGACGTTCGGCTACCTCCTCTGGGACGAGAAGGCCTGCGTCGTCTTCTCGGGTGACACCGGCCCGACCGAGGCGCTCTGGGCCGAGGCGAGGCGCCGCGACGACCTGAAGGCGATCTTCGTCGAGTGCTCGTTCCCCGACTCCATGGCCGAGATCGCCGAGGTCTCCAGACACCTCACGCCGGCGACGCTCGCCCTCGAGATGAGGAAGTTCCCGGCCAGCGTCCCGGTGAACCTCTACCACATGAAGCCGCCCACGCTGCCGCAGCTGCGCGCCGACGTCGCCGCTCTCTCCGAGCCGCGGGTCCGCATCCTGGACGACGGGGACGAGCTGGAGTTCTGAAAAGGTAGCGTCTTCTCGGGGGGACCGTGGCCCTTCGGGTCAGCGGCCGGTCCCCCCGAACCACCTCCGAGCCGGCTTTCCTTTCTCGCGGCGTCCCACCTTCGGCCCTACCGGCCGGCGGCCGGTCCCTCAGCCTCCGGCGGCGACGCGGTCCAGGGCGAGGAGCTCGTTCGCGAGCTCGAAGACGAGGCGGCGACGCGTCCCCTCGGGGAGGCCGCGCGGCGGCACCGGGTCGCGCAGCACGCCGAGGAGGCGGAGCCGGGTCCCTTCCTCGCGGGGCTCGAGGCGAATCGTCCGGGTGCGGAAGAGGGCGAGCGGCCCCTCGGCCTCGACGACGAGCCCGTCGGGAGCGAGCCGCATCCGCTCCTTCCGAAGGAGCTCCTCCCCCTCGCGCACGCTCCAGGTGAAGCCGTCGGAGCGCGCTTCGACCGCCGTCGCGGCCCACCCCTCGGGGAACGTGCGCGCGAACGATTCCGCATCGGCGAGGAGCGCCCGATGCGCTTCGGGCCGCATCCCCGACGCGAGGTAGACCGCGAGCGTCGGGGGCTGCGGGTCCGCCTCTCGCCCGTCGTCCCGAGGCGGCGGCGGGCCGAAGAGCGCTTCGAGGCCGTCGCTGTCGCGCGCCGGAAACGGGAACCGGAAGCGGCTCCAGGCGTCCGAGATCTCGAGGACGCCGCCCCGGAAGCGGAGGAGCCGGTCGTCGAGGAGCCGGAAGAGCTCCGTCTCGCCGGCCGACTCCCGCTCCTCGGGCGCGGCGCCGGAATCGGAATCCCGGTCGACCCGGTAGAGGAGCCTCTCCTCGCCGCGCGTCTCGAGAAGGAGCTCCGGGCCGGCCGCAGAGGGGCGCACCGAGAGCGAGCCGTATCCCGTCGCGAGCTCCCGCGCAGGCGGATCGAGGGACACGGGGAACGGGAGCGGGAACGAAGGATCGAGGAGAAGCCGCCCGCCGTCGAAGAGGAGGATCGTCCGCGCGTCGCCACGCGGGCCGCGCGCCACGGCGCTCTCGAGCGGGAAGCCCGCTTCCGCCGCGAGCGTCGTGAAGGCAGACGCCCGCGCCTCGCCGCAGAGCCCCGCTCCCGCCTCGAGCCACGTGGCGAGCCGTTCCTCGTCCGTGCCGCGCAGAGCGTCGCGAAGGGGGAGCTGGGCCTGGAAGCGGACGAAGAGGTCCGCGAGGAGGCGAGTCTCCGGGAGGGCTCCGCCCGGATGTCCGAGCGCTTCGAGCGCCTCGCGGACGGCGCTCATCGCGCTCCCGGGAGACCCCTCAGGCGGCCCGCGCCGCCGCGGCGCCGAAGACGAGGTCGTAGACGCGCGCGTCGTCGGCGAGCTCGGGATGGAACGTCGCGGCGACGAGGTTCCCTTCGCGGACGAGGACCGGGTCGCCGCCCCGGCGGGCGAGGACCTCGACGCGCGGGCCGAGGTCGGCGAGCTTCGGGGCGCGGATGAAGACCGCCTCGAGCGGCTCGCTCCCGAGGACGGACCGGTCGAGGTCGGTCAGGGTCACGACGGCGGAGTCGAGCTGCCTTCCGTAGGCGTTCCGAACGGCGGTCGCGTCGAGGAGGCCCAGGCCGGCGCGGTCGGGGCTCGTGATCCGGCGCGCCGCGAGGATCGCGCCGGCGCAGGTGGCGAAGAGCGGGTCGCCGCGGCGGGCGAGGGCGACGATCGCCTCGGCGATCCCGGTCCCCTCCATCAGCTTCCACATGGTCGTCGACTCCCCGCCGGGGAGGACGAGGCCCGCGCTCGCGCGGACCTCCTCCGCCGTCCGGACGGGCCTCGAGTCGATTCCGAGCCGCGCGAGGGCCGCCCCGTGCGCCTCGAAGTCGCCCTGCAGGGCGAGGACTCCGACCGGCACCGTCACCAGCCCCGCGTCTGGAGGAGCTCGGCCTCGACGAGCTTGCCCGCCTCGATTCCCTTCATCCCCTCGACGAGCTTCTCCGACGCCGCCGCGACGCGGGCCGGGTCGTCCCAGTGGGTCGTCGCCTCGACGATCGCGCGGGCGCGGTTCGCCGGGTCGTCCGACTTGAAGATCCCCGACCCGACGAAGACGGACTCGGCGCCCAGGATGCGGCAGAGGGCCGCGTCGGCCGGCGTCGCGACGCCCCCCGCCGCGAAGTTCGGCACCGGGAGCTTGCCGTGCTCGGCGACCCAGACGACGAGCTCGAACGGCGCGGCGAGCTGCTTGGCGGCCGCCATCCACTCGTCGCGGGTCAGGAGCGTGAGCGCCTTCATCTGCCGCGTCACCTCGCGGAGGTGCCGGACGGCGTGGACGATGTCGCCCGTCCCCGCCTCGCCCTTCGTCCGGATCATCGCGGCGCCTTCGCCGATCCGCCGGAGCGCCTCGCCGAGGTTCCGGCAGCCGCAGACGAACGGGACCGAGAAGTCGTGCTTGTAGACGTGGTTCTCCTCGTCGGCCGGCGTCAGGACCTCGCTCTCGTCGACGAAGTCGACCTCGAGGGACTCGAGGATGCGCGCCTCGGCGATGTGTCCGATCCGGCACTTGGCCATGACCGGGATCGAGACGGCGGCCTCGATTTCGCGGATCTTCGCGACGGGGGACATCCGGGCGACGCCGCCGTCGCGGCGGATGTCGGCCGGGACGCGCTCGAGCGCCATGACGGCCGAGGCGCCGGAGTCCTCGGCGATCTTCGCCTGCTCGGCGTTGACGACGTCCATGATGACGCCCCCCTTGAGCATCTCGGCGAGACCGACCTTGACCCGGAACGCGTCGGAGTTGAACGGGGAGGAGAAGACGGGCGTGCTGCTCATGGTTCGTGTCCCTTTCAGATCTGGATGAGGGCTTCCTCGCGCCGCTCCTCGGCGCGGGGGGCGCGGCGGTGCGCCCGCCGGACGGCCGCCCGGGCGAGGACGCCGAGGCTCTCGAGCGCCTTCTCGAGCTCGGCGCCCGAGCTGCGGGCGACGGAGATGCGGAGGGAGGGGACGTCGGCGCGGTCGGGGGCGTAGTCGCCGCCGGGAGAGACGAGGACCCCCGCGCCGCGCGCCGCCTCGGCGAGCTCGCGACCGGAGACGTCCTCGGGCAGGTCGACCCAGAGGACCCAGCCGCCGAGCGGCCGCTCGCAGCGCGTCCCGACCGGGAAGCTGCGGAGGACGGTCTTGTGGGCGAGCGCGAGGCGCGCCTTGAGCCGCGCCTTCACGCGGAGGAGGTGCCGGTCGTAGTCGCCGCGCGAGAGGAAGACGTTCAGCGCGGCCTGGAGGACCGGAGGCGAGGTGAGCTCGCCGATCCGCTTCAGCGCGGCGAGGCGGTGGACGAACTCGCGAGGGCCCGAGATCCAGCCGACGCGGACCCCGGGGAAGAGCGCCTTGGAGATCGTCCCGATGTGGACGACGTGGCCCGGGGCGAGGGCGGCGAGCGGGGGCGGGAGCTCTCCCTCGACGAGGAGGTCCGCGTCGAACGCGTCCTCGACGACGAGGACCCCCGCCGCGGTCGCCGCCGCCACGAGCTCGCGTCGGCGCGCGGCGGTCGCGAGGAGGCCGGTCGGGTTCTGGAAGTCGGGGATCGTGTAGAGGAACTTCGGCCGCTCGGCGAGCGCGGAGCGGAGCGGCTCCATCGCCGGCCCCTCCGCGTCGAGAGGGACGCCGAGGAGGCGCGCCCCCTGCGCCCGCAGGAGGGAGAGCGCTCCGGAGTAGCTGGGATTCTCGATCGCCACGGCGTCGCCGGGGTCGACGAGGGCGCGCCCGATCAGGTCGAGCCCCTGCTGGGCGCCGTTCACGATGAGCAGCGCGTCGGCGTCGGCGGGGACGCCGCGTCTCTCCAGGCGCGCCGCGAGCGTCTCGCGGAGCGGCCGGTAGCCGAACGGCGAGCCGTAGGCGAGGAGCGCACCGTCGCGCGCGACGTCGGCGAGGACCTTCGCGAACGCCTCCGCCGGGAACTCCTTCTCCTCCGGGGCGAGGCGGGAAAGGTCGTGCGCCCCGTCCAGCGGCCCGTCCGGCACGCCGGCCTCGGCGAGCATCCGGCCCAGGAGCGCAGAGGAGATGCGGTCCCACGACGGGGCCGGGCCGACCATCGGCCCGGCGAGCGACCGGCGGGCGACGCGGGTGCCGCCCCCCTTGTTCGTCTCGATCCACCCCTCGCGCTTCAGGACCTGCAGCGCCTGGTGGACCGTCGCCCGGTTCACCTCGTGCGTCCGCGCGAGGGCCCGCGAGGCCGGCAGGCGAGAGCCTTCCTGGAACCGTCCCCGCCGGATGTCGCGGATGATCCCGTCCGCGATCGTCCGGTAGAGGGGGATGCGCCCGGGGGCGCCGTCCGCGGCGGGAGGTCGGTCCGTCACGGTCGACAGGATGGGCCTTGGCCTAGACCAAGGCAAGAATTCCGTTGCGCGGCACCAACCATCCCCGGGCCGCGGCCCGGCCGGTCACTCCCCCCGCGAGGCCCGTTCGTCCCAAAGCCGGCGAAGCTCCTCGGAGAGGAGCTGGTCGAACTCCCGCGAGCCCTCGGGGACCCGTCGGCCCCGTGCGAGGACCCGGCGTCGCGCCTCGGCGGAGAGTCCGTCGCTCTCCTTCTCCCACTCCTGGAGCGCCGAGGCGATCCGGTTCCTCACGAACTCGGCCTCGGCCGTCAGCTCGATGCCCGGGGTCTTCCGGAGCGCCTCGAGCACCCGGTGCGACAGGTCGTTGGCTCTTTCGCGGGAGAGGGCCATGGGACGTCCTTCGTGGGGGGTGGGGGGGGGTCGCGGCTCGCCGGGGGGCTCGGCTTCGCGCGCCCCCCGGACCCCCGCCGGTTTCATTCTCTCGCGGGCGCGGGCACGGCCCCGCCCCGCGTTCATTTCAATGGACGCGGCGCGGGCCCTCGCCTGCGTGCGCGCGGATGGCGGCGACGCCCTGGGCCGTGAGGGGATTGTCGAAGAGGCGGTCCAGGACCGGGAACGGGATCGCGGCCGCGTCGGCCCCCATGGCTGCCGCGTCGAGGGCGTGGACCGGGTTCTGGACCGCGTCGACGACGATCTGGGTCTGGAGCCCGTAGTTGTCGTAGATCCTCACGACCGCGTCGACGACGTCCATCCCGACCTGCCCGGCGCCGTCCAGCCCGGAGACCGCCATCGAGGCGTAGGCGGCGCCGGCCCGGGCGGCCAGGAGCGCCTGGAGCGGCGTGGCGAGGAGGTGGACGTCCGCCGCGATCTGCTCGTCGTTCAGGAGCCTCACGACGCGGAGCCCTTCCCGGGTCATCGGGAGCCGGACGACGATCGCCTTGCCGAGCTTCGCGAGCTCGCGGGCTTCCTTGTACATCCCCTTCGGCTCCCCGGCCGCCACGGCGGCGAAGACCGGGCCGTCGCTGACCTGGGAGATCTCGGAGACCGCCTTGCGGTAGTCGCGTCCCGCCGCGAGGACCGCGTCGGCGCGGACGACGGCGCCGTCGAGCAGCCCCCACTCCTTGACGCGGCGTGCCTCGTCGGCATCCACGGTGTCGAGGAAGAACCTCATGCTTTCACTCTACTCGCTTTCCGGCTCGTCCCCGGAGGGGGCGGCCGGCGTCCCGGCGTCGTCGTCCTCTGGGGCCTCGTCCCGCTCCCCGAGCGAGGCGAGCTTCGCGACGGCGACGACGGTGTCGCCCTCGTCGAGGTCGATCACCCTCACGCCCTGTGCCGCGCGTCCCGTCTCGCGGACTCCGGAGGCCGCGAAGCGGATCATCATCCCCATCCTCGTGATGAGGAGGAGCTGGTCGTCCTCGCCGACGGACTTGATCCCGACGACGGCCCCGTTCTTCTCCGTGACGCGCACGTTGATGACCCCCGAGCCGCCGCGCGTCTGGTGCCGGTACTCGGAGACGTCGGTCCGCTTGCCGTAGCCGAGCTCGGTGACGGCGAGGAGGGTCGCCTCCTCGTCGACGAGGTCCATCTCGACGACCTCGTCCCCTTCACGCAGCTCGATCCCCTTCACACCCGTCGTGTCGCGGCCGATGGGCCGCACGTCGGTCTCCGTGAACTTGATACCCATGCCGTTGCGCGTCCCGAGGAAGACCTGGCGGGCGCCGTCCGTGACCTGGACGGAGAGCAGCTCGTCGTCCTCCTCGAGGTTGATCGCGATGATCCCCGCCGCCCGCACGTTGCCGTAGGCGGAGAGGACCGTCTTCTTCACGAGGCCCCGCTTCGTCGCGAAGAGGAGGAAGCGGTCCTCCGGGAAGCCGCGGGTCGTCGTCATCGCGGCGACCGTGTCCCCCGGCTCGACCTGGATCAGGTTCACGAGCGCCTTGCCGCGCGCCGCCGGCCCGGCCGACGGGACGTCCCAGACCCTCACGCAGTGGACGCGGCCGCGGTCCGTGAAGACGAGGAGGGAGTCGTGCGTCGAGGCGACGAAGAGGTGCTCGACGACGTCCTCCTCGGTCGCGGCGGCCCCCGTGCGTCCCTTGCCACCCCGCTTCTGCTCGCGGTAGACGGAGAGCGGGGTCCGCTTCGCGTACCCGCCCCGCGTCACCGTCAGGACGACGGCCTCGTCCTTGATGAGGTCCTCGTCGGCGAGGTCCCTCTCGAGGGTCGAGATCTCCGTCCGGCGGTCGCAGCCGAACCGGGTGCGGATGTCGGTCAGCTCGGCCCGGATGATCGCGGCCACCCGCTCGGGCCGGGCGAGGACGTCCTTCAGGTCGGCGATGAGGGCGAGGACGTCCTTGTACTCGGCGACGATCTTCTCCCGCTCGAGGCCGGTGAGGCGCTGGAGGCGCATCTCGAGGATCGCCTGGGCCTGCACCTCGTCGAGGCGGACGAGCTCGCCGTCGCGGCGGGCACGCGGCGACAGGTCGAGCGCCGGCAGGTCGAGGAACCGCGTGAGGGCCGGGAGGTCGACGGCGACCTCCTCCGTGAGGCGCCGCTTCGCCTCCTCGGGGTCCTTCGACCCCCGGATGATCGCGATGACGCGGTCGAGGTTCGAGAGTGCGAGCGCGAGGCCGAGGAGGATGTGCGCGCGCGCTTCGGCCTTCGCGAGGTCGAACCGGGTCCGGCGAACGACGACCTGGCGGCGATGGTCGAGGAAGTGCCGGAGCATGTCCTTCAGCGGGAGGACGCGCGGCTGCCCCTCGACGATCGCGAGGAAGATGATCCCGAAGGAGCTCTGGAGCGGCGTCAGCTGGTAGAGCCGGTTCAGGAGGACGTTCGCGTTCTCGCCCTTCTTCAGGTCGACGACGACGCGCATCCCGTCCCGGTCGCTCTCGTCGCGGATCGCGGAGATCCCCTCGAGCCGCTTTTCGTTCACGAGGTCGGCGATCTGCTCGATGAGGCGCGCCTTGTTGACCTGGAACGGGATCTCGGTGATGACGATCGACTCGCGGTCGGCCCGCGCCGAGGCCTCGATCTCCGCCCGGCCGCGGACCTGGATGATCCCGCGGCCGCTCCGGTAGGCCTCGACGACGCCGCGCCGGCCGAGGAGGATGCCGCCCGTCGGGAAGTCGGGTCCGGGAAGGGCGCGGAGGAGCTCGTCGAGTCCCGCGTCGGGCCTCTCGAGGAGGAGGATCGCCGCGTCGCACGCCTCGCGGAGGTTGTGCGGCGGGATCTTCGTCGCCATGCCGACCGCGATCCCCTCCGCGCCGTTCACGAGGAGGTTCGGGAACTTCGCCGGCAGAACGTTCGGCTCCGTCAGCGAGCCGTCGTAGTTCGGCGACCAGTCGACGGTCTCCTTGTCGATGTCCTCCCCGACGAGCTCCTCGGCGAGCGCCGTGAGGCGGACCTCGGTGTACCGCATCGCCGCGGCGCTGTCGCCGTCGACGGAGCCGAAGTTCCCCTGCCCGTCGACGAGCGGCTCGCTCATCGAGAAGTCCTGCGCCATCCGGACGGCGGTGTCGTAGATCGACGCGTCGCCGTGCGGGTGGTACTTGCCCATGACGTCGCCGACGATGCGGGCCGACTTCTTGTAGGCGCGGTTGTGCCGGTTCCCCTGCTCCCACATCCCGTAGAGGACGCGGCGGTGGACGGGCTTCAGGCCGTCGCGGACGTCGGGGAGGGCGCGGCCCACGATGACCGACATCGCGTAGTCGAGGTAGCTGCGGCGGATCTCCTCCTCGATCGAGACGGGGATCCGCTGCTCGGAGGGGACGGGGGGCTTTTCGGGATCGTCGGTCATGTCACGTCCTCGCCGCGGCCGCGGCCGCGGCGACGGGGGGTTCGGGGGGATCGAGAAAACCCCGCTTCAT
>CAYVPO010000071.1:0-7994 GCA_964453825.1 uncultured Holophagales bacterium
CGAGGTGATCGATGCGCGCCTGCTCCGGCCCCAGGATCACGCGCCGGAGCCGCTCGAAGCTGCGCGCGTCGTCGTCGACTTCGGCGCATCGTCGTCGTATCCGCCAGCGTCGGGGCTCAATGGGAGTGACCCTCGACGTCTTCTCGGGAGGCATGGGGCTCCTGTTCGGGCTCGAACCCTGAAGACGACACGAGCTCGAGCGAGCCGAGTTCGTGGTTCATGGTCTCGGTGAGCTCGTCGCGCGTCTTGTACAGCTCGTCCAAAAACGACTTCGCTTGGTCGAGGAGCTTTTGACGGAGCTCGTGCTGCGTGCGGACGAAGCTCTCCTCGAGCTTCGTGACCTCTTGCTCGACGGACGAGACCTTCTCGCGGTTCTCGCGGGTGAGCGCGCGGAGCGCCTCCTTGATCTCGAGCAGCTCGCTCTCGAGACGAACGGAGAGCTTCTCGGTCTCGGTCCGATGGTGCTCCTCGATCACGTCCGTGCGCCGGCGGGCTTCCTGCTGGAGCTCGCCGAGGCGTGAGGCGAAGCGAGACTCCAGGCGCGCGAGCTTCCGCTCCAGATCGCGGTGAATCGCGCCGACGAGGATCTCACGGACCTGTTCGATCCCATCCATCCGCTCGGGTGACGTGCTCATGTCCCTGCGACGGGTGCATTCCACGTTCCAGGTGCCTCACGGCCGAGCATCCTGATGCCCTCACGCTACGGCGTGCCTCCAGTCGTGCTACTGTCGCGCGAAACGGCGCCTTTCGTCGTCCCCACCTCGCAACGAACCATGTCGACACCCGCCCTCCCAACGCTCGCGCTCGTCCTCCAAAACTTCAAGAATTTCAACGCCCGCGCGCTGCGGGATGCGCTCCTTGCGTACGTCCAGCACATCGAAGGCGGTGGCCGGATGTTCTGGGCGGTGGCGGGGGCGATGTCGTCGGCGCAGCTCGGCATCACGCTCGCCCCGGCGATCCGCGCGGGGTTGATCCACGGCCTCTCGGTCACCGGAGCGAACCTCGAAGAGTCGTTGTTCCGCCTCGTCGCGCACCACGGCTACAAGGACTTCCCCGAGTACCGCTATTTCACGAAGCAGGACGACACGCGGATCCTGAACGAGCGGATGCGGCGCGTGACCGACACGAGCATCCCGGAGGACGAGGCGTTCCGCGCCGTCGAGAAATTCGTCGTTCCGATGTGGAAGCGCGCGACAGAGAAGGGCGATCGCCGCTTCTGGCACGAGTATTTCTACGAGCTCGTCCAGACGGTGCCGGCCGATCTCCACCAGGGGAAGGCCGACGAGTGCTGGCTCCTCGCGGCCGCGCAGGCGAACCTCCCGATCGTCGTCCCAGGCTATGAGGACTCGACGTTCGGCAACATCTTTGCCTCGCACGTCAAGCTCGGCGAGTGCAGCGCGGGCATCGTGAAGTCGGGCATCGAGTACATGGCCGCCTTCTACGATCAGTACCGCGTCCTGGCGGAAGGGGCCGGGGTCGGGTTCTTCCAGATCGGCGGCGGCATCGCGGGGGACTTCCCCATCTGCGTCGTCCCGTCGATCAAGTACGACCTGCAGGAGCCCGTGAAGCCCTGGGCCTACTTCTGCCAGATCTCCGACTCGACGACGTCGTACGGCTCCTACTCGGGCGCGACCCCGAACGAGAAGATCACCTGGGACAAGCTGACGGAGGAGACGCCGATGTTCGTCATCGAGTCGGACGCGACGATCGTCGCGCCGCTCATCACGACGGCGCTCCTGGAGCTGAAGGCGACGCGGTAGTCCCGGGCCGGGGCGGGGGGCGCGGAAGAAGGGCCGCGCCTTCCGCTTCTCAGCGTTTGCGGCGGAAGAGCCGTCCCCCGGCCGTCACGACCCCGACCGCAAGGCCGCCGGCGACGACCCCGACGAGCCCGCCGAGGAGCCCCGGGCCGATCCCGCCCACGAGGCCGCCGCGAGCGACGAGCCCCTCGGCGAGGTGGTGGAGCGGCGGGAGACCGTGCACGAGGATGCCTCCTCCGACGAGGAACATCGCCGCGGTGCCGACGACCGCGAGGAGCCGCATGAGCCAGGGCGCGGCCGCGAGGATCCCTCCCCCGAGGGAGCGCCGGAGCCGCGCGAGGCGCGACGCCCCTTCCTTCTGCCGGAGGTAGAGGCCGAGGTCGTCGAGCTTCACGATGCCGGCCACGAGGCCGTAGACGCCGACCGTCATCGCGAGCCCGACGGCCGAGAGGACGAGGACGCGCGTGCCGAACGGGACGTTCGCGACGATGCCGAGCGCGATCGTGATGATCTCGGCCGAGAGGACGAAGTCGGTGCGGACCGCCCCCTTGATCTTCTCCTTCTCGATCGCCGCGAGGTCGACGTCTTTCCGGAGGAGCGCCTCTGCGAGCTCGGCGTGGCGGGCCTCGTCCTCTCCCTTCCGGTGGAGGAGCTTGTGCGCGACCTTCTCGAACCCCTCGAAGCAGAGGTAGAGGCCGCCGACCATCAGGAGCGGCGTCACCGCCCACGGCGCGACCGCGCTGATCGCGAGGGCCGCGGGGACGAGGATCGCCTTGTTGACGAGCGAGCCCTTGAAGACGCCCCAGACCACCGGGAGCTCGCGCTCCGCGCGGACGCCGGTGACCTGCTCGGCGTTCAGCGCGAGGTCGTCGCCGAGGACGCCGGCCGTCTTCTGCGCCGCGACCTTCGAGAGGACGGCGACGTCGTCGGCGACGGCGGTCGCCTTCTTCGCGGCAATCTTCGTCAGGATCGCGACGTCGTCGAGGACGGTCGCGATGTCGTCGAGGAGGGCGAGCAGGCTGGAGGCGGGCATCGGCGCGGGATGCTACCAGCGAGCCGGGCGGCGGGCGTGCTACCGCGGGCGGCCGGCCGGAGCCGGCCGCCCGCGGCGCCTGCCGTCAGAAGAGCTTGTAGTTCAGGCCGATCGTCACGGTCCAGAAGTCGCCCTTGTAGTTGCTCCGGACGCTGTCGATCAGCTCGTCGACGCTGCTGGCGTCGAGGAAGACGGCCCGCACGTCGCCGTTCAGCGTCGTCTTCTCTCCGACCTTCAGGTCGATGCCGGCGCCGACGTGCGTCGACCACCCCTTCTCGGTCACCTCGCCCTGGACGACGCTCGTCCCCGTCACCTTCAGGTTGCTGTAGGTGCCTCCGCCGAGGAGGTAGACGCCGATCTTCGGGAGCTTGATGGGGTAGATCATCCCGGAGACCTGGAACGGAATGTTCTCGACGTCGACGGAGCCGAGGTCGCCGAGGTCGTAGCTGTCGGTGTAGTACGAGGCGCGCGCCTCGGCCGCGACGATCCAGAAGAGGTTGACGCGCGCCTGCGCGCCGCCGAGGAAGCTCCCCCCCTCGCCGTCCTTCGTGTTCACGAGGCCGCCGTGCAGCCCGAGCTCCAGGCTGAGGGCGTCCGCCGCGGCGGGCGGAGCGGCGAGGACGAGGGCCAGGAGGACCAGGGCCGCGAGGCCGAGGGGCTTCTTCATCTGCGAGCGTCTCCTTCTCTCGGAAGTGAACGAAGCTAACACGGAAGGAGCCGGTCCGGCGCCGCGCGAACGGCAGCGGAGCCGGCTCCCCGGCCCCGCCGCCCCGGCTTCAGCAGCCCTTCTCGAACATCGCCGCGAGCCGCTTCTGCATCTCCTCCGGCGAGACGTCCTCGACGTGGGTCGCGAACGCCCACTGGTGGCCGAAGGGGTCGGTCACCTTCGCGAAGCGGTCGCCCCAGAACTCGTCCTTCGGCTCCGACACCGAGGTGCAGCCCGCCTCGACGGCACGTTTGTAAGCGGCGTCGCAGTCGGGGACATAGAGCATCATCGTGCAGGTCGACCCGCCCCGCGAGGTCGGCCCGAGCTGGCCGAAGTCGGGGAACTCGTCCGAGAGCATGACGATGGAGGTGCCGATCCTCACCTCGGCGTGCATCACCATGTCCCCCGGCCCCGGCATCCGGTAGAGCTCCTCCGCCCCGAACGCCTCCTTCCAGAGCTCGATCGCGGCCGCGGCGCCCTTGACGCAGAGGTAGGGGGTGACGGTTCCGTACCCCTCGGGAATGGGATTCACCTTTCCGGCCATGGTCGTCTCCTTTCGTGTCCGCCCCGAAGGGGCATCTCTCCCGGCCGCGGGGCGTTCCCGCGGACGGTGTTCTTCCGTTGTCTCGTTCCGTCGTTCTACGGGAGAGCCGCCGGTGGGTTTCCGGGGACGGCTCCCGTTCCGGCATGAATCCGTTCGAGCCTCGGCACGCCTCGCGGAGCCTCTTCAGGAGCTGCACCCGGGCCGCGTGTTGCTCCCTTCGATCGCGAACGAGCCCCGCCTCTCGCCCGTCAGCCTGCGTCGCACGGCGTACTTCCAGTAGGCGGCGTGAAGGGCGATCTCCCAGGCGTTACGCCGCCCCTCGCCCGGGCGCCAGGCCGATTCCGCGGCGGTCAGGCCGCGGAAGGAGCCGCGCAGGTTCGTGCCGTGCCACGACTTCCGTTCGAACGCTTCCGCGAGGAGGTCGAGGAGGAGAGACGTCTCCGAATCGAGTGCGGCTCGCACCATCGGGCACCTCCGGGATCGGCGTTTCGAGGAGGTCTAGGGCTTCCGGCTCTCACCGGAGAGAGGCGTCGAGGAAGGACCGGCCCCCTCGGAGCCGAGCGCGAGCTCCAGGTCCCGCCAGACCTCCGTCCGGGAGCCGGCCGCGGGGCAACGCACGACCGCGACCCCCGATGGGGCGCGCGCGGCGACGTCGGCGAGGGGCGTCATCCTCCGTCCGTCGGTCTCCCAGGATGTCTCCTTCCCCTGCGGGTCGTCGACGACCACGACCCTGTCGATCGGGAGGCGCCGCCGGGCGGACGTGTCGGCCTGGCGCCCGGCGAGGAGGATGCCGGCACGGAACGCCTGCCGGTCGAGGAATCGGTGAAGCCGCGTCCCGACAGCCGAGCCCCGACCGGCGCCCCCCCGCTCGCGACCGCCCGGCTGGCCCAGGAACCTCCTCGGGCCGGCCGCGAAAAGGGCCGCGTGGCGGAGGACGGCGAGGGTCCCCGTCTCGATCAGCGTCCAGAGGCCGCCGGACTCCGCCGCAACGACGAGACCGTCTTCCAGCCACGACGCGCCCTCCCTCAGCACGAGCGTCCGGCACGCCGTCGACTTGCCGATCGCCGGCGGACCGACGACGACGACCGTCTCGCCCCGAAGCCGGATCGCCGAGCCATGCAGGACGAGGAGCCGCTCGGCGCCGACCTCCTCGAGGAGCGCTCGCGCGGCCGCTCCTTCCTCCTCGGAGAGCGCCCCGCGGCTCCACGCCCCGAGGTGGAACGTCACCGCCTCCGGAGGGAAAGCGCGGCTCTTCAGCTCGGCCCACGCCGAGCGGAGACGCGTCATCGGACCGCGGAGTAGGCGACTTCCCCGCCGACGATCGTCGTGAGGACCTCGGCCGAGAGGATCTCCTCGTCCGGAACGGTCGAGACGTCTTTCGAGAGGATGACGACGTCGGCGAGCTTGCCGGGGGAAAGCGTCCCCTTCAGCTCCTCCTCGAACGCGGCGTACGCGTTCGCGACGGTGTAGGAGCGGAGCGCCTCCATCCGCGTCATCCGCTGCTCGGGGAAGAACACCGCTCCCTTCTTCGGCTGGCGCGTGACGGAGGCGTGGAGCGAGGCGATCGGGTCGACGTCCTCGACCGGGGCGTCGGTCCCGTTCCCGATCCGCGCCCCCGCGTCGAGGAGCCGCCGCCAGGGGTAGGCCCCTTCCCGCGCACGCGTCGCGCCGAGGCGCGCCGGGACGAACGATGCGTCTGAGGGGCAGTGGATCCCCTGCATCATGGCGAGAACGCCGAGCTTCCCGAAGCGGGGGACGTCGGCCGGGTCGAGGTGCTGGGCATGCTCGACCCGGAAGCGGAGGTCCTTCTTCGGGTGTCTCGCGAGGACGCGCGCGTAGACGTCGAGGACCTCGCGGTTCGCGCGGTCTCCGATCGCATGAGTGCCGAGCTGGAAGCCGTTCGCCGCGGCGATCTCGGCCGTCCGCTCGAGGTCCTTCATCGGGTACGTGCAGAGCCCGGTCCCCGGAGCGTCGGCGTACGGCGCGAGGAGCCACGCCCCGCGCGAGCCGAGCGCGCCGTCGGCGAGTCTCTTCACCGCGCGGACGGTGAGGTGGTTCCGCCCGGCGCCGATCACGCGGACCCGCGCCGCTTCCCGCTCGAGCTCCTCGTTCGAGGCGGAGAGCATCGCGTAGACGCGGACGCCGAGCGAGCCGGCCTCGGCCCGCTGCCGGTAGCGCGCGACGACGTCGAGGGAGCTCCCCGCGTCGTGGATCGAGGTGATCCCCTTCCGGAGGCACTCCTCGACGGCGAGGTCGATCCGCCGGTCGAGGTCGGCCGTCACCTGGGCCGGCGTCCGCCGCGCGAGGTCCTTCTGCAGCGCCGCCGCGACGAGGTCCTCGGCCGTCTCGCGGAGGAGGCCGGTCGGCTCGCCGGACGCGTCGCGGAGGATCTCGCCGCCGTCCGGCGCCCTCGTGTCGCGCCCGACGCCGCCCCGCTCGAGCGCGACGGCGTTCGCGAAGGCGGCGTGGCCGCTCGCGTGCGAGAGGAGGACGGGGTTCGCGGGCGTCGCCGCGCTGAGCGAGGCGTGGAGCGGGAACCCCTCGACGTTCGGCGCAGGCGGAGAGGCCCACTCCTTCTGGTGCCAGCCGCGCCCGAGGATCCACTCGCCCGGCCGGGCCTCCTTCGCCGCGGCCGCGACGCGCGCGACGACCTCGTCCCAGCTCGCGGCGCCCCGCAGGTCGAGCGCGATGCGGGCGTCGCCGATCCCGACGAAGTGGGCGTGCCCGTCGATGAACCCCGGAATCGCCGTCTTCCCGGCGAGGTCGATCACGCGCGTCCCCTCGCCCCGGAGGCGGTCGATCTCGGCGTCGCTCCCGACGGCCACGATTCGGTCGCCCGCGATCGCGACGGCCGACGCGACGGGGCGCGCCGGGTCCATCGTGAGGAGCTTGCCGCCGACGAGAAGGAGATCCGCCTGCTTCCGGGATGGCACGGCCAGGAGCATCCCTCCCGCGAGAACCACCACGACCGCGCCGACTCCCCTCACGCCGTCACCTCCATCGCGCACCGGCGCGACGGGCGCATTCTCCCCTGCTCCGCTCGTCGCGGTCGACGACCCGAAGGTCTTCTTCGTCGACGAGCTGTCGCTTCAGAAGGCCGACGGCGAGTGGAAGATCGCCCAGAAGACCTCCACGGGGACCTCGAAGACGGCTCCCTGACGCTCCGCTCGGCGGTCGGGCTCCGGCCTCGGGGCCCTGCGCCGCGTCCCGGTAAGGCCACTGGCCCGCTTCGGGTAGCATCCGCGCCCGAAAAGCATGAAAACGCTCCTTCCGGGCCTCGGTACCGCCGCCCTCGGCTTCGCCGTCTTCCTCACGTTCGCCCTCGCCCTGACGACGAAGCTCTTCACACTTCGGCCGCCGGGCGGACCGGACGCGATGGGGCTCATCGTCGTCCTCCTCCTGCCCGTGGCGGCCTGGGTCCTCGTCCTCGTCGCGGCGCTCGCCTGCGTCGGACACGGGGGATTCGACTGGGTGAGCCGGTCCCCCGGGATCCCGACCCTCGCCGTCCTCGCGACCGTCGTCGGGCTCGGGATCCTTTCCACCGCCGCGGCGATGTTCTCGCTGGAGGTGCGGTACTCCTCCCGGACCGCCGTCGGGCTCGCGGGGGGCCTTCTCCTCCCGCTCGCGGTCGCCGCGATCCTGGGCGCCCTCCTCTGGTCCGCGCCGGCCTCGCTCGCCGCCGCCCGCTGGCCCCGCCCGGCCGGCGTCGCTCTCGCCGGTCTCGCGGCGCTCTCCTTCGCGGGCGGTCTCGTCTTTCTCGCGATGACGTCGGCGGAGAAGGCCCGGGTCGTGGAGGAGGCGCGCCAGGCGGACGCCGACTGGGAAACGCGGAACCGGCGGGAGATGGACGCCCTCCGAGAGAAGCAGGCCGCCGAGCTCGCCGCCCTCCCCGACGACGCCCCGATCGAGGTCTTCCTCACCCACCTCTTCATCGACAAGAGCGAGGAGCACCAC
>CAYVPO010000071.1:8094-17112 GCA_964453825.1 uncultured Holophagales bacterium
GTCGCGCTCTGGCCCAACGAGGAGCCGCGGAAGGACGCCCTCGCGGTCATCGACCTCTATCTCGCCGGAGCCCCCCTCCCGAAGGAGTGAGCCCGGAGGCGCCCGGCCCGCCGAGCCTCAGCGCGGCAGGAGGCCGAGCGCCTTCGGCCAGCTCCCCGTCGGCTCCCACGGGACCGGGTGGAGGGCCCGTTCGACGAGCGTCTCGGCCATCTCCGTCACGATCCAGCGGAAGCTGTCCTCGCCGACGGAGTGGAGGTCGGCGTCGGGGGCGCAGTTCATGAAGTCGATCGCGTAGGGGATCCCGTCCCTCACGGCGAACTCGACCGTGTTCATGTCGTAGCCGAGGGCGTCGCAGAGCGCGAGCGCGTCCTTCGTGACCCGGAGGGCCATGTCGTCGGGGACGGCTTTCCCGGCCACCGCCGAGTAGCGCGCCTCGTGCGGCTCCTTCGGGGCATACGGCATGATCCGCACCTTCCGCCGGCCGGCGACCCAGCAGCGGTAGTAGTCCTCGAACTCGATCGCCTCCTGGGCCATCATCGTGAGGTCGCGCGTCTGGTCGTAGGCCGAGAAGAGCTCCTCGCGGCTGTGGACCTTCCAGACGTCCTTCCAGCCGCCGCCGTAGGCCGGCTTGAGGAAGATCGGGAAGCCGAGGTAGCGGAAGACCTCGTCCCAGTCGACGAGCGTCATGTTCCGGAACGAGGCGTCCGTCGTATTCGGGGGGTGCTCCTTGTGCGGCAGGAGGACCGTCCGCGGGACGGCGACGCCGACCGCCCGGGCCACGACGTTGTCGAAGAACTTGTCGTCCGCCGACCACCAGAAGGGGTTGTTGACGACCTGAACGCCGCGGGCGGCCGCGCACTTGAGGAGCGTCCGGTAGAACGGCACCTCGTGGCTGATCCGGTCGAGGATCACGTCGTAGCCGAACGCCTGCTCCTGCGAGACGTGCCCCACCCGAACCGGCTCGCCCTTCACGGCGAGGCTGCGGCGCCGGGCGAGCTCGTTGATCTCGTGGCAGAGGGCCCAGGGGAACGTGTCCTCCATCCCGAAGAGGACCCCGATCGTCTTCACGCTCATGCGGACCTCCTCGGATGCGGCGCCTTCCGTGCCGGGATCGTATCGGACCCGGGGGACGCCGCAAAGCTCCGCTCCCGATAGACTCCGCCCATGAGGCGCGAGTACCACGCCTGGGTGAGCCATCACCTCGGCCGGACGATGGAGTTCCTCTGGCTGGGGGAGCGGGGCTACCCGGTCCTCCTCTTCCCCACGTCGATGGGGCGCTTCTGGCAGAACGAGGACATGGGGATCACCGGCGCCCTCGCCGACAAGGTCGACGCCGGCTACATCCAGCTCGTCTGCGTCGACGCCGTCGACACCGAGAGCTGGTACAACCGGAACGCTCCCCCCGCCTACCGGGTGAGGCGGCACGACGACTACGACCGGTACCTCCGGCACGAGCTCGTCCCCTACGTCCAGCACCGCGCCGACCGCCCCGACCTCGGCGTCTGCGGGGCCTCTTTCGGCGCCTACCACGCGGCGAGCTTCGCCGGGCGTTACCCCGGCCTCGTCACGAAAGCGGTCCTCCTCTCGGGGATCTACCACGTGGGGCAGTTCCTCGACGGCTACTGGGACGACCTCTGCTACTACCACTGCCCCGAGGCGTTCGTGGCGAACGCGGACGAGAAGACCGTCCGGGCGCTCCGACAGGTGGAGTGGATCGTCGCCACCGGCGAGCACGACCCTCTCGTCGGCGAGAACCGGCACTTCGCCGGCCTCCTCGAGGGGAAGGGGATCGGCGTCCGCTCCGAGTTCTGGCCCGGCGTCTTCGGCCACGACTGGCCGTTCTGGAGAGAGGCGGTCCGGCGATTCCTCTGACGCCCTCCTTCCCCGCCCTTGGCCCGCCCGCGCGGCGGGCCCATGTCCTGCAAAACGTTCTCAGGAAACGACATCGGAGGCCGGATCGGAAACCCGATCCGGTTTTTCGCCGTACATATCCGACAAGGTGAGGTGTCCATGACCATCCGCAGACAGATCCTCGTCGCTGCCGCCGCGACGGCGCTCCTCCTCGGGGGACCCGCCGCGGCCCAGGAAGTCAAGGGAGAGGAGCACGTCCTCCCGAACGGGATGAAGCTCCTCCTCGTCCACCGCCCCGACGAGCCGTCGGTGTCGGCCGGCTGGGTCGCGAAGGTCGGCAGCGCCAACGAGCGCGTCGGCATGACCGGCATCAGCCACCTCTTCGAGCACATGATGTTCAAGGGGACCAAGACGCTCGGCTCGAAGGACCCGAAGCGGGACCTCGAGGTCATCGAGGAGCAGGAGAAGCTCCGCGACGAGATGCGGGCCGAAGAGTCGAAGATGCGCGCGGCGTGGCGCCGCGGCGAGGTCGACGACCTCATGAAGCCCGAGAACAAGACCGCCCGCTACAAGGAGCTCGAGACGAGGTTCGACGCGCTCGTCAAGGAGCAGCGCGACCTCCTCGTCAAGAACGAGTTCGACCGGATCTACACGAAGAACGGCGCCTCGGGGATGAACGCCTTCACGTCGAACGACATGACGGCCTACTTCATCACCGTGCCGAAGAACAAGCTCGAGCTCTGGTTCTGGATGGAGTCCGACCGGCTGAAGGACCCCGTCTTCCGCGAGTTCTACGCCGAGCGCGACGTCGTCTACGAGGAGCGCCGGCTCCGCGTCGAGTCGACCCCGACCGGGAAGCTCGACGAGGCGTTCGATTCGATCTTCTGGCACTCGACGCCCTACACCTGGCCCGTGATCGGCTACGCCTCGGACGTCGCGAACATCACGAAGCAGCAGGCCGACGACTACTTCGCGACCTACTACGCCCCGAACAACCTGACGGCCGTCCTCGTCGGAGACTTCGACGAGGCCGAGGCGCTGAAGCTCGCGAACGAGTACTTCGGCCGGATCCCGCGGGGCAAGGTCGCCCCCCCCGAGGTGACCACGCTCCCGACGAAGTGGGAGTACGACCTCCGCTTCGAGGGTGAGGCCGACACGAACCCGACTGCCGAGATCCGCTGGCGCACCGTCCCCTTCCAGCACAAGGACTCCTACGCCCTCGCGATCCTCGCCGAGCTCCTGAACGGCCGGACGGGGCGGCTCTACAAGTCGATGGTCCTCCCCGCCGACGCCGTCGCCACGCAGGCCTACGCCGTCCACAACGGCTTCGTCGGCCCCGCCAAGTACGCCGGCTCGTTCGGCATCGGCGCCGAGGCGAAGGAGGGGAAGGTCCCCGCCGAGGTCGCGGCGAAGGCGCTCGCCGAGATCGAGCGGCTGAAGAAGGAGCCCGTCCCCGCCGACGAGCTCCGGAAGGTGAAGAACAACGTCGCGGCGAACTCGTTCCGCCGCCTCTCCTCGAACTTCCCGATCCTCCTCCAGCTGATGGTCAACGAGGCCTACGGCGACTGGACGGAGATCAACTCCGGCCCGAAGAAGCTGGAGGCCGTCACGGCCGCCGACGTCCAGAGGGTCGCGCAGACCTACCTCGTGAAGGAGAACCAGGCGACGGCCCTCGTCTCGCGCAAGGCGGGCTCGGCCCCCTCGGCCGACGACGCCGCCCTCGCCGACGTCCCCGAGCAGGTCCGGCCGATGATCAAGCAGGCGCTCCAGCAGATCGGCGCCGAGAAGGACGCCGAGAAGCTGAAGGCGAACCTCGGACAGATGGAAACGCAGGCGGCCCAGGTGCCGCCCCAGATGAAGAAGGGCTTCGAGCTGCTCTTGACGAAGGCGAAGGAGCGCCTCGCCGAGCTCGAGGCCGCCGGAGAGAAGAAGTGAGGAGCCGGACGGTGAAGACGATGAAGAACCTCGTGCGGACCTCCGCCCTCGCGCTCCTCGGCGCCCTCCTCCTCGCCCCCGCGGCCCAGGGAGTCCCGCCCCACCCCGACAAGCTGACCTACCCGAAGTTCGCCTACCAGCCTCCGTCGGCGAAGGAGTACCGGACCGTCCTGAAGTCGGGCCCGGTCGCCTACGTCGCCGAGGACCGCGAGCTGCCGCTCGTCTCCGTCAACGTCACGCTCCGCGGCGGCACGTACCTGAGCCCGGCCGGCAAGGAAGGGCTCGCCGAGCTCGCCGGCTACCTCCTGGCCCGCGGCGGCACCGCCACGAAGTCCGCCGAGGAGCTCGAGGAGCGGCTCGCGTTCCTCGCCGCCTCCCTGAACTCGAGCTACGGGACCGACCGCGGCACCGTCTCGCTCAACCTCCTCGCCAAGGACCTCGACGAGGGGCTCGCGATCCTGCGGGAGGTGCTCACGGCGCCCCGCTTCCAGGACGACAAGCTGACGCTCCGCCGCGACCAGCTCCTCAACGACATGAAGTCGCGCAACGACGACACGGCCGACATCGAGCAGCGCGAACGCGGGTTCCTCGCCTTCGGCGAGGGGTATTACACGAACCGCTACACGACGAAGGCCTCGCTCGAGTCGATCACCCGCGAGGACCTCCTCGCGTTCCACCGCGAGTGGGTCGACCCGCGGAACGTGACCGTCGCCGTCGCCGGCGACTTCGGAAAGGGCGTCTCCCGCGCGCAGATGATCGCGAAGCTCGACGCCCTCTTCGCGAAGTGGCCCTACAAGGGGAAGGCCGCGCCTCCGGTCCCGGCGCCCAGCCACGCCATGGCCCCCGGCCTCTATCTCGTCGACAAGGACGTCAACCAGGGGCGCGTCTCCGTGATGCTCCCGGCGCTCCCGCGCACCGACCCGGACTACGACGCCGCGCTCGTCATGAACGACGTCCTCGGCGGCGGGGGCTTCACGAGCCGGATCACGAACCGGGTCCGCTCCGACGAAGGGCTCGCCTACTCGGCCGGCTCCGGGATCGTCGGAGGCGTCTGGTACCCCGCGACGTTCCGGGCCTCGTTCCAGTCGAAGGCCCGCACGTGCGCCTACGCGACGCAGATCGTCCTCGAGGAGATGACGAAGGTCCGCGACGCCGAGGTGACCGACGAGGAGCTGCAGACGGCGAAGAGCTCGTTCGTCGACACCCTCTCCCGCAACTTCGCGACGAAGGCCCAGACCGTGAACGTCTTCCTCGACGAGGAGTTCACCGGGCGCTACGCGAAGGACCCGGAGTACTACAAGAGCTACGCCGCCCGGATCGAGAAGGTGACGAAGGCCGACGTGCAGCGTGTCGCCAGGCGCCTCCTCGCGACGGACGCGGTCACCGTCCTCGCCGTCGGAAAGAAGGACGAGCTCCTGAACCCCGACCCGAAGCACCCGGTGAAGTTCCCCGAGCTGACGGGCGGAAAGCTCACCGACCTTCCGCTCCGGGACCCCTTCACGATGAAGCCTCTCGCCCCCGCGGCGAAGTAGCCCCGCACGCATCCTCGCGGGCGACGGCCCGCGCCCCGCGCCCCCCGGCACGCCGGGGGGCGCCTCTTTTTCGGCTATCGTCCCCGGCGATGCGCGCCACGTCCCCCGTCCTCCCGGTCGCCCTCCTCGCCCTGGCCGCCGCGATGCCCTTCGCAGCTCTCGCCGGACTGCCGGCCGGGAAGCCGGCGCTGACGCTCGAGAGGGTCCACGCCCCCGAGCCGCTCGTCGAGGCCGCGCCGACCGGCCTCCGCTGGCGCGACGCGAGCCGGTTCACCTACCTGAAGCGCGAGAGCTCCGAGCCGGGCGCGCGCACCGTGCTCTGGCAGGAGGACGCGGCCACGGGGAAGACCGAGAAGCTCCTCGACGCGATCCCGGCCGAAGGGACGGGGAAGGACGGCAAGCCGCGGTCTCTCCCCCTGTCGGACGCGAAGTGGAACGAGGCGGGGACCGCCCTCGTCGTGGCCGCCGAGGACGACCTCTGGCTCTACGTCTTCGGGGCCGGTGCAGCGCGCCGACTGACCGCGGACGCCTCCGCCGAAGAGCTCCCGCTCTTCTCACCCGACGGCGCGAAGGTCGCCTTCGTGAAGGGCAACGACCTCTGGTTCGTCGAGGTGGCGTCCGGCCGGACGACCCGGCTGACGTTCGACGGAAGCTCGACCGTCCTGAACGGTCGCCTCGACTGGGTCTACGAGGAGGAGCTGGCCGGCCGGAACGGGGGACGGGCCTACGAGTGGGCGCCGGACTCCTCGGCTATCGCGTTCCTGCGCCTCGACGTCTCGAAGGTCCCCGAGTACCCGCTCGTCGACTTCCTCCCGACGAACGGGAAGCACCTCCCGCAGCGCTACCCGAAGCCGGGCGACCCGAACGCGGCCCCCTCGGTGAGGATCGCGACCTGGGACCGCTCCGGTCTCGCGACGACGAGCCGGTCCGTCTCCTTCGACGGCGAACGCGAGCTCCTCGGTCCCGACCTGAGCTGGACCTCCGACTCTTCCGCCGTCGCCTTCACGCGGATGGACCGGACGCAGACCGAGATCGAGGCCCTCCTCCTCGACCGCTCCGGCAGCGCCGGCCCGCGGAGCCTCCTCAGGGAGGCGTCGGCCACTTGGATCAACGCGCACGAGCCGCCGATCTTCCTCCCCGACGGCTCGGGCTTCCTCTGGCTGTCGGAGCGGAGCGGCTTCCTCCACCTCTGGCGATACGCGATGGACGGCACCCTCGTCGGGCCGGTCACCCGCGGCGAGTGGGCGATCACCGACGACCCGCGTCTCGACGCGCGGGCGGGCAGCGTCACGTTCACGGCGACCGAGGCCGACCCGCGCGAGCGCCACCTCTACCGCGTCCGCCTGGACGGGACCGGCCTGACCCGGCTCACCTCCGGGAAGGGGACGCACGCCGCGATCCCGTCCCCCGACGGCCGCTGGGTCGTCGACTCCTGGTCGGCCGTCGACACGCCGACGCGCGTCGACCTCCGGCGGGGGGACGGGACACCCGTCCGGAGCGTCTTCGTCCCGAAGACCTCTCTCGGCGACTTCGCCCTCGCCACGACGGAGATGGGCTCCTTCCGCGGCTCCGACGGGACGCTCTTCTACACGCGCCTCGTCAAGCCGGCCGACTTCGACCCGGCGAAGAAGTACCCGGTCGTCGTCTACGTCTACGGCGGACCGCACGCACAGGTCGTCCAGGAGAGGTGGGGGGCGACCTCCCTCCTCGACCACGTCCTCGCCGCGAACGGTTTCCTCGTCTGGGCGGTGGACGGGCGCGGCTCGGGCGGGCGGGGCCACGCGTTCGAGTCGGCGATCCTGAAGCGGCTCGGCGAGGTGGAGCTCGCGGACCAGCTCGAGGGGATCGCGGAGCTGAAGAAGCGCCCGTTCGTCGACGGGTCGCGCCTCGGTCTCTCCGGCTGGTCCTACGGCGGCTACATGACGCTCGTCGCCGCGACGCGCGCGCCGGAGCTCTGGAAAGCCGCAGTCGCCGGTGCCCCCGTGACCCACTGGAAGTACTACGACTCGATCTACACCGAGCGCTACATGAAGCTCCCGAAGGAGAACGCGGAGAAGTACGAGTCGACGGCGCCCCTGACCCACGCGGGCAAGCTCGGGCCGAAGCTCCTCCTCCTCCACGGGACGGCGGACGACAACGTCCACATGCAGCAGTCGATCGCGTTCGCCGACGCGCTCAACGAGGCCCGGAAGGAGTACGTCTTCGTGCCGTTCGCCGGGATGAAGCACGGGCCCCGCGACCAGCCGACCCGCCACGCGGTGAACCAGCGGATCGTCTCCTTCTTCCGGCAGAACCTGTAGCGGGCGCGGGGGCGTGCTCCCGCGCCGGTTTTACATCGGCCGGGGTCCGTGAGAAGGTGTCGGGTTTGCGCGGCCGTCGGCTGCGCGGAAAGCGAACACGGAATGCCCTTCTCGTCCTTCGGCCTCCACCCCGACCTCCTCCGCGGCGTCAAGGAGCTCGGCTTCACGCGACCCACCCCGATCCAGAACGACGCGATCCCCCCCGCGCTCGCCGGCAAGGACCTCCTCGCCTGCGCGATGACGGGGAGCGGCAAGACCGCGGCGTTCATGCTCCCGATCCTCCACCGGCTCATCGGGAAGCCCCGCGGAGCGACGCGCGTCCTCGTCATCACCCCCACGCGCGAGCTCGCGGCCCAGATCGACGAGCACACGCGCGAGCTCGCGGTCCACACCCCCCTGACGAGCGCGGCCGTCTTCGGCGGCGTCGGGATGGGCCCTCAGGAGCACGCCTTTCGCGCCGGCGCCGACGTCCTCGTCGCGACGCCGGGCCGGCTCCTCGACCACTTCCGCTTCGGCTACGCGAAGCTCGACAAGCTGGAGATCCTCGTCATCGACGAGGCCGACCGGATGCTCGACATGGGCTTCCTCCCCGACATCAAGCGGGTCCTCCGGCACCTCCCGGTGAAGCGGCAGACGATGCTCTTCTCGGCCACGATGCCGGGCCCGATCGCCGAGCTCTCGCGCGACATCCTGCGCGCCCCCGCGACGATCAACCTGGAGCGGAAGTCCGCGCCGGCCGTCGGGATCACGCAGGCGATCTACCCGGTCGCGCAGGAGCTGAAGTCCCAGCTCCTCCTCGAGCTCCTCTCGCGGGGCGACATCCGGAGCGTCATCACGTTCACGCGGACGAAGCACCGCGCGAACCGCCTCGCCGACTTCCTGAAGAAGCACGGCGTCGCCTGCGAGCGGATCCACGGCAACCGCTCCCAGGCCCAGCGGACCGAGGCGCTCGCCGGCTTCAAGAACGGGAAGTACCGCGTCCTCGTCGCGACCGACATCGCCGCGCGCGGCATCGACGTCGAGGAGCTCTCGCACGTCGTCAACTTCGACGTCCCTCACGTCCCGGAGGACTACATCCACCGCGTCGGGCGGACCGCCCGCGCCGAGGCGACGGGCGACGCCTTCACGTTCGTCGCCCCCGACGAGGAGGGGGACCTCTCCGCGATCGAGCGGGCCGTCGGCAAGCGGCTCCCGCGCGTGACGCTCCCCGGCTTCGACTACACGAAGCGGGCCGCCGAGCGGCTGGAGATCCCGATCGCGGAGCGGATCGCCGAGATCCGCGCCCGAAAGGCCCAGGAGCGGGCCCGGGCGAAGGAGAAGGAGGAGCGCCGCCGGCAGACCGAGGCGGAGATGAACGCCCGCATCGACGAGAAAGCGCGCCGCCAGGCGGCCGCCGCGGC
>CAYVPO010000072.1:0-16973 GCA_964453825.1 uncultured Holophagales bacterium
GACCTCCTTCCCACGGGTGCTCCCCCCGCTGGCGGTGGCTCGTGCTGGGCATACAGAAGTCGAGCTCCTCGCTCCCCGCGCGGAGCTTCGTCAGCGGCACCGTGAAGAGCCCCGTCGGGTCCTCCGGGACGCGAGGGAACGGGGCGTCCTTCGTCGGCACCGGCCCGATGAAGACCTCCGGCTCGACCGGCTTCACACGCGAGTGGTAGCCGAGCTCGAGCGCGTAATCCACCTTCCGGCTCGTGACCCGGAGCCGGTACAGCTCCCCGCGCGGCCGGCAGACGATCAGCTCCCTCGAGAGGGGCATCTTCAGCGGGTCGGTCTCGCGCAGCTCGTACGAGAACAGCGCGACATCTCCCGCCAGGATCGTCCCCGTCCGGACCGGGCCGGCCCAGGGGGTCGGCTCTTCGGCCCGTGCGCAGATCCCTGTCGCGAACAGCACGGCCACGAAGAGCCGGTGGAGGCCCCGGGTCATCGCTTCATTCCTTTCGTCACGCCGGGCGAGATCTCCGCGTCCGCCTTCAGGAACTCATCGACGGTCGGCTCTCTCGTCACGAACGGAAGCTCCCACGTCCGGTCTCGCTCGTCGGCCGGGACGTCCCGGAAGGCCGCGGTGCACGGGCGGCCACCGCGGGTGTAAGCGTCCGGCGCGATGACCGGCAGGAGGCTGCCCCTGGCGAGCATCAACATCGGGCAGCGGCCGACCGCATCGATCGCGACCCGGATCGCCCGCAGCTCCTCCGGGCTGAAGGCCTCGAGGAGGAGCTTCTCGACCCTAGCTCTCACCGCCGCGGCCTGGGCATCGCTCCGGTTCAGAACCAGCTCCCGGTCGCCGACCTGGAGGACCCCGGTGCCCCGCGCGAGCTCCTCCGACGTGAGCTGAGAGAGCTTCGGATCCTTCCGGAACGTCACCACCTGTCGTTCCTTCGCCCCGATGAGCGAAAAGGACCAGCGAGTCGGTGGGGCGACCGTGTACATCATGATGAAACGCACCTCCGGCCCGGCGGACCAGAGCTGCACTCCGCGAGACTCCGGGGCGGTGGCCCTTGCGTGGGTCACGTCCATGACCTGGAGGACGCGGATCGGGTCTCCGCTCGTCGACTCGACCTCGGTCCGGACGAAGACCTTCTTCTCCTCCTTCGCGAGCGAGGGCGGAGCGAGAAAAAGGGCGGCAAGGGCGAGGACGACGGTTCGGCCGGTGCGGGCTCTCATCTCGGCTCGGGACGATACGCCACGCATGAGCCCTTCACTCGCGACGCCTCGTCGCCTCTCGACGTGTATCAACGAGCGACGACGTCCTTCAGGTCGACCGTCCCGGCCCACGGCTCGTCCACCTCGTTTCGGAAAACGGGGATCGGAGCGTCGGAAAGGACGTCGGCAAGCGGGACGATCGAGGGGAGCGATTCCTTCACCTCCGGGAGGTTGAAGATCCGCTGCCAGCGATAGAGCGTCTCGGCGGCCTCCGGCTCGGCGAGCCCGCTCCTCCCCATCGCCCCCTGGAACGCGTCGAGCAGGGCCGAGCGGGCCCGCCGCCTCTCGCGGTCGCCCGAGGGCGGAATCTCCACGCCGTCGGGCTTCCTGTCCTGGCCCATTCGGTCGTGGACGAGGAACGGGACCCACCACCCGTCGCCTTCGACCTCTCCGAAGCCCTGCCACGCCGCGGCGGTCGACCAGTCGCCGCCGATCCTCCTTTCGAAACGCGCGATGTGCCCACCGGCCGGCCCCAGGAACAGGAACGAAACCCGCTCCTGGCGCCGTCCTTCTCTCCATTCCAGCGTCGCGATCGTCCCTCCTGTCCCTCCGTCCTTCCCGGCCTTCTCCCAGCCGAGACCGAGCCACCCCAGCGGCTCCTCGCGCCCGCCCGATATGGACCCCGACCAGCTACGGGAGGTATCCGGCCCCGGGAGAGTGGGCAGCGTTTCGGGCCCTGCGTTCGAGAGCAGTCGCACGGCCTCCCTGGACCCTGGTTCGAGAAGCCGAAGCGTCCCCTCGGGCCGCCCGCGTTGTGAGGAGCCATAGGCCGAGTAGAGCGGGACCATCGGGAGGAGGATCTGGAGAAACCCCTTCGCGTTCGGCGCGTCGACCCTCGCCCTCTGCGCGACGATCGACGCCTCGACCGCTCGAGCGACGAGCTTCGCGAAGGACGGTGACCGGGACGAGAGCCAGGACCTGACGCTCTCGTCCCGACGAGCGTTCTCAGCACGGTTCAGCTGCCTTTCGAGGCTCCAGCCGAGAGTGTCCTTCCCGAAGGCGAAGATCGTCGGCAGCCTCAGGCCGATCTTCTCAAAGCCCAGGGCGCTCCAGACGACGAGCTCTTCGCCGGAGGCGGCGTCCCTGTACGAGGTCCATTCCAGCCGGGCGGGAATCCGCTGCTTCGTCGCCACGAGGACCCGACCGTCCGGCGACTCGAAGACCGTGAGATAGCGGTTCGGCGTCAAAGCCCTCACCGAAGGCAACGAGATGAAACCGAGCCGTCGACCCGAGCCATCTTCGACGGAGAAGGCACCGTCCCCAGCTGCCTCTGGCTCGGAGGCCTGCAGCCTTTCTGCGACCGCCAGCGCCATCCCGATGGCCAGCATGAGATTCAGAGCTCTTCGCCCGCCTCTCGCCCGCGCGACCGGCAGGAGTGGGCTCCGAACCGTGGCGACCGGAACAAGTGGCACACCAGGACCTCGGCGAGGACCACTGAATTCATGGAGCAGCTTCTTCATTCGACCGAGTCCTCCATCGTCGAGTGCCGATCGTGACCGCGCTCCTTCCTGGCTGACTGCTTCAGACGCGCTCACGCTTCCCCAGGTTCTACGAAAGCCGCGGAGGAAGCGTCGGATCCTCTCGACTGCGCCCGCTCTCGCTTCGAGTGCGGCCTTCGAGCAGGGCATCACGCTGTCGCGGAGGCGCCTCGGCCGATCGAACGCAGGCGCCCGATGAGCCGCGCGACCGCCCACACGGGGAGAGACGGAAGGGCCAGGTCGCCCATCCGGTACGTCACCAGGAACCGTATGAGTCCCTCGAGAAGGAGGAACGCGGAAATGGCGCACAAGATGGCGGTCGCCGTCACCGACACGCGCTCCATGGAGAACGCGGCCAGCGTGACGCGCACGAGGCGGTATCCCGCATGCAATTCGAGAGCGGCGCTGAGGAGACCCGCCACCTTCGCGGACCACCATCCGAAGCGAAACTCGAGAGCTTCCTGCGTGCGCTGCGGAAGCCCACCGACGATCACGATGCCCCAAAGAAAGAAGAAGAGAAGAGCTCCCATTTCGCCTCCGGGCCGCCTGAGCGATGGTGGTCGGTGCTCGCGATGCCACCATGCAGCCGATGATCGTCCCTGATCTCGAGGCTCCTCGCGGCGATCGCCGCCGGGTTCCCGACGCCCCTGCGCCGGTCGCAACCGGAAGGACCTACGCCCCGGCGTCGGTCGTCCCCGACTCCCGGGTGCGGGCCGCGCTCACGGCCTTCGCGGAGACGACGAGCTTTGCGGTCCGGCTCGCGGGCGGCTTCTCGAGGATCGCCTGGGTCGCCTCGTCCCCCGCCCTCGCGTCGGTCCAGGCGTACTTCTGGTCCGTCTTCAGCACCTTCGGCGCTCCCCAGTCCTCCCGGAGCTGGCGCTGGAGCAGCTCGAAGCCCGGCGCCGGCAGCTCGATGACGGCCGCCTGGAGCCGACCGCGCTGGTAGACGTAGGTGATCGAGGTGAGGACCACTCGCCCGATCCTCAAAGAGTCCGTAGGGCGGGACAGGAATCGGTGCTCGCCGTCCTCTGCGACGAGCTGCATCCCCTCGACCAGGGCGCTCCCCCATGCCAGGTCTCGGAAGCCGGACGGGAGGCCCGGGGTGTCGGGAGAGGCCCCGGGGCCCTGTCGCTCCGCCGCCGGGTTCGCGGGCGGCCTGGCGGCGCGGGGGGCCGATTCCGATCGGGCCTTACGAGACGAAGAGGTCGGCCCCTTCGCCGCCTCTTCGCTTGCCCTGTTGCGCCGCGCGATGAAGACAAGAACGGCGGCCGCGAAGACGAGAAAGCTCGCCGCGAACCAGGGATTGCCGAGAAGCTCGATCACGAAGTCACCCCTCCGCCGCCTCGGGAGGATATCCCGAGCCGCTCCACGAGCGCCGCGAACGCCCTCGCGCGGTGCGAGCGGGCGTTCTTCTCCTCGGCGCTCATCTCCGCGAACGTGCGTGTCTCTCCCTCGGGGACGAAGATGACGTCCCAGCCGAAGCCGCTCGAGCCGCGCGGCTCGGCCGCGAGCGAGCCGGGGACGCGCCCCACGGCGACGACGACCTCGGCGCGAGCCGCGCCGGGCCAGGCGAGGCCGAGCGTCGAGACGGCCTCGGCGCGCGGGTCGCCCCAGACGTGCGCGAGGCGCGCGAAGCCCGCCTCCCCGACCGCGCCGACCGCGTACTTCGTGAGCGGACCCGGGTAGCCCTTCCAGCCGGGGAGCGCGAGGCCCGAGTCCTCGACGAGGACGGGCACCCGGAGCTGCCCCGCCGCGGCGAGGGCCTTCGCGGTGACGACCTCGACGAAGTCGAGGGACTGGATCTCGGGGAGGTCGAGCCCGCGCGCCTCGACCGGTCGGCCGAGGAGAGCGGAGGCCTCGCGCGCCTTGCCGGCGTTCGAGGTGAGGAAGACGAGGCGGTCGAGGCTCGGGGGCATTCAGCGCGGCGCCGGAAGCGGGACGCCGCGGGCGTCGAGCTTGACGCGGTAGCACGGCAGGCCGCGCGAGAGGCCCTTGAGCTTCACGTCGCCGAGCGGCTCGAACGCGTAGTCCTCGGCCGTCAGGCGCGCCGTCTCCTCGCCGACCGCGACCTCGTTCGGCCCGGCGACGTACTCCTCGATCCGGGCCGCGACGTTCACGGTGTTGCCGAGGACGGTGTAGTCGACGCGCTGCGCCGAGCCGATGTCGCCGACGACGACGTTGCCGGTGTTGACGCCGATCCTCACGGCGACGGGCGGCTCGCCGCGCGCGACCCGCTCGAGGTTCCAGGCCTTGACGTTCTCGACGAGCTTCGCGGCCGCCGCCACCGCCCGGCGCGCGTGGTCGGGCTGGACGATCGGGGCGCCGAAGAAAGCCATGACGGCGTCGCCGATGAACTTGTCGAGGGTCCCCCCCTGCGCGAAGATCGCGTCCGCCGCGTAGGTGAAGAAGGTCGAGAGGAAGCGCGACAGCGCGTCGGGCTCCATCCCTTCGGCGGCGCTCGTGAAGCCGACGATGTCGGCGAAGAAGACCGTGACGTTCCGCGTCCTCACGCGCTCGATGACGCCGCTCGCGTCGGAGGCGATCTCCTCGACGACGCCCGGGGAGTGGTAGCGCGAGAGGCGCTCGCGGATCCGCTCCTCCCGCTCGATCCGGCGCTGGAGGCGCGCCCTCTCGATGGCGACGGCGGCGAAGTTGCCGAGCGCGGTCAGGAGGTCGAGGTCGTCGGCGGTGAAGCTCCCGACCCGGAGCGGCGTGTCGACGTGGAGCGCGCCGATGACCCGGTCCTGGTTCCAGAGCGGGACGCACATCGCCGAGCGGATCTGCTGGATCCGGATCGACTGCCCCGCCTCGAAGCGGCCGTCCGCGAGGGCGTCGGAGGTGAGGACGGCGACGCGGTTCTTCACGACCGACTCGACGATCGTGTGGGAGAAGATCTCCTCGGCCTCTCCCGGCTCCTTCCCCCGCTGCCGGGCGAGCATGGGGACGAGCCCCCCCTCGTCCCCGACGAGGACGACGACGGCGCGGTCCACGGGCAGGTGCTCGAAGAGAAGGTCGACGACCCGGCCGAGGACCTCGTGGACCTCGCGCGCGAGGATCAGCGTCTTGGCGACCTGGACGAGGATCTCGAAGATCTTGCTCCGGGCGACGGCCGAGGTCGAACGCTTCCCGGAAGCGGAGAGGGCGTCGCCCTCCTCCTCGGGAACGGAGTCCTCGAGGTGGAACTCCCGGTTGAAGTCGGCGATCGACCGGATGAACGTGGACGACGACTCCCCCACGGCCTGGACGGGCGGGAGAGGCCGGACCGAGGGCGCCTCCTCCCGGACGGTGAGCGAGAACGTGCCGACGGTCAGGACGTCGCCGGGGAGGATCGGGGAGGAGGCGACGAACTTCCCGTTGACCTTCACGCCGTTCGTCGAGTTCTGGTCGAGGACGAGCCAGGCGCCGTTCTCCTGCCGGATCACCGCGTGCCGCCTCGAGACGGAGAAGTCGTTCAGGACGATCTCGTTCTCGCTCGACCGGCCGAGGAAGACCTCCGTCCCGGTCAGGCGGAAACGCTGCGGTCGGCCTTCGACCTCGTAGACGAGCTCGTACATGAGGACGGTGCGACGATTATAGGAGGCTGCGGCGCCAGGCCGCCGCTCAGGGGACGGCGGCCTGGAAGCGGACGCGCACCGTCTTCATGACGGCGATCGGCCGTCCGTCGAGGCGCGCAGGCTCGTAGACCCACCGCCGGACGGCGTCCGTCGCGGCCGTCGTCAGGCCGAGCGGCCCCTCCTGAACGGCGAAGACGCTCCCGATCGTGCCGTCCCGCTCGACGACGACCTGAAGGACGACGTCCCCACCGATCCCGGCCTTGCGGGCCGCGGCGGGATAGGTCGGCTCGACGCGCGTCTTCAGGACGGGGGCCGTCGCACCGAACGGAAGCGCGGTGTACGGCTCGGCCGAGGTGTCGGACGCCGTCTCCGCTCCAATGCCTCCGGCGGGGACGTCGACCGGCCCGCCGGGCCCCGGCGCGGCGGCGGCCTCCGGGGCCGCTGGGGCCGGCATCGGCGGCGTCGGGACGGCAGGAGGGACGTAGCGAACGGCGTGGGCCGGGACGAACGCGAGGTCGATCCCGAGGAGCCGGACGCCGAGGAAGTCGTGGTCGGCGAGGACGACCTCGACCGGGTCGCCGTCCTCGAGCTCCCCCCAGCGCGCCGCGCCGAAGTCGGGGGCGAGGTAGACCGGGCAAGGGACGACGATCTTTCCCGGAACGGTCGCGAATCGGCCGACCGCCTCCGCCCGCCGCTCGCGCGCCTCCTTCTCGCCCGCCGTCTCCCAGCTCCCCGACTCGATCCAGCCGCTCCGGCCGTCCTTCGTGGTGACGCGGGCGAACGCCCCCTCGGACGCCTCGACCTTCACCTCCGCGCCGCGCCGGAGGAGGGCCACGGTCGCACCCTTCGCCGACGGCTCGGCCCGAAGCGGGACGCGGGAGAGCGAGACGAGCGCAGCAGAGCCCTCCGCCTTCGCCGGTGGCGCCGGCGGCGGCCCGGGGCCGCCGCATCCGGCGAGGAGCGCAGCCGCGAGCGCCACGGCCCCGAGGGAGAGGCGGACGCCGCTCAGCCGAGCCGCTCCCTCACGAGGGGCATCGTCATGCAGCGCGGGCCACCGCGGGCCCGGGCGAGCTCGGTCGTGGAGAGCTGGATGGCGACCTTCTTCGTCCCGTTCGGGTCGATCTCGCGCCGGCCGAGGAGGAGGTCCTCGTCCCGCACGATCTCGTACCCGTGCCGGTCGAGCTCCTCCGCCGTCTTCTCGTTCCGGTCGTAGCAGACGATGACCCCCGGCGCGACGGCGAAGGCGTTCGCCCCGTCGGTCCACTGCTCCCGCTGCTCGTCGATCGGGTCGCTCCCGCCGCACGGGATCGGCTCGAGGTCGAGGCCCCGGCGCTTCAGGGCCGAGAGGAAGTCGTGCTCCGGCGTCCAGGTGATCTCGTCGTGCGTCAGGTCGACGGAGTAGACGTCGGCCTCCTCCGCGCCTCCGGCGAGGATCATCGGGGCATAGCAGAGGCACTCCCCCTCGGAGACCTGCGTGAAGACCGTGTCGAGGTGCATGCACGAGCGCTCGTGCGGGAGCGCGACGACGACGATGTGCCGCACGGCCGAGCCGGCCTTCTTCAGCGCCTCCGAGAGGCGCTCGATCGTCGTTTCCTCGGTCCGCTCGGAGTAGCCGATCGCGAGGAGGTCCTCGCGGAGGACGAGGACGTCGCCCCCCTCGATGTGGGGCCTCATCCGCGCGTAGGAGACGTTCTTCCCCCAGGCGGCGCGAAACTCGTGGAACCAGAAGACGCCGTCGGGGCGGGCGAAGCGCGGGTGGTGCTCGAAGACGGCGCCGGAGACGAGCGGCTCGCGCAGGCGCGCCGGCGTCGCCATGGAGCCCCGGACGAGCCGGTCGCCCACCGGGATGACCGGGTCGCGCTGGAAGTAGTAGTTCGAGATCGGCGGAAGGAGGAAGAGGGAGTCGATCGAGCCCGTGATCTCGGGGTGCGGCTGCTCGATCCCCTCGACGAGGGCCGCCGCGAGGCGCTCGGGCGGAAGCGCGGCGAGGCGATCCGTGACGGCCGGGCCGAGCCGGAGCGCGGCGTCGAGGTCCGCGAGGACGAGCGCGCGCCGGTCGGCGTCCGAGAGGACCTCCTCCAGGAGGTCCTGGATCTCGAGGACCTCGGCGAAGAGCCGGAGCACCTGCTGGAACCGCCGGTGCTCCTCCCGCGCGCGCGCGCCGTGCAGGATGTCGTCGAAGAGGAGATCCTGCATCATCCCCGGGGTCATCCGGTCGATCTCGCGGCCGGGCTGGTGGACGACGACGGAGCGAAGGCGACCGATTTCGGAGTGGACGGCGATCGGCATGGTGGCACCCCCGTGGCAGCCGCGGGAGAATACCAAGCGGAGACGAAGATGAGCGAGGACGTGGAGTTCATCATCTGCAACAACTGCGAGACGCCCTGCTACTCGTTCGAGCTGGACCGGAAGGGGAAGGTCGCGACCGCGTACTGCGCCCTCTGCGGCGCCGACGAGGCGAAGGACTTCCGCCTTCCCGAAGCCGAGGACCTCGAGGACCAGGGTTGAGCGCGGACGCGTACGAGAACCCCCTCACCGCGCGCTACGCGTCGGCGGAGATGTCCGCGCTCTTCTCGGCGCGGCACAAGTTCGCGACGTGGCGCCGGCTCTGGCTCGCTCTCGCCGAGGGCGAGCGCGAGCTGGGGCTGCCGATCCCCGAGGGGGCGATCTCCGCGCTCGCGGGCCGCCTCGTGCCGACGGACGAGGAGCTCGCCGCGGCCGAGAGGTACGAGCGCGAGACGAAGCACGACGTCATGGCGCAGATCCACGCGCTCGGCGACGCCGTGCCCGAAGCGCGCGCCTACCTCCACCTCGGGGCGACCTCGGCCTTCGTCGGGGACAACGCCGACCTCCTCGTCCTCCGCGACGCGCTCGCCCTGCTCGAGCGGCGCGTCGTCCGGGTGATCTCGCGCCTGGCCGCGTTCGCTCGCGAGCATGCCGACCTCGCCTGCGTCGGCTACACCCATTTCCAGGCCGCGCAGCCGACGACGGTGGGCAAGCGGGCCTGCCTCTGGCTCCAGGACCTCGTCCTGGACCACCACGAGCTCGTGCGCCGCGCCGCCGAGCTCCGCTTCCTCGGCTGCAAGGGAGCGACGGGGACGCAGGCCTCGTTCGTCGCCCTCTTCGAAGGCGACGCGGAGAAGGCCGACCTCCTCGACCGGAAGGTGGCCGGGAAGATGGGCTTCCCGAAGCGCCTCCTCGTCTCCGGACAGACGTACACCCGCAAGCAGGACGCCCTCGTACTCTCGGCCCTCTCCGGCCTCGCCGCGTCGGCCTCGAAGTTCGCGCACGACCTCCGCCTCCTCCAGCACATGAAAGAGGTCGAGGAGCCGTTCGGCGCCAAGCAGGTCGGCTCCTCGGCGATGCCCTACAAGCGCAACCCGATGAAGTGCGAGCGGATGAACGCCCTCGCGCGCTGGATCCTGACGACGGCCGAGAACGGCTCCTGGACGCACGCCACGCAGTGGCTCGAGCGGACGCTCGACGACTCCGCGAACCGCCGCCTCGCGCTCGCCGAGTCGTTCCTCGCCGCCGACGCGCTCCTCGTCCTCCAGGAGGCGGTCGTCGACGGGCTCGTCGTCCACCCCGAGGTGATCCGCCGGCGTCTCGCCGAGGAGCTCCCGTTCCTCGCGACCGAGAACGTCCTGATGGCGGCGGCGAAGAAGGGGGGCGACCGGCAGGTGCTCCACGAGCGGATCCGCGTCCACGCGCAGGCCGCGGGCGACCGCCTGAAGGCCGCGGGGGGCGAGAACGACCTCCTCGAGAGGATCGCCGCCGACGCGTCGTTCGGCCTGACGCGCGAGGAGGTCGCCGCGGCGGCCGATCCGCGCCTCTTCCTCGGCCGGGCGCCCGAGCAGGTCGCGGAGTTCCTCGCGGCCGAGGTCGACCCGCTCCTCGCGTCGCGCGCCGAGGCGTTGTCGGGCCGGGCGGTCGAGGTGAAGGTCTGAGGCTCGCGGCGAAGCCGGCGTCGCGCCTGGCGCTCGCGGCGCTCGCGCTCGCCGCCGCGTTCCTTCCCGGCTGCTCCTCGCGCCCCCCGGCGCGGGGAGCGCCCGACCTCGCCGGCGAGGGGACGGAGCGCGGGCTCGCCTCCTGGTACGGGGCCGAGTTCGCCGGCCTCCCGACGGCGAGTGGCGAGGTCTTCGACCCGGAGCGCGTCTCCGCTGCGCACCGCGCCCTCCCGTTCGGGACCGTCGTCGACGTGACGAACGAGAAGAACGGCCGCACGGTCCGCGTGAAGGTCAACGACCGCGGTCCGTTCGTCGCCGGACGGATCGTCGACCTCTCGCGCGCCGCCGCCGCCGAGATCGACGCGGTCGCCGACGGCGTCGTCCCGGTGACTCTCTCGGTCGTCTCCCTCGGGTCGGGCCGGCGGACGCGGTCCGGAACGAACGCCGCGGGCGAGGCCGCGACCTCCTGGGCCGTCCAGGCCGGCGCCTTCGCGAGTGTCGAGAACGCCGAGCGGCTGAAGGCGCGCCTCGCGGAGCGCTACCCGTCGCCATGGCTGGAGCCGTTCCAGGGGCTGACGCGCGTGAAGCTCGGGCCCTACCGCACCCGGGACGAGGCGGACGAGGCCTGCGAAGGCCTCGCCGACTTCGGCCTCGCCGGCATCGTCGTCCCGCACGGTGGCGACACAGTCGACTCGGGCCTCTAGCGTCGGGCGGAGTCCCGGCCTCGCCCGAGCTTCCAGCGGCCGAAACCGCGCTCCCCCCCCGAGCCGGCCGACACTATCGGAGGATCGCTTCGAGTTCCGCGCCCGCCTCGATCTCGAACGGCGCGGCTCCGCGCCTGAAGACGCGGGCCCCGCGCTCGCCCTGGAGGCGCGAGACGCCGTTCTCGACCCGGAGCCACGCCGGCTCGCGCAGGCCGACGACCGGCACCGGGCTCTCCTCGAGGTACTGGAGGAGCCGCTCCTCGCGCGTCTCTCCCTTGTGGGTGGAGGACGGGTCGGGGTCGACGTAGTGCGGGTTGATCTGGTACGGCACGAGGCCGAGGGCGAGGAAGTTCGCCGTCGGGACGATCGGCATGTCGTTCGTCGTCCGGATCGACGGGCACGCGACGTTCGTTCCCGCGCTCGAGCCGACGTACGGCATCCCCTCGGCGACGCGGTCGCGGATTGGCCCGAGGAGCCCTTCGTCCTGGAGCCACTTCAGGAGCCGGAACGTGTTGCCGCCGCCGACGAACACGGCGTCGGCTCCGCGAATGGCGGCCCGCGGGTCCGGGGCCTGGTGGACGCTCAGGAGCTCGATCCCGAGCGCCCCGAAGCGCTCCCGCGCCTTCGCGGCGTAGCCATCGCGGTCGGCGAGGGCGTACGGGACGAACGTCACCGTCTTCACGCCCGAGAGGAACGAGGCGAGGGCGTCGGCGACGTGGTCGAGGTATCCGCGTCCGTGGATGGTGGAGCTCGAGACGAGGAAGAGCCGGTTGCGCGCGTCGGTCATGTCCGGAGGTTAGCGTGCCGGGAGGCTCCCCGTCAGGCCCGGACCCGCCCGCCGACGAGGCGCGCCGGAAGGAGGAAGAGCGCCCGGACGAGCCCGACGAGCCCTTCCAGGAGTGCCCCGACGATCCGGAACGGGATCGACAGGAGCCAGAGGAAGGGCCACGCGAGGAGCGCGAGGACCGCGAGGACCGCGAGCGGCCAGCAGACGACGAGGAGGAGGAGCCAGAGGAGGAGCTTGACCATCTCCCTTCCTGATACGGCGCCGGGACGCGCGGGTTCGCGGAGGCCTCGGCGACCTTCGGCGGCCGGCCGGCGCTCTCGGCGGCGCGAGCCGTCCTTGCCGTAGGCTTCCGGCATGGCGCTCTTCGAGAAGCTCCCCCTCCGTTCGATCACCCTGCCGAACCGGATCGGCCTCGCCCCCATGTGCCAGTACTCGGCCGTGGACGGCCTCGCGAACGACTGGCACCTCGTCCACCTCGGCGCGCGTGCCGCCGGCGGGGCCGGCCTCGTGATGACGGAGGCGGTTGCGGTCGCGCCCGAGGGACGGATCAGCCCCGGCGACCTCGGCCTCTGGGACGACAGACAGGTGGGCCCGCTCGCCCGGATCGCCTCCTTCCTCGCCGCGCAGGGGGCCGTCCCGGCGATCCAGCTCGCGCACGCCGGCCGCAAGGCCTCGACGCGGCGCCCCTGGGAGGGCGGAGGCCGCGCGCTCTCGCCCGACGGCGGGTGGGAGCCGATCTACGCGCCGAGCGCCGTGCCGTTCGACGAGGGGTGGCAGGTTCCCGAGGCGCTCGACGCCGACGGGATGGCCCGCCTCGCCGCGGCCTTCGCCGCCGCCGCCCGCCGCGCGGCCGCCGCCGGGTTCCTCGTCGCCGAGATCCACGCCGCGCACGGTTACCTCCTCCACGAGTTCCTCTCGCCGATCGCGAACCAACGGGGCGATGCGTTTGGCGGCTCCCTCGAGAACCGGATGCGCTTCCCGCTCCAGGTCGTCGAAGCGGTCCGGGCATCCTGGCCGGCCGATCTCCCGCTCTTCCTGCGGCTCTCCGCGACCGACTGGGTCGAGGGTGGCTTCGTTCCGGACGAGGCGGTCGTCTTCGCCCGTGAAGCAAAGGCCCGCGGGGTCGACCTCGTCGACTGCTCCTCGGGCGGAATGCACCCAAAGGCCGTCGTCCCGGCCGCACCCGGCTACCAGGTCCCGTTCGCGGCCCGGATCCGAAATGAAGCGGAGGTCGCGACCGCGGCCGTGGGTCTCATCACCGACCCTTCTCAGGCCGAGGGGATCCTCGTCTCCGGGCAAGCGGACCTGGTGCTGCTTGGCCGGGAGCTCCTTCGGAGCCCCCATTGGCCGCTCACGGCCTCGGAACAGCTCGGGGCCGCGCAGGAGGGGCCGCGGCAGTACCTACGGGCAAGGCCGTACAAAACACTCTAAACAAATGACTTTTATGTAGCTTCCGTCGGGTGTCCGATCTGGTCGACCCGGAAGGAGGAGTTCCGCCGAAGCATACTTGACAAACACGCAATCAGATCATACATTGAATACGGACCTGAGGCCTCCAATGAAGAAGTGGAGCCCAGGGCCAGAAATCGGATCTTCAAAGGGAGGTATTCATCATGATCACCCGTTGGAACGACCCCTTCCGCGAGCTCGAGTCCTTCCGCAGCCAGATGAACCGCCTCTTCGGCGAGTCGTTCCCCGCCGCCCGGACCACGGAAGAGGCGCCGGGGCTCGCCGCCTGGGCGCCACCGGTCGACATCAGCGAGACGCCGGACCAGCTCGTCTTCCACGTCGAGCTCCCGGGCTTCTCGCAGGACGATCTCAAGCTCCGCGCCGAGAACGGCGTGCTCACGCTCGAAGGCGAGCGCAAGTTCGAGAAGGAGACCGAGAAGAAGGCGTACCACCGCGTCGAGCGGGCCTACGGCCGGTTCGTTCGGGCCTTCTCCCTCCCCGCGAACGTCGACCCGGAGAAGATCTCCGCGAGCCTCGTCGACGGCGTCCTGACCGTCGAGCTCCCGAAGAGGGAGGAGGCCAGGCCGAAGTCGATCCCGATCGGCATCGGAACGGCGAAGCAGATCTCCACGACGAAGAAGTGATCCTCAAAGCCTACCCCGCGCCCTTCACCCACCGCCCATCGCTCCGCGCGCGCTCGAGGCGGCCGGGCTCATGAGGTGATGGGCACGGGCTCAGACCGGGACCGAGGAGATCTCGAGCGGCGGCCGGCCGCGGGGCCCGCCGCCGTTTCGGCTCGTCTCGATTCTCGCTAGTCCCCCAGGCAGGTCCCGACCGCCCGCGCGGCGGCCACCCACGGATGATCGGGCGGGACGGTCTTCCTCTTTCCCACGACGTCCTCGAGCGGCACGGGGCGCGTTCCCTCGCCGTGCGCGGCGACCATCACGCCGAACTTCCGCTTCGCGACGAGATCCGCGCAGGCCGTGCCGAGCCGGGTGGCGAGGAAGCGGTCGGCCGCGGAGGGCGTGCCGCCGCGCTGGAGGTGCCCCAGGATCGTCACGCGCGACTCGAGGCCCGTCCGCTCCTCGAGCTTCCGAGCGAGGCCGAGCGCCCTCCCGCTCTCGTGCCCCTCGCCTTCCAAAGCCCGCTCCTTCGGTCGCCCGTTCGCCTTCTTCCCGTCGCGCTCCTTCGCCTTCGCCGCGGTCGCAGCCTGCTCCCGGGAAAGCGCCCCCTCCGCGACCGCGACGATCGAGAACCGCTTCTCGCTCCGGAACCGCTTCAGGATCGCGCCCGAGATCACCTCGACGTCGTACGGGATCTCCGGGATCAGGATGACGTCGGCCCCTCCGGCCACGCCGGCGCCGAGCGCGAGCCAGCCCGCCTTGTGGCCCATCACCTCGACGACGATGATCCGGTGGTGGCTGTGGGCGGTGGAGTGGAGCCGGTCCACCGCTTCGGTCGCGATCCCGAGCGCCGTGTCGAAGCCGAAGGTGACGTCGGTCATCGCGACGTCGTTGTCGATCGTCTTCGGGAGGGTGACGACGTTCAGCCCGGCTTTCGCCAGGTGGAACGCGTTCTTCTGCGTCCCGCCGCCGCCGAGGCAGACGAGGGCGTCGAGGTGGTGCTTCCGGTAGTTCTCCACGATCAGGTCCGTCATGTCGACGACCTTTCCCGCCACCGGCATCGCGTACGGCTTGTCCCGGCTCGTTCCGAGGATCGTGCCGCCGTGGGTGAGGATGCCGGAGAGGGCGCGGTCGTCGAGCCAGATCGTGCGGTTCTCCATCAGGCCGCGGAAGCCGTCGCGAAACCCGATGACCTGCATGCCGTGCCGGAGCTCCGCCGCCTTCCCCACCGCCCGGAGAGCGGCGTTCAGCCCCGGCGTGTCACCGCCCGACGTCAGGACCCCGATCAGCTTCGACATGGTGCTCCCTCCCGGCGGGCGATTATCGGCCCGCCGGGAGGGAGCTCGTGGGTCAGACGGTCCGGTCTCCCGGCGCGAGCGGCCGCGGCTTCGTCATCGCGTCGATCGAGAGGAGATCGTCGAGCTGGGCCGCGGTCAGGTACCCCTTCTCGAGGATCAGCTCGCGCACGGGCCGTCCGGTGGCGAGGGCCTCCTTGGCGACCTCGCTCGACCGCTCGTAGCCGAGGGCCGGGACGACCGCCGTCACGATGCCGATCGAGCGCTCCACCATCTCCCGGGCGTGCTCGCGGTTCGCCGTGATCCCGGCGATGCAGCGGAGCCGGAGGGTGTCGATGGCGGCCGTCAGCATGTCGACGGACTGAAAGAGGTTGAACGCGAGGATCGGCTCCATGACGTTCAGCTGGAGCTGCCCCGCCTCGGACGCGAGCGTGATCGTCAGGTCGTTGCCGATGACCTGGAAGGCGACCTGGTTGACGACCTCCGGGATGACCGGGTTCACCTTCCCCGGCATGATGCTCGACCCGGGCTGCATCGGCGGGAGGTTGATCTCGTTCAGGCCGCAGCGCGGCCCCGACGAGAGGAGCCGGAGGTCGTTGCACATCTTCGAGAGCTTCACGGCGACGCGCTTCAGGACCCCGGAGAACATGACGAAGGCCCCCGTGTCGGGCGTCGCCTCGACGAGGTTCTCGGCGAGGACGACGTCGAGGCCGGTGACGCTGCGCAGCTCCTCGACGACGAGCCCCGGGTAGCGCGGGTCGGCGTTGATTCCGGTGCCGATCGCCGTCCCGCCCATGTTCACCTCGAGGAAAAGCCGAACCGTCTCCGTCAGCCGGGCGACGTCCTCCCCCGTCGTCACCGCGAACGCTCCGAACTCCTGCCCGAGCGTCATGGGGACGGCGTCCTGCAGCTGCGTCCGCCCCATCTTCAGGACGTCGCGGAACTCCTCCCCCTTCTCCGCGAGCGCGACCCGCAGCCGCTCGAGGGCGGCGAGGAGACCCTGCGTCGCGAAGACCGTCGCGATCCGCAGGGCCGTCGGGTAGACGTCGTTCGTCGACTGGGCGAGGTTCACGTGGTTGTTCGGGTGGCAGGCGGCGTAGTCGCCGCGGGAGCGGCCGAGGATCTCGAGCGCGCGGTTCGCGAGAACCTCGTTCGCGTTCATGTTCGTCGACGTTCCCGCGCCCCCCTGGACCATGTCGACGACGAAGTGGCCGTGGTGGTGCCCGTCGATCACCTCCTGCGCGGCCTGCCCGATCGCGTCCGCGATCTCTTCCGGCAGGAGGCCGAGGCGGGCGTTCGCCCGCGCGGCGGCGAGCTTCACCATCGCGAGGGCCCGGACGAGCGTCGGGAAGTGCGAGACGGGGATGCCGGTGATCGGGAAATTCTCGACGGCCCGGAGCGTCTGGACGCCGTAGAGCGCGTCGGACGGGACGTCGCGCTCCCCGAGGAGGTCGTGCTCGCGGCGGGTCTCCCCCGACGCATACCCCTTCTCGGCGCCGACGTCGCGCGAGCTCTGGTACTGGAGGTGCCGGTTCATGACGAGCGCCACGCGCGAGACGACGTCCATCGCCGCCCCCGCGTCGCCCATCAGGCGTGCCCGCACTTCCGCGCGCGGCAGCTCGATGATCGAGACGTCCGTGAGCGCCCGCGCCGAGGTCGTGTGCTCGGAGGTGTGGAGGAGCGCGCCGACGCCGACCGCCTCGCCGCGGCCCTCCACCGACAGCGGCTCGATCGCGCCGTCCTTTTCGCGCGAGATCTCGACGCTCCCGTCGAGGATGACGAAGACGGCGCGGCGCGGCGAGCCCTGCGTCCAGAGCATCGTCTCGGCCGGCACGTCCCGGCGGATCGCCGCCCCCGCGAGGAGGTCGAGGACCCTCTCCGAAAG
>CAYVPO010000073.1:0-16767 GCA_964453825.1 uncultured Holophagales bacterium
CGCCCGGAAGATCGTCCGCGTCATCACGCCCGGAACGCTCCTCGACCCGGAGCGCCTCGACGCGCGCCAGGCGAACGACCTCGCCGCGATCGCGTACGGCGGCGACGAGGCCGGCCTCGCCTTCCTCGACCTCTCGACAGGGGAGTTCGCGGCCGTTCGCCTCGACGGGACCCCGCCGGGCGAGCTCCTCGCGCGGCGGCCGGCGAAGGAGCTGGTGGCCTTCCCTTCGGAGCGGGACGACGTGGCCCGCATGCTCGAGGCGCTCGGGCCGGAGGCGCCGGTGTTCTCGGTCCTGACCTCCGAGTCGCCGCGCGGACGGAGCGCCGTGGAGCTCCTCCAGGGGCACTTCCGGACCTCGACCCTCTCGGCGTTCGGCCTTCCGGCCTCCGGGCCGCTCGTGGAGGCGGCCGCCGCGGTCCTCGCGTACGCGCGCTCGACGCAGCGGTCCGACTGCGCTCATGTGACGGGGCTCCGTACGGAGTCGGCGAGCGGAGGCCTCGTCGTCGACGCCGTCACGCAGGGGCACCTCGAGCTGTTCCGGTCGCTCCGGGACGGAGGCCGGACCGGCACGCTCCTCTCCGTCGTCGACCGGACCGGGACCTCGTTCGGCGCCCGCGCCCTCCGCCGGGTCCTCGAGCAGCCGCTCGGGTCGGTGGAGGAGATCGAGGAGCGGCTCGACGCCGTGGAAGAGCTCGTGGCCGGACCCGCGCGCCTCGAGGCCGTCGCGGCCGCGCTCTCGCGGCTCCCGGACCTGCCGCGGCTCCTCTCTCGCGTCGCGGTCGGGAGCGCGACGCCACGAGACCTGGCCTCGCTCGGAACGGGGCTCGAGCAGGCGGCGGCCGTCGGCCCTCTTCTGGAGGGCGCGGAGTCGGCTCTGCTGCGGCCCGAGGGGCGCGCGTTCCCCTCGGGAGCGCCGGACGCACTCTCGGCCCGCCTCGCGGCGACGCTCGTCGAGACGCCACCCGCCTCCACGAAGGAAGGGGGGATTGTCCGCGACGGCGCCGACGCCGCCATCGACGAGCTCCGGGCGCTCCGGCGGGATGCTGCCACGCTCCTCGGCGCCCTCGAGGCCGACGAACGGACGCGGCGGGGGATCCCGACGCTCCGCGTCAAGTTCAACCAGGTCTTCGGGCACGTCTTCGAGGTCCCCGGGTCGGCGCGGGCGAAGATCCCGGAGGAGGCCCTGAAGCGGCAGACGCTCGCCTCCGTCGAACGCTACGCCACGCCCGAGCTCGTCGTCCTCGACGAGAAGCTCCGGTCGGCGGACGAGAAGCTCGCGGAGCGGGAGGGGGAAATCTTCCGGGAGCTCGGCGCCGCGGCGACGGCCGAGGCGGCCGCGATCGCGACTCTCACGGGCCGACTCTCGCTCCTCGACGTCCTCGTTTCGTTCGCGAGGGTCGCGCGCGCCGAACGCTGGTGCCGCCCGCGCCTCGCCGCCGAGCCGGTCCTCTCGGTCGTCGACGGCCGCCACCCGGTCGTCGAGGCGCTCCGTAGGCGGGAGCCGTTCGTCCCGAACGATACCGACCTCGGCGGCGACGCGCGCGTCGTCCTCCTGACCGGGCCGAACATGGGTGGCAAATCGACCTACCTGCGGCAGAACGCCCTGGTCGTCCTCCTGGCGCACGCGGGCGCATTCGTGCCGGCGGCCTCCGCGACCGTCGGCCTCTGCGACCGGATCTTCACGCGCGTCGGCGCGTCGGACTCTCTGGCCCGCGGCGAGTCGACGTTCCTGACGGAGATGGCCGAGACGGCGCACATCCTCCGCCACGCGACCCGCCGGAGCTTCGTCGTCCTCGACGAGATCGGCCGCGGGACGGCGACGTTCGACGGCCTCTCGCTCGCCTGGGCGATCGCGGAGCACCTTCACGACGCCGCGGGTGCTCCGGCGCGCGTCCTCTTCGCGACGCACTACCACGAGCTGACCGAGCTCGCCCTCGTCCGCGAAGGGGTGAAGAACCGGACGATGTCGGTGAAGGAGTGGAAAGGGGAGGTCGTCTTCCTCCGGAAGGTCGTCGACGGTACGGCCGACCGCTCCTACGGCGTCCAGGTCGCGAAGCTCGCGGGGATCCCTTCGGCCGTCACGGAGCGCGCGAAGGAGATCCTCCGGAACCTCGAGAGGCAGCAGCTCGACGTCGGCGGCCGGCCCCGTCTCGCCGAGCACGAAGGCGCGCCGCCACCCGCCGAGACGCAGCTCGACTTGTTCCGCGGGCAGGAGGAGGTCGTCGTCGACGCGCTTCGCCGGGTCGACGTCGAATCGCTCACGCCGCTCGCGGCGCTGAATCTCCTCGCGTCGCTCCGCGCGCGGCTGGAGGGGCTCGAATGAGCGGTGCCCGCCTCGTCGTCGGCCTCGCCGGAAGCGTGATGTCCGCAGCGGAGAGGAGCTTTCTCTCCGAGAGCCGCCCCGCCGGGGTCCTCCTCTTCCCGGAGAACCTCGCTTCGGCGGAGCAGGCCGCCGACCTCGTCGCGGAGGTCCGCGCGGCCTGCGACCCTTCGCCGCTCCTCTTCGTCGACCAGGAGGGTGGGCCGGTCGACCGGCTCGGGCCGCTTCTCGGCTTCGCCTTCCCGTCGCCGGCCGCCCTCTCCGCGATGGGAGTCGACCGGGTCCACGAGGGGGCCTACCTGATGGGACGCGCGGCGCGGCTCCTCGGTTTCGACGTCGACCTCGCGCCGGTCCTCGACCTCGAGCAGCCGGGGACGGGGGCCGTCGTCCTCGCGGGACGGACGTTCGGCTTCCACGCGGAGGACGTCGTCGTCGCCGGGAGCGTCTTCCTGCACGGGCTCGCCCGAGCCGGCGTCGCCTCGTGCGTGAAGCACTTCCCGGGGCTGGGCCGGGGGCCGGTCGACTCGCACGGTGCGCTCCCCGTCGTCGACGCGCACGACGTCGACCTGATGGTGACGGACGTCGCCCCGTTCACGAAGCTCGCCCGCTCGTCCGACGGCGTCCTCGTGGGCCACGCGGCCTACCCAGGCTTCACCGGAGACGAGACGCCTGCGTCGCTCTCGCCGCGGATCCACGCGATCCTTCGCGAGAGGATCGGGTGGGACGGCGTCGTCCTTTCGGACGACCTCGGCATGGGGGCGCTCGCGGCGATCCCGTTCGCGGAGCGGGTCGTCCGGGCCGCGCGCTCGGGCTGCGACCTCCTCATCGTCTCCCAGGGGCTCGACGCCGCCGCCGCGGCGGCCGAGACTCTCGCGGCGGAATCGATCGACCGGGAGCCGGCCGCGCTCGAGCGGATCGCGGCGCTTCGCCGCCGCTCTGACGGCCATCCCCGGACGCGATTCGGCCCGGAGGCGTGGGACGCGCTCCGGGCCGAAGGGGAGAGGTGGCTCTCGGACCTGGCGAAGCCCCGGGCGCGCCGGGACGACTCCGCGTTCGGGTTCTGAGCCTCAGAACGGAACGCTGTCGTCCGGGTCCCCGTCCATCGGCGGCTCGGGAGCCGCGGGAGCCGCGCCGCCGCCCCGGGCGCCGTCGGGCCGACCGCCGAGCATCCGCATGTCGCGCGCCTTGATCTCGGTCATGTAGCGCTTCTGGCCCGTCTCCTTGTCGTCCCAGCTCCGCGTCTGGATCGAGCCCTCGATGAAGACGAGCTGCCCCTTCGAGAGATAGCGCTCGCAGATCCCGGCGAGCTTGTCGTAGACGATGACGTTGTGCCACTCGGTCTTCTCCTGCCGCTGGCCCGACGTCTTGTCCGTCCACGTCTCCGACGTGGCGATGCGGAGCTTCGCCATCTGCATCCCCGAGGGGAGCGCCTTCATCTCGGGGTCGGCCCCGAGGTGGCCGACGAGGATGACCTTGTTCACGGAACCCGCCATGGGCGTTCCTCCTGCAATCGAGATCGAGTGGCGGGCGAGGATATCAGAGGGGCTGCGCCGCCTCCCTGCGAGAATCGACGCGATGATCCTCCTCCTTCAGCGCGTCTCCCGCGCCGCCGTCCGGGTCGGCGGCGAGACGGTCGGAGAGATCGGTCGAGGCCTCCTCGTCTTCGGCTGCGTCGAGCCGGGCGACGGTCCCGACGCGATGGACGAGGCCGCTCGGAAGACCGTCGAGCTGCGGATCTTCGAGGACGGTCAGGGAAAGATGAACCTCGACGTGACGCAGTCCGGCGGCGCGGTCCTCGCCGTCTCCCAGTTCACGCTCGGCGCAGACCTTTCACGCGGGCGGCGCCCCGGCTTCGAGGGAGCGGCCCGGCCGGAGGAGGCGCGCCCCCTCTTCGACCGCTACCTCGCGGCGCTTCGCGCGTCCGGCGTCCCGGTCGCGACCGGGAGCTTCGGCGCCGCGATGGAGGTCGAGCTCGTGAACGACGGTCCCGCCACGTTCCACTGGCGGACGAAACGGCGCGACGTCGTCTGACTCCCGGATCGGGACCGGGACGAAGCTGAGGAAGAGAATGAGAGCGACGCCTACCGCGACCGCCTTCCGGCGCGGGTCGAGGGGAACGTCCTCGTCGAGGACGGGCGGGTGCCGGAGCCCCGTCAGGACGAGGACGATCGCGGCCCAGAGCCACCACCCCGGATAAAGGAACCCGAGCCCCGCGAGGACGAGGAGGACGGGCCATCGAAGCAGCCGGTGGCGCCTCCCGAAGACCGCGTAGATCGCGTGCCCTCCGTCCAGCTGCCCCGCCGGAATCAGGTTGATGGCCGTGACGACGAAGCCCCACCACGCCGCGAGGAACGCCGGGTGCTCCACGACGTGGATGCTCGAGAACGTATGGCCGGTCAGAGCCAGCTGGAGCAGCTTCACGACGAGCGGGTAGCCGAAGTAGATCGTTCCCTCGCCGGGCGGGTCGAAGTTCACGCGGGTGTGCCAGATCCCCCAGGCGGCGATCGGGAGCGCCACCAGGAAGCCGGCGATCGGGCCCGCGACCGCCATGTCGAACAAGGCCTTCTTATCGTGGATCGGCTCCCTCACGCGGATGAAGGCGCCGAACGTCCCCGGTAGCGGAACGAACGGGAGGAACGGGAGGAAGTACGGGGGCGAAGCGTCGATCCCGTACTTTCGACAGGCGAGGTAGTGCCCCAGCTCGTGGGCGAGGAGGATCAGGAGCAGCGGGACGGAGTAGGCGAGGCCGGCGAGGACGAGCTGCGGCGTGATGCCGAGGACCCCGGAGCGCGGATCGACGACGGCGAGGCGCGGGTCGAATCCGGCAGCGAGCTGTACTCCGACGAACGACGTCGTCCCGAACGTCAGGACGAGGAGGAGGACGTGGAGCCACCAGCGCTCGCGGCGGAGGGGCGGTGCGGTCCAGGCAGGCTTCGGGACGCCTGCGGCCGGGTCGAACGACGAAAGGACGGGGCCGGGCTCCTCGGACGTGGGGTACAGGGGTTTCGGCGGGAAGAGGCCGCTCAGGCCGGCTCCGGGGTGGAGGGGGGCTCCGGCTCGGCGGCAGTCGCCGCCGGCTCCACGATCATCAGGTCGCGGAGCTCCTTGCCGGGCTTGAACCGGATCGTGAAGCCGGGCGGGATCTCGACCTGCTCGTCCGGCCGCTTCGGGTTACGACCGATTCCCCTCTTCCGTCGCTTCACGAGGAAGACGCCGAAGCCACGGAGCTCGATTCGTCCCCCTCCCGCGAGCGAGCGACGCATTGCCTCGATGATCGTCTCGACGGCCCGGGATGCCTGGATCCTGGGCACGCCCGTCTCCTCGGTCACGCGGTTGACGAGGTCGTTCTTGATCATTCGGGCGAAGTGTAAGCCAAGTCCCTGCTAGAGGCTACGGAGCTTGTTCCGGAGGAGGAGGATCTCCAGGGCGATCGCCGTCAACGCTCCGAGACGCTTGAGCTCCATCGCCTTCGGCGGGGTCTCGCCGGGGCGAACCTCGCCGAGGAGGAAGAGGACGCTCTTCCCCTTGAGCGACACCGGCACGGCGGCCACGAGGGCGGGGAAGTCCGAGCCGAGGGCCTCGAGGATTTTTCGGTTGCCGGGCAGGTCGGGGCAGGGGCCCACATAGAAGCCGTCGGTGTTCCGGAGGGAGGCGAAGAGCGAAGGCTCGGCGAAACCGATCGAGAACGAGCGGAGACCGTCGGGCGGTTCCGGGACGGCGGCCCAGCCGATCACCCGCTCCGCCTGCGCGATGAAGAGCGCGGCGCGCCGGAGAAGCCGCCCCGCCTCGCGGAGGACGGCGGCGGCGATCTCGTCGCGGGAGTCGGCGCGGGAGAGGCAGTCCACGAGGCTGGCGGGGGCCGCTTCCTCGACGAGCGGCGCGACTTCCTCCCCGCCGACGGCGTCGGTCGGCTCGGGAGGGAGGACGATCGGACCGCTGATTCGAAGCTTTTCCTCCTCGTGGGTCTCCATCTCGATCTCGGTCGGAGCGGCGGGTCTCGCGGCGGGCGGCGGTTCGGGCTCGGCCGCCGGCGGAGCGGGCGGGCTCGGCTTCGGCTGAGGGGCCGGTGGAACGGCCGAGGGGGCCGGCACGGAGACGAGAGGCACCTCCGGCGCGAGGGGGCGGGTCCCGGCCGACGACGAGCGGACGAGCGGACGGGGCGTGCGCGGCGGCGGGACCGGAAGCACTCCGCCGCCCGCCTCGAGCCGGGCGGCGAGGTCGGCGTAACGCGGGTCGATGGCGATCCCGTAGTGCTTCTGGAGCGCGAGCTGGATCCGAAGGTCGAGGGCGACGAAAGGCGTGATCGCGAGCCCGGTCAGAAAGGAGACCTCGTCGATCGCCGGGAGGTCCTTCGGATCGCGCATGGCGAGAGAAAGGTTCCGTCCGAGCCTCTTGAACGGGACGACGAAGAGGTTCGCGGCGAGCTTGGCCGGAACGAGCCGGAGGATGTCGGGGCGGATGTCGGCGAGGTCGGCGGCCGTGCAGGTGGCGACTCCGTACTGCACCGCCAACGCACGCAGGAGCAGGTCCTCTCGGACTCCTCCCAGCTCGAGCAGGTTCGTGCAGAGGCGCCCCTTCTGTTTCGTCTGCTGTGCGAGGGCGCGGTCCCGCAGCTCCTGGGAGATGGCTTTCCCGCCGACGAGAACGTCCCCGATCCGGCGCCGCATGAGGAGAATCTAGCAGGAACGGGACCGGAGGCCGGTTAGAATTCCACCGCCATGACGGGAAGACCACTTCGAGTTCTCATCGCAAAGCCCGGCCTCGACGGCCACGACCGCGGCGCGAAGGTCGTCGCGCGCGCTCTGCGCGACGCCGGGATGGAAGTCATCTACACGGGCCTCCGGCAGACCCCCGAGCAGGTGGCCGCCGCGGCCGTCCAGGAAGACGTCGACGTCGTCGGCCTCTCCATCCTCTCCGGCGCGCACAACGTCCTCGTTCCCGAGGTGATCTCGGCGCTCGGCCGCCGCGGCGCCGACGGCGTGTCCGTCGTCGTCGGCGGGATCATCCCCGAGAAGGACATGCCCGGGCTGACGGCCGCCGGCGTGAAAGCGATCTTTCCGCCCGGGACCACGACGACCGTGGTCATCGAGTCCGTCCGGGGGCTCGGCCGGCCGCACGAGGCCGCAGCCCGCTGACGACGGGGGAGGGCGGACGCGCCGCGAGGAGGCGTTCCGGGCCCGACGTTCCGGCCGCTAGAATCGCCCGGTGAGCGACGTTCTCGTCAGCCGGGTCGATTCCACGTCCGAGGACTACCTTCAGAACCGGAAGCACCACGAGGGCCTCGCCCGCGAGCTGCGCGAGCGGGTCGCCTCGGCGCGCGAAGGCGGCGGCACGAAGGGAGCCGCTCGCCAGGCGGAGCTCGGAAAGCTCTCCGCCCGGGGTCGAATCGAGAGGCTCCTCGATCGCGAGACCGCGTTCCTCGAGCTTTCTCCCCTCGCCGCGGACGGGATGTTCGACGGCCAGGCGCCCGGCGCCGGCCTCGTCACCGGCGTCGGCCGCGTTTCGGGGCGGGACGTGATGGTCGTCGCGAACGACCCGTCGGTGAAGGGAGGGACGTACTTCCCGATCACGGTGAAGAAGCACCTCCGCGCGCAGGAGGTCGCTCTGGAGAACCGGCTCCCGTGCGTCTACCTCGTCGACTCGGGAGGGGCGTTCCTGCCGCTCCAGGCCGAGGTCTTCCCCGACCGGGAGCACTTCGGCCGGATCTTCTACAACCAGGCCCGGATGTCGGCGGCCGGAATCCCCCAGGTTTCCGCGGTCCTCGGTTCCTGCACGGCGGGCGGCGCCTACGTTCCGGCGATGTCGGACGAAGTCGTCATCGTGAAAGGGCAGGGGACCATCTTCCTCGCCGGACCGCCTCTCGTGAAGGCGGCGACGGGGGAGACCGTGACGGCCGAGGAACTCGGCGGGGGCGACGTCCACACGCGGATCTCCGGCGTGGCCGACTTCCTCGCCTCTTCCGACGCCGAGGCGCTCGAAATGGTCCGCGAGATCGTCGCGCGCCTGAACACGGTCAAGTCGTTCTCGGGCGACGTCGTGCCGCCGGAGGAGCCGCTCTACGCGCCCGACGAGCTCTACGGCGTCCTTCCGCGGGACGCGAAGAGGCCGCTCGAGATACGCGAGGTCCTCGCGCGCCTCCTCGACGGCTCGCGACTCCACGAGTTCAAGCCGCGATACGGCTCCACGCTCGTCTGCGGCTTCGGGCGGCTCCACGGGATGCCCGTCGGGGTCCTCGCGAACAACGGGGTCCTCTTCTCCGAGTCGGCGCTCAAGGGAACGCACTTCATCGAGATGGCCTGCCAGCGGCGCGTGCCTCTCCTGTTCGTCCAGAACATCACCGGCTTCATGGTCGGCAAGGCGTACGAGCACGGCGGCATCGCCAAGGACGGGGCGAAGATGGTCCACGCCGTCGCGAACGCCGCCGTTCCGAAGCTGACTCTCCTCGTCGGCGGCTCTTTCGGTGCCGGGAACTACGGCATGTGCGGACGCGCCTACCAGCCGCGCTTCCTCTTCAGCTGGCCCAACTCGCGAATCAGCGTCATGGGAGGCGAGCAGGCCGCCGGGGTCCTCTCGACCGTCAAGAACGAGCAGCGGGAGCGGCAGGGGCAGCCCCCGATGACTCCGGAGGAAGACGCCGCGTTCCGGAAGCCGACGCTCGAGAAGTACGAGTCCGAGGGGAGCCCGTACTACGCGACGGCCCGGCTCTGGGACGACGGGATCCTCGACCCGGCCGAGACCCGGAAGGTCCTCTCCCTCGCCCTCTCGGTCTGTCACAACGGGCCGATCCCGGAGACGTCGTTCGGCGTCTTCCGGATGTGAGGCGCGACGTGAAGCGAGCCTGGTTCCTTCCTCTCCTCGTCGTCTCCCTCCTCGCGGTGTCCCCGGTTTCGGCTGCCGCAGTGCCGAAGGGGAAGATCCGCTCCGTCGAGGTCACCTCGGTCACGCGCCAGAAAGCGTTCCTCTTCGTGAGGACGACCCTTCCGGGCGCGGCCCGCGGGGCGACGCAGAAGTTCCGGGGCGAGGCGACGGCCTGGGGCGTGCCGCTCCCGCTCGCGCTTCCCGTCCGCGTCGCCGTCCAGCCGTCCGGCCAGGGCTGGGACGCCGTCTTTCTCGTCGACCTCGACCTCGCGTCGATCCCGCGGGGAATCGTCGAGAGGGGAAGCCCGACGGCCGTACCGGTCACGCTGAAGGGGACGCTCGCCGGCGAGGCCGGGACCGCGGTGACCGTCGACGCGGCCGGCGCGCTCCGGCCCGGCACGGCGGACCTCGTCGCGCATCGCGAGCTCGCCGACGGCTTCTTTCGCTTCGCGGGATCGCGCCTCTCCGGCGTCGGGCTCGCCGAGACGAAGGGGGAGGCCCGGCTCGCCGTCTTCAACCCGTTCCGCTTCGACGTCGCGCTCCGCGGCATCCGCTACGAGCTCTCGTCCGGAGGTCGCGTCGTCGCGCGCGGGAGCCGGCAGGGAGTCCTCGTCCGCCCGTCTCGCGAGAACGAGATCGCCCTCCCGCTGACCGTCTCGAACGCCGCCGCGCTCGCCGTCGCGGGGAAAGCGGTGACCTCGGGCGGACGGCTCACCGGCCGGTTGACCGGGGAGATCGTCCTGAAGCTCGGCACGGGCGACGTGAAGCTCCCGATCGCGGCGGCCGGGAAGATCGAGGTGCTTCGATGAGCGCGTCGCTCCGCCTGGAGCGCCCGCGCGCCGGCGTCGTCCGGGTCGTCCTCGCGCGCCCCGAGCTCCGGAACGCATTCGACGACCGCCTGATCGCGGACGTCACGGCGTCGTTCGAGGCGCTCGCCTCGGACGCTTCCGTCCGGGTCGTCGTCCTCGCAGGGGAAGGGAAGTCCTTCTGCGCCGGTGCCGACCTCGGCTGGATGAAGAGCATGGTGACGTGGAACCAGGAGGAGAACCGACGCGACGCCGAGGCTCTCGGCCGGATGTTCCAGGCGATCGACTCCTGCCCGAAGCCGGTCGTGGGCCGCGTCCACGGCGCCGCGCTCGGCGGCGGAGCGGGCCTCGTGGCCGTCTGCGACGTGGCCGTCTGCGCCGAGGGGACGCTCCTCGGGACGACCGAGGTCCGCCTCGGAATCGTCCCGGCGGTCATCTCTCCGTTCGTCGTCCGGAAGGTGGGCGAGTCGCACGCGCGCCGCTGGTTCCTGACCGGGGCTCGCTTCGGCGCCGAGGAGGCGCTCCGCGCCGGGCTCGTCCACACGGTCGTCCCGGAGGACGCGCTCGACGCCGAGGTCGATCGCGTCGTCGACGCCCTCCTCCTCGGCGGGCCGGAGGCTCTGGCCGTCTCGAAGGGCCTCGCGAAAGGAATGGGGCGCCATCCCCTCGACGCGGCGCTCGCGGAGGCGGCCGGGGTGATCGCGGCGCGTCGCGTCTCGGCGGAAGGGCAGGAGGGCATGGCGGCGTTCCTCGGGAAGCGGCCTCCGGCGTGGACCCGGGAGCCGGAGCGGGGGAGCGGCTCGTGAACGCCCGGCCGTTCCGGAAGGTCCTCGTCGCGAACCGCGGAGAGATCGCGGTTCGCGTCCTCACCGCCTGCCGCACGCTCGGATACGGCACGGTGGCCGTCGCCTCCGAGGCCGACCTCGCGTCGCGTCACGCGCGCCTGGCCGACGTGCTCGTCACCCTGGGCCCGGCGCCGGCGCGCGAGTCGTACCTCGTCGCGTCGAAGATCCTGGAAGCCGCCCGCGCGACCGGAGCCGACGCGGTCCACCCCGGCTTCGGCTTCCTCTCCGAGAACGCCGCGTTCGCGCGCGCGGTGATCGGGGCCGGGCTCGTCTGGATCGGGCCTGCTCCTGACGCCATCGAGGCGATGGGGCTGAAGGTCCCTTCGCGCGAGCGGATGAGGACGGCCGGCGTCCCGGTCGTCCCCGGCACGCACGACCTGAGTCCCCGGGGAATCGCCACCGTCGGCTTCCCGCTCGTCGTGAAGGCCTCGGCCGGGGGCGGCGGAAAGGGGATGCGCGTCGTCCGGAAAGAGTCCGACCTGGCCCCGGCCGTGGAGTCGTGCCGAAGGGAGGCGGAGGCCGCTTTCGGCGACCCGACGCTCTACGCCGAGCGTTACCTCGAGCACCCGCGGCACGTCGAGATCCAGGTCTTCGGCGACGCGCACGGCCGCGTCGTCGCGCTCGGCGAGCGCGAGTGCTCGCTCCAGAGGCGGCACCAGAAGGTCGTCGAGGAGAGCCCGTCCCCCGTCGTCTCGCCGGAGCTCCGCGCGCGGATGAGCGAGGCGGCGGTCGCCGCGGCGAAGGCCGTCGGCTACGCGAACGCGGGCACCGTCGAGTTCCTCCTCGACGTGGACGGCTCCTTCTTCTTCCTCGAGATGAACACGCGACTCCAGGTGGAGCACCCGGTGACGGAGGAGGCGTGGGGGCTCGACCTCGTCGCCCTGCAGCTCGCGGTCGCCGCGGGGGAGCCGCTCCCGGCCGACCTGCCGGTGGCCTCCGTCGCGCACGCCATCGAGGCGCGCGTCTACGCGGAGGACCCGGAGAACGGCTTCCTGCCGCAGGTCGGGACCGTCCTCGCCTACGAGGAGCCGGGCGGTCCGGGCGTGAGGGTCGACTCCGGAATCGAGGCGGGGAGCGAGGTCTCCGTACACTACGACCCGATGCTCGCGAAGGTCGTGGCCCGCGGGAGGACGCGCGAGGAGGCGCGGCGCCGCCTCGTCGACGCCCTCGGGCGAACCGTCATCCTCGGCGTCGCGACGAACGTTTCCTGGCTCCGCCGACTCCTCCAGACGCCGGAGTTCGTCCGCGGCGAGCTCGACACGTCGCTGCTCGGGCGGCTGGAGGTGCCGCCTCCCCCCGTTCCGCCGCCCGACGTCCTTGCGGCAGCCGCTCGCCTCCTCGGCAGCGGCGACGGTCGCGCCGCGCGGACGACGACGGCCCGAACGGCCTTTCCCGACCCGTTCGCCGACGGCTCTTTCCGGGTGCTCGGATGAAGATCCGCGACCTTTCGACCGGCGTCGTCCACGAGCCCGCGCCGGGAGCGGGAGACCTGCCCCGCGGCTCCCGCTCCGTCCGAGACGGCCTCGTGGCCTGGGTCTGGCATCGGGGGGAGACGTGGCGCCTCGCGCGCGTCGTCGAGAAGCCGGGCGCGAGCGAGGAGGAGGAGCACGACCTGCGCGCGCCGATGCCCGGCGTCGTGGCGCGCGTCCTGGCCGAGGAGGGGCAGGAGGTGGAGAAGGGGACGCCGCTCCTCGTCCTTTCGGCGATGAAGATGGAGCACGAGATCCGGAGCCCGCGTCCCGGGCGCCTCGCGAAGCTCTTCCGGGCCGCCGGGGAGCGGGTCGACCTGGGGGACCCGCTCGCGGAGATCGAATGACGGACACGGGGCGCGTCATGGTGGTGGAGGTCGGGCCGCGCGACGGCCTCCAGAACGAAAAGGGCTTCGTCCCGACCGCAGTGAAAGCCGCTTTCGTCGAGGCGCTCGCCGAGGCCGGACTGCCGGTCGTGGAGACGACTGCGTTCGTCTCGCCCCGGGCGATCCCGCAGCTCGCCGACTCCGCCGAGGTCTTCGCCCGCGTGAGGAAGCGGGCCGGGACCCGCTACCCGGTCCTCGTGCCGAACGAGCGCGGCCTGGACCGCGCCCTCGCCGCCGGGGCCCGGGAGATCGCTCTCTTCACGGCCGCGACCGACACGTTCAACCTCCGGAACGTGAACGCCTCGATCGAGGAGTCGTTCGCCCGCTTCGCCCCCGTCCTCGTCCGGGCGAAGGGAGAGGGGCTCCGCGTCCGGGGCTACGTCTCGACCGCCTTCGGCTGCCCCTACGAGGGAAAGGTCGACCCGGCAAAGGCGGCTCGCGTGGCCGCGCGCCTCCTCGCCGCCGGCTGCGAGGAGGTGTCGCTCGGCGACACGATCGGCGTCGCCGTCCCCTCCCAGGTCACCGACGTCCTCGGCAGGGCGAAGGAGGCCGGCATCCCGGTCGAGCGGGTCGCTCTCCACATGCACGACACCCGGGGAACGGCCCTCGCGAACGTCGTCGAGGGGCTGCGGGAAGGGGTGAGGGTCTTCGACTCCTCCGCCGGGGGCCTCGGCGGCTGCCCCTACGCGCCGGGCGCGGCGGGCAACCTGGCCACCGAGGACCTCCTCTACCTCCTGCACGGCATGGGCTGGGAGACCGGAGTCGACCTCCGGAAGGTCACTGCGGCCACCGAGGCGCTCGCCGCGGCGACAGGAAGGCTCCCGGTGTCGCGGGTCTACGCGGCGATGAGTGCCGCATCCGAACGCGCGTCGAACGGCGCTTCGCGTTGACCCACCCCCCTCCGGGACGTAGACTTTCGGGCACGTTTGCCGGTCCCGTCGAACGGCCGTTCGAGGAGTCGAGATGTCGATCAAGATCCTGCTCGCGGACGACAGCCTGACGATCCAGAAAGTCGTCGAGCTGACCTTCTCGGATGCCGAGACCCGCCTCATGGCGGTCGGAAGCGGCGACGCGGCCGTCCAGGCCCTCGACGAGCTCCAGCCCGACATCGTCCTGGCCGACGTCGTGATGCCCGGCCTGACGGGCTACGACGTCTGCGAGGCGGTGAAGCAGCGGCCGGGCGGGGCCTTCGTCCCGGTCGTCCTCCTCACCGGCACCTTCGAGCCGTTCGACCGCGCGCGCGCGGAGCGCGTCGGCAGCGACGCGATCGTCACGAAGCCGTTCGACTCGCACGCCCTGCAGAGCCTCGTTCGGGAGCTCGTCGCGAAGGGAAATGCCGCCCGGGCGGCGGCCGCGGCGGCCCCGCCGCCGGCGCCGGAGCCGCCTCCTCCGCCGGCCTTCACGCTTTCCGATCTGGACGCGCCTGCGGAGCCGGCCGCGCCGGTCGACACCGGCTCGACGCTCGTCCTGACGCCGCTCGACCTCGACGAGTCGGCCCCTCCGCCGTTCGTCGAAGCGGCGACCGCGGCGCCTTCCGGTGACTCCATCTACGCCACGATGGCGATGAAGATTCCGACGCCGGAGGAGCTTTCCGCGGCGGCCCCGGCGCCGTTCGAGCTCGCCGAGGAGCCGCCCGCGTCCGAGACGCCCTCACCGTTCGAGCCCGGGAAGAGCGCTCCCGAGCCGGTCGCGGAAGCGTTCGCCCCGGCGGAGCCGTTCGTCGTCGACGAGGAGCCCCTCCCGGCTCCGGCCGCGGCGGAGGCCCCCTGGAGCGTGGAGCCGGATCCCGTGGCCGCGTTCCCCGTGGAGCCCGTCCTTTCGGTCGAGCCCCCGCCCCCTCCGCCCTACGACCCGCTCTCGGCCTACGCGCCGCCGCCTCCGCCGCCGTTCGAAGCGGTCGAGGCCTTCGTGCCTCCGCCTCCGCCCCCTCCTCCGGCGTTCTACGAGCCGGAGCCGCCCGCTCCGCCGCCCCCGCCGCCGTTCCTCGAGCCGGAGCCGGTGGCGACAGCCGAAGTCGGAGGCGAAGGGCCCGACACGGCGCCGGTCCTGCCGCTCGTGCCGGCCGCGGCGCCGGAGACCGAAGCGGTCGCGTCCGGCCGTGCCGCCGTGGAGGAGGCCGCCGACACCGCGGCGGACGCGCCGTTCGAGCCCGAGCCCGAGGTCGCCGCCGAAGGTCCGATGGAGATCGAGCTCGAGCCGGAAGGGGAGCCCGTCCCGCCCGAGTCCGTCGTCGAGACACCGGCCGCGGACGAGATCTCCGTCGAGGAGGCGGGCCCACAAAGTCCTTCCGAGGCCGGCGAGCCGTTTCCCGAGATGGACGCGGCCGCCCACGTCGCGGAAGCCGCTCCGTGGGACGAGGGGCCCGCGCCCGCGGTGCCGCCTCCGCCGGCTCTCGACGCCGGGCCCGAGGAGCTCTCCGACGGCAGCGAGCCGATCACGCGGGACCTCGAGGCCGACATGCAGGCGTTCGAGGAGTCCGGTCGCGTCCGCCGCCGGCCCGAGATCTGGGAACGGCACGCCGCCCTGATCGGCGAGGAAGTCCCTGAAGACATCGACGTCCCGGGCGTCGCGCCCGAAGCGCCGGTCGTGGCGACGGAGGAGTCGGGCTCGACCGACCTCGAGGAGATCGCCGCGGCGGCGCGGCTCGAGGACCTCTCCGCCCTCATTCCGGCCGGCGCCGCGTCCGTGGTCGGCGAGTCCGCGGTCGCTCCCGAGCCGGCGGCGGCCGTCGCCACGGCGCCCATCGCCCCGCTCCCGGGCGCGGGCCTCTCCGACTCCGACGTCGACCGGATCGCCCGGCGCGTGGTCGAGCTGCTTTCCGACAAGGCCGTCCGCGACATCGCCTGGGAGGTCGTCCCGGAATACGCGGAACGCCTCGTTCGCGAGCGGATCGCCGAGGTCGAGCGGGCGGGCTGAGCCGGCCGCAGACCTCGATGCGAGGCGTCGTTTAGACTCGGCGGCCTATGTCTTCCGCGTCGCGTCCCGAGCTCGACAAGCGATTCGACCCGCAGACCTTCGAGATGAAGTGGTACCGGCTCCAGGAGGAGTCGGGCCAGTTCCGTCCCGAGGTCGCGGCCGAGGACGCGCGCCCCTACACGCTCGTCATCCCGCCGCCGAACGTCACGGGCCGGCTCCACGTCGGCCACGCGCTCGGCCGGACTCTCGAGGACGTCCTCGCGCGCTGGAAGCGCATGCAGGGACACGCGGTCCTCTGGGTCCCGGGCGTCGACCACGCCGGCATCGCGACGCAGATGGTCGTCGAGCGCGACCTGACGGAGCGGACGGGGAAGAGCCGCCACGACGTCGGGCGCGAGCCGTTCCTGGCGATCTGCCGCGAGTGGGCCGACGCCCGCCGCGGAGACATCCTGAACCAGATCCGCCGCCTCGGCTGCTCGTGCGATTTCTCCCGCGAGTACTACACGCTCGACGCGGCGCGCTCGAAGGCGGTCCGGCGCGTCTTCAGCGAGCTCTACCACCAGGGCCTCGCCTACCGCGACAGCCGGATGGTGAACTGGTGCCCGCGCTGCGCGACGGTCCTCTCCGACCTCGAGGTGAATCACGTCGAGAGCTCGGGGCAGCTCTGGTCCGTCGCGTACCCGTTCGAGGACGGGAGCGGGGAGGTCGTCGTCGCGACGACCCGCCCCGAGACGATCCTCGGCGACGCGGCCGTCGCCGTCCACCCGGAGGACGAGCGCTACGCCGCGATCGTCGGGAAGAGGGTGCGACTCCCGCTCACGGACCGGATCATCCCGGTGATCGCCGACGAGATGGTCGACCGGAAGTTCGGCACGGGCGTCGTGAAGATCACTCCCGCGCACGACCCGAACGACTTCGAGGCGGGGCGCCGCCACGGCCTTCCCCAGGTCGTCGTCATCGGCTTCGACGGGAAGATGACCGCCGAAGCGGGCGCGGCCTACGCCGGCCTCGAGCGGACCGCCGCCCGGAAGAAGGTCCTCGCGGACCTGCGCGAGCAGGGGCTCCGCAGGGACGACAAGCCGCACACGTCGGCCGTCGGCCGCTGCCAGCGATGCGACACCGTCCTCGAGCCGCTCGTCTCGCTCCAGTGGTTCGTGAAGATCAAGC
>CAYVPO010000074.1:0-16759 GCA_964453825.1 uncultured Holophagales bacterium
CGTCGGGGCGCCGTGGATCGTCGGCGCTCCGGGCGGGGGCGGGGGCACGGCCCGGACCGGCGCGGAGGCGGCGGCCGGCGAGCCGAGAGAGAGACCGAAGACCTCCGCGAGCGCCTCGACGAGCTCGGCGCAGCTCCCGTAGCGCCGCCACGCGTCCTTGGCGAGCGCGCGCGACAGGACGTCGTCGACGCCCGGCGGAAGGCCGCCGACGTAGGACGTCACCGGCTCCGGCGGGACGCTGACGTGCTGGTGGAGGACGCCGAGCGGCGTGTCGGCCTTGAACGGCACGCGCCCCGTCAGCATCTCGAACGCGATGCAGGCGAGGGCGTACTGGTCGGCCCGCGCGTCGAGGGCCTTCCCCATCGCCTGCTCCGGCGCCATGTACGACGGCGTCCCCATGACGGTCCCCGTGGCCGTGAGCCCCGAGACGGAGTCGGCGCTGCGGGCGAGGCCGAAGTCGGCGAGCAGCGGCCGGCCCGAGGTGTCGAGGAGGACGTTCCCCGGCTTCACGTCGCGGTGGAGGATCCCCTTGCCGTGAGCGTGGTCGAGCGCGGCCGCGATCGCCGCGAGCCACGGCACCGCCTGCGCGGGCGGGACCGGCCCCGTGATCCGCTCCTTGAGGGAGCCCCCGGAGACGAGGGGCATGACGAGGTACGAGACCTCCTTCCCCTCGAGGGGCGCCGTCCCGAAGTCGTAGACGGCGAGGATGTTCGGGTGCTCGAGCCCCGCCACGAGGCGCGCTTCGCGGAGGAACCGCTCGGCGAACGCCGGGTCCGCCGCGATCGGGTCGTGGATGACCTTGACCGCGACGGTGCGATGGAGGGTCTGGTCCTCGGCCCGCCAGACTTCCGACATTCCGCCGGCGCCGGCGCGCTCGAGGAGGCGATAGCGGCCCAGGAGGGTTCCAGGTGTCACGGCCATGGCGTCCTCGTTTCTGGGGGAAGGATACGACCGCCGGAAAGGCCCGGAATGCGAAGCGCGTCACGCATCCGGGCGATCCGGAGACATCCCCGGGTCCTCGGGCGGTCAGAGCGGGTCGGCGACGTCCGCCCCGGCGAGAGCCCCCCACAGGGCGATCGAGCCCGGACCCCCGCGCACGGCGTCGTCGAGCGCCTCCTCGGCGCGCGAGAGGAGGCTCGCGGTGTCGAAGGCGTCCTCCGGGTAGGCGGCGAGGCCGAGCGTCAGTGAGAAGCGGAGGCCCGTCGCTTCGAGGCGCGTGTCGCGGAACGAGGCGAAGTTCTTCGCGATCGCCTCGGCCGCCCTCTGCGCCGTCGGCTTGTCGGCGTCGAAGACCAGGATCCAGAAGCGGTCGCCCTTGCCCCGGCCGACGATGTTCACCGACCGCGTCGCGCGGACGAGCTGGGCGGCGATCTTCGGAAGGAGGGCGTCCCCGTAGGGCATCCCGAATCGCCGCGCGGCCTCGTCCAGGCCGTCGATCCGGACGTGCGCGACCGAGAGGGGCAGGCCGCTCCGTTCCGCGCGCTTCAGCTCCGACTCCAGCCGCCGGACGATCGCCCCCTGGTTGTAGAGGCCCGTGGCGCCGTCCCGCTCGGTCTGCTGCTCGATGATCTTCATGAGACGCGAGTTGTGGAGCGCGACCGCGGCGGTGTCGGCGAGGAGCGAGAGCCGGCCGGCGAGCTCCGCCGGCCACGGCCCCCCCGGCGAGCGGAACGCGAACGTGAGGACCCCGATCTGCTCGTCCTGGAAGAGGAGCGGGGCCGCGATGGCCCGGAGCCCGGGCACGGCCGCGCCGCCCGGATAGAGCAGCCCGATCTCCGCCTCGTCGACGAGGACCAGTGTCTTCTCGGCCCAGGCGCGGACGACCGGGTGCGCTGCGTTCTCTGTCGGGACGTGGCGCGGGGCGTCCGCGGAAGGGTCGCTCCCGCCCTGCGCGAGGACGCGCAGCGACTTCGTCTGGGCGTCGGCGTCCCAGAAGAGGGCGCTCTCTCCGGCGAGGAGCGAGACGGCGTGCTCGCAGAGGGCGTGCTTGATTCGCGGGCCGTCGAACGTCGTCGCGAAGGCGCGTCCGACCTCGCGGAGGCGGTCGAGGAATCGGTACGAATCGCGCTCGCGCTGCAGCAGGCGGGCGGAGATGACGGCGTGGGACGCCTCCGCCGCGACGGCCTGGAAGGCGCGCAGGAGCGGCGGGTCGAACGCCCACGGCCGGCCGGCGCCCACGCCGGCCAGGACGCCGAGGAACTCTCCGTGGGACACGAGAGGGACCGCGACGAGGCCGAGGGGGCGAGGGAGATCCTTCGCCGCGCCCGGGACGGGGACGAGAGTCGGACCCTCCGCGTCGAGCGCGACGTCGGAGAGGAGGACGGAGGCGTCCGGGAGGGCGAGACGGTCGACGAGGGCCCTGGGGACCACCCTCTCGCCGGCAGGGAGCTTCGCTTTGGCGCGCGTCCAGACGCTCGACGGAGGCCGCCCGCCGTCGAAGGAACGAACCTGCACGGCGCAGAGGTCGAGGCCGAGGCCGGCGCCCGTCTCCTCCACGGCCTTCGCGAGGATCGCCTCGAGGTCGTTCAGCCCGGAGAGCGCCGCGTGGACGCGGTTGACGAAGGTGACGTGCTCGGCCGTCCGCCGTTCCACCTCGATGAGGCGCGCCCTTTCGAGGGCTCCCGCGGCGAGGCGGGCGAGCTCCTTCACGAGGCGCATCTCCTGCGCCGTCAGGACGAACGCCCCGCGGCGCGACATCGTCAGGAAGCCGAAGACCGTCTCCCCCTGCTCGATCGGGATCGCGAGGCGGCGCTTGCGGCGCGGACCCTTGCTGTCGTCGGCGTCGTCCTCGTCGAAGACGGGGCCGTGAGCGGCGAGCGCCCGGACGAGGATCTCGTCGTCGCCGATCGGCAGCCTCCGGCCCGGGACAAACCCGCCGTTCGTGCCGGGGGAGGTCCCCTGCGCGAGGATGCTCTCGACCTCCCCCTTCTCGGGGTGGTGTCGCCAGGCTCGCACCTGGTCGAACTCCAGCTGGCGCTGGAGCGAGGCCGCCGTGAGGCGGACGACCTCGTCCGCGTTCAGCGTGTGGAGCGCGCCGGAAGCGAGCTCGAAGAGCGCGACCGCCTCCTCGCGGCGTTTCACGAGGGTCGCCACGCTCCGCTCGCGCTCGAGGATCCGGCCGAGGATCCGGGCGAACGCGCGGATCCCGTCGTCGACCTCGACGCCCTTCCCCGCCGACTGCGCGAGCGCCACGCCGAAGGCGCCGCTCACCTGCTCGCCCGTCTTCACGGCGGCGCAGAGGAAGACCAGCCCCGATTCCGCCACGCGCCCGTCGCGCCCTTCCGAGAGGTGCGTCTCGAGTGCCCGGGCGAGACGCTGCTCCGCGGCCGTCGCGACGATCGAGGTGCCGGCCCGGCCCATCGGCGGGGCGCCGCCGGCCGGGAGGAGCGCGACGGCCACGGCGTCGAAGAAGCGGAGCGCCGTGTCGAGGACGGCGCCGATCGACTCGTCGAGGAAACGACCCTCGGCGAGGACGGCGTCGAAGGCCTTCAGGAGGGCGAGGTCACGGGCGGTCGGCACGGCAGCGACGTTCTCCGGAGATTGCTCGGCTCCGGATCATAGCCGGGAACGAGCCGGGCGCGCCGCCGCCCGGCTCAGATCGCCGCCGCCTCGCCTTCCACCTCGACGCGGCGTGCCCCGACGAGTCCCTGAGCCACGAGGAAGAGCATTCCGACGTCCCGGAGAAGGACCATCCACATGTCCCGGAACCGCTCCTCGCGCGTCAGGTTCGCGGCCGTCACGTCGAAGCAGCCGCAGTCGATCGCATTGCCGCGGAGGAGGTTGAACGAGATCGCCACGATGAAGACGACGAGCAGGACGCCCACGAGCGCCGCCGCCGTCCGCCGCCAGATCCCGGCGACGAGCGCCACGCCCATCAGCAGTTCGGCCCAGGGGAGGACGAGCGCCATCGCGTTCACGAACGGCCCCGGGACCATCTTGTAGTTGTAGACCATGTGCGCGAAGCCGGGTGGGTCGGCGATCTTCGGGAGCGCCGCGACGACGAAGAAGAGCCCGAGGGCGATCTGCGTGCGGACCGTCAGCCAGGGGTGGGTGAGGGCCTCCCGGAAGGTCACTTCCCCCTCCCCGCCGCGACCGCCCCGCCCCGGGCCTTCCAGTCGGGGAACCCGTCGCGATAGACGAGGAGGTTCTCGAAGCCGGCGCCGAACAGGGTCTGCGCGAGCATGTGGGAGTCCTCGCAGTCGCCGCCCGTGCAGTAGAGGACGACCGGCAGCGCCGTGTCGCGCCCCTCGGCGACGAGCGCCTCGACCCGCTCCTTCACGACCGCGGCCTCCCAGATCGGGAAGGAGCGCGCGCCGGCGACATGCCCGTCGGCGAAGTCCTTCGAGCGACGCGCGTCGAGGAAGAGGGCCCCGCGGGAATGGAGCCAGGCCGCCGCTTCGCCGTCGACGTCGACGCTCGGCTGCCCGTGCGGGGGAAACCGGGCGAGGAGCTCCGCGGCGCGGTCCGGGGCGGAGGGTGTGGCCGCCGCTTCGACCGGGCGCGCCTTCGGCGTCGGCAGGGGGGCCGGGACCGCCGCGGGACCGGCCGGTCCCGCAGCGGCGACCGGCCCGGGCGCCTGCGCGTCCGCGGGGCGGTCCGGGGGGACCGGCGCGGTCGGTGCGACCGCGGCGGGCGCGGGTTCCGTGGCGAAGGGAACCGGCGCCGGCGGTTTCGCGACGGTCAGGGCGGCCGGGTAGTCGCCCGGGAGCTCGAGGCGCCGCTCCTTGGCGGCGAACGCGTTCGAGACGAGGGCGCACGCGACGGCGAGGACGGCGAGGGCCCCGGCCTCGGCGAGGAATCGGCGGAGGTTCATCAGGCGTCTCCGTTCCGGGCGCGAGGCCCGGCCGCCGATTCTATGCAAGGGCTTCGCCTCGCTCTTCGTGCCTTTCCGGCGCACGGCGGCTCGCGGCTGGCCCTCGAATCCGGCCCTCGCGGGGCTAGAATTCCCGTTCCACTCCAGCGCGGGAAGGAAGGGGACGAGGATGAGCGAGAACACCCTCACGATCCGGGACAACAGGACCGGCAAGGAGTACGTCGTTCCCGTCGAGAACGACACGATCAAGGCGATGGACCTCCGGAAGATCAAGGTGAACCCGGAGGACTTCGGCCTGATGACGTACGACCCCGCGTTCCTGAACACGGCGTCGTGCAAGTCGAAGATCACGTTCATCGACGGGGACAAGGGGATCCTCGAGTACCGCGGCTACCCGATCGAGCAGCTCGCCGAGAAGTCGAGCTTCCTCGAGGTGGCCTGGCTCCTCTGGAACGGCGAGCTGCCGACGAAGACCGAGCTCGACGAATTCACGCGGCACGTCACGCACCACACCTACCTCCACGAGAACATCAAGAAGTTCATGGAGGGCTTCCGGCACGACGCGCACCCGATGGGGATGCTCCAGTCGACGGTCGGCGCGCTCTCGACGTTCTACCCCTCCGCCAAGCACGTGAACGACCCGCGCCAGCGGGCGCACCACACGATCCGCCTCATCGCGAAGATGCCGACGATCGCCGCGTTCGCGTATCGGCACTCGATCGGTTTCCCCTACGTCTACCCCGACAACGAGCTCTCCTACGTCGGCAACTTCCTCTCGATGCTCCGGAAGATGTCGGAGCCGAAGTTCAAGGTGAACCCGGTCCTCGAGCGGGCGCTCGACGTACTCTTCATCCTCCACGCCGACCACGAGCAGAACTGCTCGACGAACGCGATGCGGGCGATCAGCTCGGCGCAGACCGACCCGTACTCGAGCCTCTCCGGCGCGATCTCCGCCCTCTACGGGCCGCTGCACGGCGGCGCGAACGAGGCGGTCCTCACGATGCTCCGCGAGATCGGGACGATCGACAACGTCCCGGCCTTCGTGAAGGAGGTCAAGGAGGGGCAGGGCGAGAAAAGGCTGATGGGCTTCGGGCACCGGGTCTACAAGAATTACGACCCGCGCGCGAAGGTCATCAAGGCGCTCGCCGAGCAGGTCTTCGAGGTCACCGGCAAGAACCCGCTCCTGACGATCGCCGTCGAGCTCGAGCGGATCGCGCTCCAGGACGACTACTTCGTCAAGAGGAAGCTCTACCCGAACGTCGACTTCTACTCGGGCCTCATCTACGAGGCGATGGGATTCCCGCCCGACTACTTCACCGTCCTCTTCGCGATCGGGAGGACCGCCGGCTGGCTCGCCCAGTGGCACGAGATGGTCCACGACCCCGACCAGAAGATCGCCCGGCCGCGCCAGGTCTTCCTCGGACCGGCCCGGCGCGACTACGTTCCCGTCGAGAAGCGCTGAGCGTCCCCGGGCCGCCGGGAGGAGAGGGGGGAGGCGGGCGCGCCTCTCCCCTCTTCGCTTTCCAGGCAGCCCGCGCAGAGGCCGTCGAGCGTCAGGAAGAGCGTTCGGACCGCGCGACCGTCGGGCAGGACGCCGCACTCGGCCACCGCGAAGTCCTTCCACTCGACGTCCTCGACTCGGCCGCAGTCCCGGCAGACGAGGTGGTGGTGCGGTCCGAGATGGGCGTCGTAGCGCACGGGGCCGTCCTTCACGCTGAGGCCCGTCGCGAGCCCGACGCCCACCAGCGCGTGGAGGACGTTGTAGACCGAAGCGCGGGAGAGGACCGGGCCCCCGGCGTTCACGGCGCTTTCGACCTCTTCGGCCGTCGGATGGCGGTCCGTCCCGGCGAGGTAGGCGAGTACCGCCAGCCGCGGCTCCGTCACCCGAAGCCCCCGGGCTCGGAGCAGGCCTTCCAGGGCGGACGGCGCCATCTTCACACTATTTAGAATAAATCCAAACGATGGCGATGGCAAGAGGCTCCGCCGGGAGCCGATCCGGGAAGCCTATCCCCGGGCTGCGGGGGCCGACGTGATGAACGCCCGGCCGAAGCGCGAGAACCGGGGTCGACCCAGGCGGGAGAGCGCCGACCCGTCGGAGCGCGAAGGGCTCCAGCTCCACATGACGCCGACGGCCCGTCCGAGGAGGTCGATGACCGGCCGCGTCCCGAAGAAGCGGGCGTCGCGGCTTTCGTCGCGGTTGTCTCCCATCAGGAAGACCTCCCCTTCCGGGACGGTGATCGGGCCGAAGTTCCGAAGTGCGGGGCGCTCCGGCAGGATCCGGATCGGGTGCGTCCGGCCGTCGATCCGCTCGGTTCCGAGGATCTCGATGTCGCCGTCCGGCAGCGTGAGCGGCTCGAGGTACTCCACCTTCTGGGGCTTTCCGTTCACGAGGAGCGCCTCGTTCCGGAGCTCGACGACGTCCCCCGGGAGCCCGATCAGCCTCTTGACGAAGGGGACGCTCCCGCCATCCGGGTTGCGGACGACGACGACGTCCCCCCGACGCGGCTCGCCGGTCGTCATCAGGCGGATCTTCGAGAACGGGACGCGGATCTGGTAGGCCGACTTCCAGACGAAGACGCGGTCGCCCTCCAGGATCGTCGGCTTCATCGAGCCGGTCGGGACGACGTACCAGTCGGCGAGGACGGAGCGGCCCGTCAGGATGATCGCCGCCATGAGGACGAGCTGCCGCACGTCCTTCAGAATCTGCTTGCGTTTCTCGGGCGAAATGGCCATCGGCCGCGGAGTGTCGCACATTCCGTGCCGCGGGACGGCCGGGCTATCCTTCGCGCATGACGACCGGCTATACGGACGACCACGCCGCCTCCGGGACGAAGGCGGAGCTGCCGCCCCTCGAGACGTGGCCCTCGCAGTACGCGGACGATTACGAGGTGACGATCACGATCCCGGAGTTCACCTCGATCTGCCCGAAGACCGGCCTTCCCGACTTCGCCGCGCTCGTCGTCACGTACGTCCCCGACGGGGCGTGCGTGGAGCTGAAGTCGTTCAAGGAGTACCTCCTGGCCTACCGGAACCTCGGCATCTTCAACGAGAACGTCGTGAACCGCGTCCTCGCCGACCTCGTCGCGGCGACGCGGCCGAGGCGGATGTCCGTGCGCGGCGTCTTCACTCCGCGCGGCGGAATCCAGACGACGGTCGAGGCGCGCTGGCCGAAGCCCGCGCGACCTTGACAGCGCGCGTTCCGGAGCCCATCTTCTCTTCGGGACCCGGAAGCTCTTTCCAGCGGTAACGAGGTTCTTTCCGGGGCGACACCGGATCGGCCCCGCGAAGGAAAGACGGGCCGCGGACGCGGCTCAAAAGGAAGAGGGCGACCGTGAGTTCGGAGGACCCGACGCCCTCCCGTCCCGTCCCGGCCGGCGTGATCAACCGGCCGGGATTCTCGTTTTCAGGCCTTCGGTTTCAGCGCGGGGCCGGCGCGGCGGGACGCGCTCCCGCGGCCGCGCCCGGGAGCCGGAAGGTTCCGTCGGGCTGCATGCGCCGGTAGAGCGCCATGACGTTCGCGTTGTCGCCGGTGAGCGGGCAGTAGTCGCCGATCTTCTTGAGCGAGAGCTCCGCGGCCACGCGCGCTTCCGGGGAGTCCTTCACCTTCTGCTCGGCGACGAAGCGGAGGACCCGCTCGATGTACGCGCGGCTCTTCTCGATCTCGTCGCCGACGGCCTTCGTCGCGTCGCCGCGCGTGGGGACGAGCCCGACGGCGCCGAGGGACTGGATCCGACCGATCATCTCGAGCCAGGCGTTCGGGTCGGAGACGGGGTTCGTCAGGTTCGGGCAGCGCCCCGGCGTCACCAGGTCGCCCGTCCAGGCGAGGCCGCTGTCGTTGCTGTAGAGGACGAGGTCGTACTCCGAGTGGGCACGCCCCGGCGCCGCGACGATCTCGAACCGCCGCCCGCCGGCGTTCAGGACGAGGTGGTCCGCCACGCCGACGATCGTCGGCTTCTTCTGCCCCGGCTCGGCCCGGAGGACGCCTGCGGAGAGCGGGTCGAGCGCACGGGCGTGGACGAAGATCGTCGCGTCGGTCGGGAGGAACGCCGCGATCCCGCCGTTCGAGTCGACGTCCGTCTGCGTCATGACGATCCAGCGGACGGGCTTCCCCTTCGTCTTCTCCGCGATCTGCGCCTTCAGGTTCTCGCCGTCCTGCTTCGTCCACCCCGTGTCGATGACGAGGACGCCGTCGCCCGTGTCGACGAACGACAGGTTCGTGTAGCCGAAGCGGCCGTACCAGGTGTAGGCGTTGTACTGCCCCACCTGGAACGCGGGGACGTCCTTCGGCAGCGGCGGCGGCCCGGACGGCGCGGAGCTCGCCTGCGCGTGCGCGAGGCCCGCCGGGACGGCGAGAAGGAGGAGGAGTGCGAGGAAGGCGAGGCGGGGCTTCGTCATCTTGGCTCCGGCGCCCCGGCGGCCGCGCGAACGTCCGAGGGTCCGTCCGGCTCGCCCGAGGCGTGTTGGGGGCCTCCCCGTCCGGTCGGTGCGCCGTCGGCGCGCTCTCCGGGAGAGGCGTGGGGGTTCGCGTGAGCGGCCCGGAGACGGGCCGCCTCGAGGAACGCGGCGAAAAGCGCCTTCTGGGCCGGCCGTTCGATCAGGTTCTCCGGGTGCCACTGGACGGCGGCGAGGAACGGCCCCTCGGCGCGCGCGAACGCCTCCAGGAGGTCGTCGGGCGAGGCCGCGAGGGAGACGAGACCGGGAGCGAGGTCCTTCACCGCCTGATGGTGGCGGGAGTTGACCGGCTCGCCGTCGAGCGCCGCGATCTCCGCGGCGAGCGGCAGGCCCGAGGGAACGCCCCGACGGGCACGGACGACGTGCGCGAGGTGCGCCGGATCGTGCCCGTCCCGCGTCGAGAACGCGTGGGAGACGCCGCGCTCGCGCTGGGACGGGAGGTCCTGCCAGAGCGTCCCGCCGAGCGCGACGTTGAGGACCTGCAGGCCGCGGCAGATGCCGAAGACGGCCGCCCCGAGGCCAGCCGCACGCTCGACGAGCGAGAAGTCGAGCGCGTCCCGCTCTGGCCTCGGCGTCACCGTGTCGTTCACCCTCGTCTCCCCGTACCGCTCCGGGTCGACGTCCGCCCCTCCCGAGACGAGCAGGCCGTCGAAGGTGGCCGGCAGCGCGTCCCCCGGCTGCACGACGAGAATCTCCTCCTCTCGCGCGCCGGCGGCGAGGAGGGCGTCGCGGTACGCCGCAAGCGGCTGCGCGGGGTCGATGGAGAGGACGATCTTCATTTCCCGAGGTGGGCCGATCCGGCGGCGCGCGCCGACGGCGGCGAAGTCTAGCAAGGGCCGTTCCAGGCCTCGCCCCGTCTCAGGCCGGCGGCTCCCAGAAGCGCGAGAACGTGTACCACTGGGCGTGGTTCTCGCGGATCGTCCGCTCGAGGAGCGAGACGAACTCCGTCATCGCTCTCCTCTCGGCCTCTTCCCGCTCTCCCCTCCGCGCCGCCTCGACCCGGATCGGCGCCTCGACGACCGTCCGATACGTGCCTCCCTCGCCGCGGAGGACGAAGACCGGCAGGAGCGGGACCCCGGCGGCCGCGGCGATTCGGAACGGCCCGACGGGGAACGAGACCTCGCGCCCGAGGAACGGCAGTGTCCGCCCCGTCCCGCCGTAGTCGCGGTCCCCCTGGATCGCGACGAAGTAGCCTTCCTCGAGGCTCCGCAGGACCTTGACGGCCGACAGCTCCGAGGTGAGCGGGATCGACCGGATGCCGAGCCGATCGCGCGCCGCGGTCCGGTCGCGCTCCACGACGGGCGACGGGTCGGGCAGGTAGACGACCGCGACCTTCAGGCCGACGACCTGCAGGAAGAAGCCGCCGATCTCGAAGTTGCCGACGTGGGCGGTCAGCAGGATCGCGCCCCGCCCCGCGTCGCGCGCGGCGAGGAGGTGCTCGGTGCCGACCCGCTCCGGGACGATCGCGTCGAGATCCGTCGGGGGCCGGGCCGAGAAGCGGAGCAGGTCGATCCAGGAGCGCGAGTGGTGGCCCAGCATCGCGCGGGCCGACTCCTCCACCTCGCGCCGCCACGGCGGCAGGCCGAGGACGGCTGCGTGGTTCTCGAGGATCGCCTCGCGCACGCTCTCGCGCCCCCAGATCGCCCGCTCCGCCGTTGCCGCCGCCAGGCGCGCGACCCACTCGGGGGGAAGCGCCGTCACGAGCCACCGGAAGAACGGGAACCAGAGGCGGAACGTCGCGTGCGTCAGGCGCGAGACGATCGGAGGCCCGGCGGGGCGGCCGCCCGGCGCGGGCGTTCGGGGAGCGTGGGCTCGTGTCATGGGGAGGAGCGCCTCGCGGCGCAACGGGGCGTCGATTCTAGTCGCACGCAGCGGCGACGGCGCCCTCGGCTAGACTCGCCGTCCGGAATGCTCCTTCACGATCTCGAGGCGGTCATCGGGCTGGAGGTCCACGTGCAGCTGAGGACGCGGACCAAGGCGTTCTGCGCGTGCCCGGTCCTCTTCGGGGCGGCACCGAACGAAGCCGTCTGCCCGGTCTGTCTCGGCTACCCGGGGGCCCTCCCCGTCCCGAACCGCCTGATGGCGACGCTCGGGGCGCGCCTCGCCCTCGCCGCGGGCTGCGACGTCCACGCGCGCTCCGACTTCGCCCGGAAGAGCTACTTCTACCCCGACCTTCCGAAGGGGTACCAGATCACCCAGTACGACCGCCCTCTCGCCACGGGAGGCCGGATGGACGTGCGCGGCGCGGACGGCACGCCCCGTACCGTCCGCCTCCGGCGGGTCCATCTCGAAGAGGACGCGGGCAAATCGCTCCACGACGCGCAGGGCGACGACGTCCCTCCCGGCGTCACCCTCGTCGACCTGAACCGGGCGGGGACCCCGCTCGCCGAGGTCGTCACCGAGCCCGATCTCCGCGCCCCCGCCGAGGCGTCCGACTTCCTCACGCGCCTCCGCCGCCTCGTCCGGTGGATCGGCGTCTCGGACGGGAGCATGGAGGAGGGCTCGCTCCGCTGCGACGCGAACGTCTCCGTGAGGCCCGCGGGCACCGAGACGCTCGGGACGAAGGTCGAGATCAAGAACCTCAACTCGATTGCCCACCTGCGGAAGGCGCTCGAGCACGAGGTCTCGCGCCAGGGAAACGTCCTCCGCGCCGGCGGCGCCGTCGCCGCCGAGTCGCGCCTCTTCGACCCCGCCTCCGGCGCGACGTCCTCGATGCGCGGCAAGGAGGAGACCGCGGACTACCGCTACTTCCCCGACCCCGACCTCGGACCGCTCGTCCTCGACGAGGCGTGGCTCGGCGAGGTCGCCGCTTCGCTCGCCGAGCCGCCGGAGGCGCGCGAGGCGCGCTTCGCCGCCGCGTTCGGCCTCTCCCCGTCCGATGCCGCGACGCTCTGCGCGACGCGGCCGCTCGCCGACGCGTTCGAGGAGGCGGTCGCGCTCCACCCCTCGAACGCGCGCGGCATGGCCGCGTGGTTCCGCGGCGGCCTCCTCGCGCGGATGGGCGACTCCGACCGACAGGAGGGGCGCCTCCCCGTCCCGCCGGCCGAGATCGCCCGCCTCGTGGCGCGGATCGACGACGGGACGATCTCGGGAAAGGTCGCGAAGGAGCTCTTCGCCCTCCTCTGCGCGGGCGCGCGGGACGTCGACGGGCTGATCCGAGAGAGAGGGCTCGTCCAGGTGACGGACGAGGCTCCGATCCGCGCCGCCGTCGACGCGGTCCTCGCGGGTCACGCGGCGCAGGTCGCCGCCTACCGCGGGGGGAAGAGCGCGTCGTTCGGCTGGTTCGTCGGCGAGGTGATGAAGGCGACCTCCGGAAAGGCGAGCCCCGCCGTCGTGAACCGCCTCCTTCGCGAGAGGCTCGGCGCGTGATCGAGTTCTATGGCGTCTCGAAGGAGTACCACGGCCGGCGGGTCCTGAAGAGCCTGTCGTTCCAGGTAGCGCAGGGAGAGTTCGTCTTCCTCACCGGCCCGTCGGGCGCGGGAAAGACGACGGTCCTCAAGCTCCTCTACCGCGCCGAGGCGCCCGGCGCCGGGCAGATTCTCGTCAACGGACGGAACGTCGTCTCCATGCCGGCGTCGCGCGTCCCGGAGCTCCGCCGGACGATGGGGATCGTCTTCCAGGACTACAAGCTCCTCCCGACGCGCACGGTCTTCGAGAACGTCTCGTTCGTCCTGAAGTTCCTCGGCGTCTCGCTCTCCGAGCGGCGCCGCCGGGCGTACCAGGTCCTGCGGCTCGTGGAGCTCCACCACCGCGTGAACGCCTTCCCCGAGGAGCTCTCCGGCGGCGAGCAGCAGCGCGTCGCCCTGGCGCGCGCCCTCGTGAACGAGCCCGAGCTCCTCGTCGCCGACGAGCCGACCGGCAACCTCGACCACCGGCTCGCGCAGGAGATGATGCGGCTCTTCTCGCAGATCAACGTCCGCGGGACGACCGTCCTCGTCGCGACGCACGACGTCGCGCTGATCCGCGAGACGGGCCGCCGGTGCCTCACGCTCGACCGGGGCGGGGTCCTCGAGGGGCTCGTCGAAGCGGCGCTTCCTCCGCAGGCGACGTGGCGGCGCGAAGGCTCTTCCGCGCACCCGGTCGTCCCCGAGGAGCGGCGATGAGGCGCGGCGCCGCGCTCGTCTCGCTCCTCGACGAGGCGCTCGCCGGCCTCTGGCGCGCCCGGCGGATGACCGCCGTCTCCGTCCTCCAGATCGGCTTCTCCCTCTTCCTCGTCGGACTCTTCCTCCTCGCCGCCGAGAACCTCGGCGGCGTCGTCGACGCGCTCCGCGAGGAGACGGCCGTCACCGTCTTTCTCCGGCCCGACGCCGACGACGCGGCGCACGCGGACCTGGAGCGCCGCGCGCTCGACTCGAAGCTCGTCGCCGCCGTCCGCCGCATCACCCCCGAGGAGGCGCGCCGCCGCTTCGCCCGGTCGTTCGCGAGCCTCGCCGGCGCCACCGGGACGCTCTCCGCGAACCCCTTCCCCTCCTCGGTCGAGCTGGACCTCCTGCCGGGGGCCGCGTCCTCGGCCGCTCTCCGCCCCTTCCTCGCGAACCTCGCGGCGTTCCCCGCCGTCGAGGAGGTGCAGTTCGACGTCGACTGGGTGCGGCGCCTGCGCGGCGTCGTCCGGCTCGTCGCGGTGACGGGCGCGGCCACCGGCTTCTGCCTCGCTCTCGGCGCCGCCTTCACGATCGCGAACGTCGTCCGGCTGACGATCCTCCTCCACCGCGACGAGATCGACATCCTCCGCCTCGTCGGCGCCCCGGAGATGCTCATCCGCGGGCCGTTCCTTCTCGGCGGTGTCTTCCAGGGGCTCCTCGGCGGACTCCTCGCGCTCGGCCTGCTCGGCCTCGCGTTCCGGGGCGTCCTCCTGTTCATCGCCGCGACCGAGAACGTCCTCCTCGGCGTCTTCGTCGTCCGGTTCCTCTCCCCGGCGACGTGCGGCTTCCTCGTCCTCGGCGGCGTCCTCGCGGGGCTCGTCGGGGGGACGATCGCCTCGCGGCGCCGGCACGTCTGACGCCGGGGCGAGCCGAATCTCAGGCGCGCGGGGCGCGCTTCAGGCGCGAGAAGAGGGCGGCCGCGATCTTCGGCGGGACCGCGCGCGGCACGAGGCGCCCCGTGAAGATCCAGGCGGAGTCGAGGAGGTTCGGCACGACGAGCGCGCGGCCGCGCTCCACGCCTCGGAGCCCCGCCTCGGCGACGGTCTCGGCCGAGAGCGACGGGAACCGGACGCGCTCCCCCTGCGCGAGGCCGGCGACGCGGTGGAAGTCGGTCCTCGTCGTCCCGGGGCAAAGCGCCGTCACGACGATCCCCGTCCCCGCGAGCTCCTCGTGGAGGGCGTTCGAGTAGGAGAGGACGAACGCCTTCGTCGCCGCGTAGACCGCCATGTACGGGACGGGCAGGAACGCCGCGGTCGACGCGACGTTCAGGACGAGGCCGCTCCGGCGCGCGCGCATCGGGACGAGGAGCCGGTCCGTCAGCTCGACGAGCGCGGCGACGTTCAGCCGGAGCATCCGGAGCGTCCGCTCGAGGCCCTGCTCGGCCTGCGGGCCGTACCAGCCGAAGCCCGCGTCGTTCACGAGGAGGCCGACGGGCCTCCCGGCCCCTTCCGTCGCCGCGAGGAGCCGCTCCGCAGCCCCGTCCGCCTCGAGGTCGAGGGGAATCGCCTCCACCGCGACGCCGGAGGTCGCATGGAGCTCTGCCGCGAGGGCGCTGAGCTTCTCCGCGGAACGGGCGACCAGGAGCTGCGGGACCTTCCTCCGCGCCAGGGAGCGCGCGATCGCCTCGCCGATCCCGGCCGAGGCGCCGGTGACGAGCGCGTACGACCCCGCGGGGAGGGAGATCAACCGAGGAGGTCCTCGGAGCCGTCGACGCCGAGGACGTTCCCCGTCATCCACGCCGTCTCGGGCCGCGCCATCGCGACGATCACGTTCGCGACGTCCTGCGGCGTCGTCAGCCGTCCGGCCGGGTGGACCGCGAGGACCCGCTCGATCATCTCGGCGTTCCCGGGGATCTTCCGGAGGGCCGGCGTGTCGGTCACGCCGGCGCGGATCGCGTTGACGGCGATGCCGCGCGCGACGAGCTCCACGGCGAGCTGGCGGCAGTGGCTCTCGAGGGCGGCCTTCGCGGCGGAGACCGCGCCGTACGACGGCCAGATCCGATGCCCGCCCGCCGAGGTCATCGCGAAGACGTGCGCGCCGGCGCCGAGGAGCTCCGCCGTGGCGAGGTCCTGCACCCAGTAGACGAGGGAGTGGGCCATGACGTCGAGCGTCATCTCCATCTGCGCCTTCGTCATCCGCTCCTTCTCGTCGCCCAGGAACGGCTTGAGCGTCCCGAAGGCGAGCGAGTGGAGGACGACGTCGAGCGACTCCCCGCTCTCCGCGAGCGTCGCCCTCATCGTGGCGACGACCTCCGCGCGTTTCTCCGCGTCGGCCGCGTTCACGTTGAAGAAGACGGCCTTCCCTCCGGCGCCCTCGATCTCTCCCGCGATCCGCTCCACGTTCGGGAGCGTCGCGCGACGGTCGAGGTGGACGCCGAAGACGTTCCGTCCGGCCTTCGCGAGGGCGATCGAGACCGCCTCTCCGAACCCCGAGGACGCGCCGAGGACGAGGGCCCAGTTCCGCTTCGGATGCGACATGGCGCGGATTATCGGCACCCCCCTCCCCCCTGTATAGTGCCGCTCGAGGCCCGATTCGATGCGATTCGACGCCCTCCGACGTCTCCTCGAGAAGCTCCAGCGGAGCGGCAAGAAGACGCTCGACGTCGAAGAGCTCTCGGGCGACTTCACCGACAGCGAGCTCGCGTTCGGCCGCCTCGTCCTCCCCCTCGTCGAGGACCTGGACGCGATGAAGAAGCTCCTCGAGGACCTCTCGCGCCGCGCCCGCGCGATGCAGACCGTCCTCGACCGCCTCCCCGTCGCCGCGCTCGTCCTCGACGCCGAGGGGAGCCTCCTCGCGATGAACCGGGCGGCGAAGGACCACTTCGGCGGCGCCGCGATCACGTCCGCCGTCCTCCGCGCCGCGCGGCGCGCCCTGCAGGGAACCGAGGAGTCGGCCGCGCCGGTCGACGACCCCCGCCGGAAGGGGAAGACGCTCCGCCTCGTCTCAGCCGACGTCGCCGAGGAGAAGGCCGAGGGGCCGTCCGAGAAGCCCTCCGTCGTCTTCGTCGTCTCGAACGACTCGCCTCCCCCGGTCGACGAAGCCGACCTCGTCGCGCGGTTCGACCTGACGAAGGTCGAGGCCTCCGTCGTCGCGCTCGTCGCGCACGGCCTCGCGAACAAGGAAGTCGGGGAGGCGCTGGGGGTCTCGGTCGAGACGGTGCGCTCTCACCTCGCGAGCGCATTCCGGAAGACGGGCGCGCGCAACCGCGCCGGTCTCGCCGCACTCGCCTACGGCGCCCGCTTCGGCCAGGGGCCGATCTCGGGCGCCTTCCCGCCGGTCGGCGAGTGACTCCCGGCGCTCTCGCCGCACTTCTCCGGGCGCGCCCGCTTCTCCTCGACGCCGCCCTCGGCAC
>CAYVPO010000075.1:0-16567 GCA_964453825.1 uncultured Holophagales bacterium
GGCGGGAGCGCCTTCTCGACGCCGACCGCCTTCAGGTACATGTAGTAGAGGAGCGGGATGACGACGAGCGTCAGGGCGGTCGCGACGACGACGCCCGCGATGAGCGCGACGGCGAGCCCCTGGAAGATCGGGTCGAGGAGGATGACGCCGCCGCCGACGACGAGGGCCGCGGCCGTGAGCGCGATCGGCCGGAAGCGGACGGCGCCCGCCTTGATCACGGCGTCCTCGAGCTTCTCGCCCATCTCGAGCTCGAGGTTGATGAAGTCGACGAGGAGGATGGAGTTCCTCACGATGATCCCCGCGAGCGCGATGAATCCGATCATCGACGTCGCCGTGAAGAAGATGCCGAAGAGGCCGTGCGCCGGCAGGATGCCGATGAGCGTGAGGGGGATCGGCGCCATGATGATGAGCGGCGTCACGAAGCTCCGGAACCAGCCGACGACGAGGAAGTAGATCAGGACGAGGACGGCCGCGAAGGCGATCCCCATGTCGCGGAAGACCTCGTACGTGATGTGCCACTCGCCGTCCCACTTCATCGCGTACTTCGTGGAGTCCGTCGGGAGCGTCGTCGACATGACCTGGAGCGGGGAGCCGTCGGGCGCCTTCAGCGCCTCGACCCGGCCTCCCATGTCGAGGATCCCGTAGACGGGGGCCTCGGCGACACCTGCCATCTCGGCGAGGACGTAGGTCACGGGCTGGAGGTTCTTGTGGTAGATGAACCGCTCGGACCTCGTCTCCTTCACGGTGACGAGCTCGCGGAGCGGGACGAGCCGGCCCGTGCCGCCGTGGACGGCGGTCTGCAGGAGGCCGTCGAGGCTCGAGCGCTGGGCCCGCTCGAGGCGGAGGACGATCGGGACCGGGTTTCGCGAGCTCTCGTCGCGGAGGAGCCCGGCGTCGGCGCCGTTCAGCGCGACGCGGAGCGTGCGCGTGACGACCTCGGGGGTGACTCCGGCGCGGGTCGCCTTCTCGCGGTCGACGACGAGCTCCACCTTCGGGGCCTCGTCCTCGACGTGCCAGTCGACGTCGACGATGCCGGGCGTCTCCTCGAAGATCGTCCGCACCTGCCGGGCGAGGTCGATCCTCTTCTCCATGTCGGGGCCGTAGATCTCGGCGACCATCGTGGAGAGGACGGGCGGCCCGGGCGGCACCTCGGTCACCTTGATGTTCGCGCCGTGGCGCTTCGCGACGGGGAGGAGGAGCGTCCTCACGTCCTTGGCGAACGTGTGCGAGTCGCGCTTCCTCTCCTGCTTCGGGAGGAGGTTGACCTGCAGGTCGGCCACGAGCGGGCCGGAGCGGAGGAAGTAGTGCCGCACGAGGCCGTTGAAGTTGAACGGCGCGGTCGTCCCGACGTAGACCTGCACGTCGGTCACCTCGGGCTGCTTGCGCACCTCGAGCGCCAGGTCCCGCGCGACGGCGTTCGTCGCTTCGAGCGTCGTCCCCTCGGGCATGTCGACGACGACCTGGATCTCGCTCTTGTTGTCGTACGGGAGCATCTTGACCTTGGCGACCTTGAAGTAGACGAGCGAGGTCGACAGGAGCAGGAGGACGACGATCCCGCCGACGAGGGTCCAGCTCTTCGCCGGGCTTTCGAGAAGCGGGGTGAAGAGCCTCTGGTAGAAGCGGTGGAGCTTGTCCTCCTGCGGCGTCGCGGCGTGGCTCTCGAACGCGGAGCGGTTCGCGTGCTCCTCGGCGTACTTCCGGAAGAGCTTGAACGTGAGCCACGGCGAGACGACGAACGCGACGAAGAGGGAGAAGATCATCGCCGCCGAGGCGTTGATCGGGATCGGAGCCATGTACGGGCCCATGAGGCCGGAGACGAAGACGAGCGGCAGGAGCGCGCCGACGACGGCGAACGTCGCCAGGATCGTCGGGTTCCCGACCTCGTCGACGGCGTAGACGGTCGTCAGGCGCGGCGGGCCCCAGCCGAGCTCGTAGTGCCGGTGGATGTTCTCGACGACGACGATCGCGTCGTCGACGAGGATTCCGATCGCGAAGATGAGGGCGAAGAGGGTGACCCGGTTCAGCGTGTAGCCGAACAGGTAGGACGACGCGAGCGTGAGGGCGAGCGTCATCGGGACCGCGACGAGGACGACGACGGCCTCGCGCCGCCCGAGCGCGAACGCCATCAGGAGGACGACCGAGAACGTCGCGAGCGCCATGTGGAAGATGAGCTCGTTCGACTTCTCGTCGGCCGTGTGGCCGTAGTCGCGCGTCTTCGTGAGCGTGACGTTCGACGGGACGACCTTCCCCTTCAGGCCCGCGACCTTCGCGTCGAGCTCCTCGACGAGCTCGACCGCGTTCGTGCCGGGCTTCTTGGCGACGGAGACGGTGACGGCGGCGGTGTCGGTGCCGGGGGCGAGGCCGTGGTGGGCGGCGCCCGGGCCCGACATCATCCAGACGTACTGCGAGGGCTCGTCGGCGCCGTCGGTGACGGTGGCGACGTCGCGGAGGAAGACGGGGCGGCCGTTCCAGACGGCGACGACCGCGTTCCCGACCTCCTCCGCCGAGCGGAAGAGGGAGCCGACCTCGACCTGGGTCTCGGCGTCGGCGGTCGCGAAGCTCCCCGCGGGGAGGCGCCAGTTCGCGCCCGAGAGCGCCATGTAGGCCTGGAGCAGGGAGACCTGGTGGGCCGCGAGGCGGTCGCGGTCGAAGGAGACCTTCACGGCGCGCTTCTCGCCGCCGAGGACGGTCACCTGCGCGACGCGCGGGTGCTTCGTCAGCTCGACCTTCAGCTCCTCGGCGACCTCCTTGAGCTGCATCGGGGAGGCGTCCGCGGAGGAGAGCGTGTAGGCGAGGACCGGGACGTCGTCGATCCCGCGGGGGACGACGAGCGGCGGCATCGCGCCGGGCGGGAGCTCGGAGGCCTTCTCGGCGAGCTTCGTGTGGACGCGGACGGCCGCCTGGTCGGGGTCGGTCCCGACGAGGAATCGGACGATGATCATCCCGCCCGACGGCTGCGTGATCGAGTAGACGTACTCGACGTTCGGGATCTCGTAGATCGCCTTCTCGAGGGGCGACGTCAGGCGGCGCTCGACCTCCTGCGCGGTCGCGCCCGGCATCCCGAGGAAGACGTCGATCATCGGGACCTTGATCTGCGGCTCCTCCTCGCGCGGCGTCACCATGACGGCGAACGCGCCGACGAGGAGGGAGGCGACGACGAGGAGCGGCGTCAGCTTCGACTCGAGGAACGCCCTCGCGATCCGCCCGGAGGCTCCGACGGGGCGGCGCGTCATCTTGAGGCGGAGCGCCTCGCGCTTCGTGTCGGCGTGGGACGGCGGCGGGGTCGGCCCCGCGGCGCCCTCGCCGGCCTTCCCGGCCGCCTCGTCGCGGGGCTCGCTCACTTCGCCACCTCGGAGGAGACGTTCACGGCGGCGCCGTCGGCGGGGGCCTGGGCGAGGCCGACGAGGACCTCCTCGCCCCCCTTCAGGCCCGAGAGGACCTCGACGAGGTCGCCGTCGCGGGTGCCGAGCGTGACCGCGCGGGTCCGCGCCTTCCCTTCGGTGTCCTTCACGACGACGAGGCTCATCGCCCCCTGGCGGAGGACGGCGGCGGCGGGGACGACGACGGCCGTCCGGCGGCCCGTCTCGAGAAGCGCCCGGCCGGTGACGCCGGTCGGCACCTGGGCCCCCGAGACCTCGACGCGCGCCGTGAAGGTGTGGCTCGCGGGGTCGGCCCCGGCCGACATCTCGACGACCCGGCCCTGCAGCGTGGCGCCCGGCATGGCGTCGAGGGAGACGGGGAGGAGCGCGCCGGTCTTCAGCTTCGAGGCGACGGCGACGCTCTCGGGGACCGAGAGGACGAGGCGGCGGCCCGCGGTCGACTCGACGACGACGAGCGGCCGGCCGGGGGCGGCGAGGTCGCCCGGGTCGACCATCTTCCGTGCGACGCGCCCGGCGAACGGCGCGACGACGCGCGACTCGCGCGCGACGGAGGAGGCGGCCTCGACGGCGCCGGTCGCCTGCTCGACGGCCCCCTTCGCCTGCTCGTACTGCATCCGGGCCATGTCGACCTCGAGCTCGGAGGCCGCGGCCGACTTCTGGAGCGCCTGGAACCTCTGCCAGTTCCGCTCCGCCAGGGCGAGGGCCGCCTTCGCCTGGGCGAGCGCGCCGCGGGCCTGCGACTCCTGCCCCTTCGCCGTCTGCGGGTCGATCTCGACGAGGAGCTGGCCCTGGGCCACGAGGTCGCCCTCCTTCACCGGGACGGCGACGACGGCGGCCATCACGCGGCTGCTCACCATCGCGGACTTCCCGGCTTCGACGGTGCCGGAGAGCTCGATCCGCTGCGGCAGCTCGCGGGACTCGGCCTTCGCGAGGGAGGCGGTGACGGGGGCGGGGGCGGCGGCCTCGCCGGCCGTCTTCCCGCCTCCGCAGGCGGAGAGGGCGAGCGCGCCCGCCACGGTGATCGCAACGAGGGAGAGGGACTTCCGAGGGGTCATGCGAGCCTCCGTGCTCTTCTTCATCTGTTCGGGGGTGCGGGGGCGGGCTTCCGTCACGGGATCGCCGTCTCCGGCGCCTTCCCCGCCTTGACGGCGAGGCGGAGCGCGGTGGCGTGGGCGTCGGCGCGGGCGACGAGCTCGCGGGTCTCGGCCTCCCTGCGAGCCGTCGCCGCGTCGAGGAGGTCGATCGTCTTCACGACGCCGCTCTTGAAGCGCTCGTCTGTGATCCGCTCGCTCTCGCGGGCGGACTCGAGCGCCTTCAGGGCGGTGGCGTGCCGGGCGCGGGCCGTCGCGGCCTCCTCGTACGCCTGGCGCACCTCGAGGGCGACACCGTCGGCGAAGCGGGCGACGTCCTCGCGGCCTGCGCGGGCGTCTGCGCGGGCGGCGGCGAGGGCGGCCTTGTCGGCCCCGCCCTGGAAGAGGTTGACGGCGGCAAAGGCCATGACCGTGCCGGCCGAGCCGCTCGCCCCGAAGAGGTTCTTGTCGTGGAGGTCCCAGCGGGCGGAGACGCCCACCTTCGGGAACCAGGCGGCCTTCTTCACCTTCTCCTCGAGCTCGCCGGCCGCAAGCAGGCTCCGCGCCGCGGCGAGGTCCTTCCGGGAGGCGGCCGAGGAGACCCAGACGGCCGCGTCCCCGTCGAGGGGCTTCGGCCCGGGGAGCGGCGCGAGGTCCCAGGTCGAGTCCTGCGCGACGCCGATCCGGAAGGCGAGGTTCGCGTTCGCGATCCGGGCCTTCCCCTTCGCGTCCTCGAGCAGGTCCTCGACCCGCGCGAGCTCCACCTCGGCCCGGAGGAGCTCGGAGCGGACGAGCATCCCCTGCTCGACGTAGCTCTTCGCGAGGTCGACGTGGGCCGCAACCGTGTCGCGCGCCTTCGTGAGGAGGGAGACGAACTCCTCGGCCTGGGCGAGCATCACCCAGGCTTCGCCCGCGGCGAGGGCGGCGTTGTCGGCCGCCCAGAGGGCCTGGCTCCCGGCGGCCTCGGCGGCGCTTCTCGCCTGCGCGATCCGTCCCGAGAGCTCGCCCCCCGTGAAGAGAGGCGCCTGCGCCTCGAGGCGCGTAATCGCCGTCCCGGACCAGCCCGGGTCGTTCGGGTCGGTCGCCATGAACTTCTGGAACGTGAACTCCTCCCGGTTCAGCTCGAGGCCGAACGAGTCGACGGGGGAGCTCGTCCTCACGTAGGTCTCCGAGAGGGTGAGGGACGGGAGCCGGAACGCCGACGCCTGCCGCGCCCGGGCCGAGGCCGCTTCCTGCCGGGCCGTTGCGGCGGCCACCTCGCGGGCGCCGCCGCGGGCGCGGGCCATCGCCTCCCCGAGGGTGAGCGGTTCGTCCGCGCGGACGGCGCCCGAGGCCAGGAGCCCCAGGACCGCCGCCGCCACTCCGTATCGCATGTCTCCTCCTTGCCGGCGGGGACGGGTCGCGTCCCCGGTGTGTGACTATATGAGAATATAGTTATATTATTCGCGCCTGTCAAGCCCTCCGGTCCGCATCGCGAGGTCCCGGTCCGGTGGAGAGCGCCGCCGCCGGGAGGCTGCGGCTGGCCGCATCCGGGGAACGGGCCATTCTCCTCCCGGGAGCGAAAGCGGGGGGCACCGGCTAACATCCCCCTTCCGGTGCACGCATGAGGACGGACGAGCCCGCGGACGGCGGGGGAACGGAGCGGTACCGCCGTCAGAGGCGGATCCAGGAGGCGACCTACGCGATCGCCCACGCCGTGACGACGACGGCCGGCCTCGACGACCTGTTCGCGAGGATCCACCGAATCGTTGCCGGCCTGATGGAGGCGAGGAACCTCTACATCGCATTGCTCGACGAGGGGACCGGGAGCCTCAGCTTCCCTTACTTCCGGGACGAGATCGACGCGGAGCCTCCCGAGGGGCCGGTGCCGGCGGGGCGGGGCCTGACGGGCTACGTCCTCCGGACGGGGGAGCCGCTCCTGGCCTCGCCCGAGGTTTTCGACGACCTCGTCGCCCGGGGGGAGGTGGCGCCGATCGGCGCGGCCTCGATCGACTGGCTCGGCGTGCCCCTTCGGACCGGGGACCGGACGTTCGGCGTCCTCGCCGTCCAAAGCTACGCGGGAAACGTGCGGTACGGCGTCGAGGACCAGGCCCTCCTCGGCTTCGTCTCGTCCCAGGTCGCCCTCGCGATCGAGAGGCGGCGGGCCGAGGAGGCGCTCCGGCTGAGCGAGATGCGCCACCGGGCCGTCCTCGAGGCGCTCCCCGACCTCCTCTTCGTCCTCGACCGGAACGGGCGCTACCTCGCCGCCCACGCGGCCCGGCCGGAGGCGCTCGCCGCCCCCCGCGAGAGCCTCCTCGGCACGTCGATACCCGACGTCCTGCCGAAGGAGGTGGCCGGCCTCTGGATGGACGCCATCCGGCGCTGCCTCGGCGGGGGCGGCATGCAGGTCCTCGAGTACGAGCTGGACGTCCAGGCCGGCCGCCGGGCCTTCGAGGGGCGGGTCGTCCCCCACGACGCGGACTCGGTCCTCTCGATCGTGCGCGACGTCACGGATCGCGTCGAGCGGGAAAGGGAGCTCCGCGAGCGGGAGCGCGAGCTGAAGCGACTGACCGAGAACATGATCGACGTGATCTCCGAGACGGACCTGCACGGGACGCTGCGGTTCGCGACGCCCTCGTACGTCGCGGCGACGGGCTGGTCCCCGGAGGAGTTCCTCGGGCACAACGCCCTGGAGTTCGTCCACCCGGAGGACGCGGAGCTCACGAGGGAGATGCTCGGGCGCAAGGTGCGCCGCGACGGCGCGTCGGCGTTCACGTACCGCTTCCGGACGAAAGACGGGCGATGGCTCTGGGTCGACTCCATCGTCGCGCTGGCGAAGGGAGCGCGCGGCGAGTCCGACGGTCTCGTCATCACGAGCCGCGACGTCACCGAGAGGAAGCGGGACGAGGAGGTCGTGAGGCTCCAGCACGAGACGGAGCGCGGAATCCTCCGCCGCGAGGCGTCGACGGTGATCCTCGCCCGGATCTGCACCCGCGTCTCGGAGCTCTTCGACTTCCCCGCCGTCTGGATCGGCCTGAAGGAGCCCGACGGCCGGATCGAGCCGCGCGCCGTCGCCGGAAGCGGAGCGGCCTTCGTGACCGGCTCGCGCTTTCGCTGGGACGATTCTCCGGAGGGACGCGGGCCCTCCGGAGAGGCGGTCCGGAACGGGCGGCCCGTCTTCGTCGACGGGCTGGCGGACGGACGGGTAGCGCCGTGGCGGGACGCCGCGGCCGAGGCCGGCCTCGGAGCGGCCCTCTCGGTGCCGCTCGTCGTCGGCGAGAGGGTGCTCGGCGTCCTCGCCTGCTATGCGCGGGGGCCGGAGGCCTTCGCCGGCGCCGCCGTCGTCCCGATCACCCGGATCGCGGACCAGGTGGCGCTCTCCCTCCTCGAGGCGGAGCAGCTCGAGCGGCTCGAGCTCCAGACGGCCGCGCTGGAGGCGACCGCGAACGCCGTCGTCATCACGGACCGCGAAGGGCGGGTCGAGTGGGTCAACCGCGCGTTCACGGAGCTGACCGGCTTCTCCGCGGAGGAGCTCGAGGGAGAGACGCCGCGGGTCCTCAAGTCGGGGATCCAGAGCGAGTTCTTCTACGAGCGGATGTGGGAGACGATCCTCGCGGGGAACGTCTGGCGGGGGGAGCTCTACAACCGGCGGAAGGACGGGAGCGTCTACGTCGAGGAGCAGACGATCACACCGGTGCGGAGCGCCGACGGCGGGATCCGGCACTTCGTCGCCGTGAAGCAGGACGTGACGCAGCGGCGGCGGACGGAAGAGCGGATCCGCTACCTCGCCCTTCACGACCCGCTCACGGACCTCGGGAACCGGCGAGCGGCCGAGGAGAGCCTCGAGCGGATCGTGGCCCGCGCGCGCCGCGGCACGCCCGGCTCGCTCCTCCTCCTCGACCTCGACCACTTCAAGGTCGTCAACGACACACTGGGGCACGGGGCGGGGGACGTCGTCCTCGTCGAGCTCGCGCGCCTCCTCGGGACTCTCCGCCGGCCCGGCGACGAAATCGCCCGCCTCGGAGGAGACGAGTTCGTCCTCGTCCTCGAGGGGATTCCGGCCGAGGCCGGGCGAATGGTCGCCGAGCGCCTTCGCCGGGCCGTGCACGAGCACCGGTTCGAGGTCCAGGGGCGGCGGTTCGACCTCGGGGTGAGCGTCGGGGTCGTCCCGGTCGACGGCCGCCTGAAGCCGGCCGCCCTCCTCGCGCTCGCCGATTCGGCGCTCTACGCCGCGAAGGAGAAGGGGCGCAACCGCGTCGTCCTCCACGACGGCTCCTCGGCCCCGACGCAGCTTTCGGAGGCGAGCCTCTGGGCCTCGAGGGTGAAGGACGCGCTTCGAGAACGGAAGCTCGTCCTCGTCTACCAGCCGATCCTGCGGCTCGAGAGCGGACGGACCGCGCACTACGAAGCGCTCCTCCGCCTGGCGGACGGCGACGGGACCCTCGTGGCCCCGGGAGACTTCCTCCCCGCCGCGGAGCAGTTCGGCCTCCTGCCCCAGATCGACGCCTGGGTCGTCGACGAGGTCCTCGCGCTCCTGAAGCGGCGGGGCGACGTGGAGGTCTTCGTGAACCTCTCCGGCGCGAGCCTCGGCGAGGAGGGGCACCTCGCCGCGATGGAGGAGCGGATCCGGGAGAGCGGCATCGGCCCGGGGCGCCTCGCGTTCGAGCTGACCGAGACGACGGCCGTCCGGGACCTGATCGGCGCCCGGGAGTGGATGCGGCGCCTCCGCGACCTCGGCTGCCGCTTCGCGCTCGACGACTTCGGCATCGGCTTCTCGTCGTTCTCCTACCTGCAGGGGCTGCCGGCGGACTACGTCAAGATCGACGGCTCGTTCATCCGCGACCTGGAGACGAACTCGTCGAACCGCGCCCTCGTGAAGGCGATCGACACCGTGGCCCACACGCTCGGCAAGGAGACGATCGCCGAGCAGGTCGAGAGCCTCGACGCGGTCGCCGTCCTCCGCGAGCTGGGCGTCGAGTACGGGCAGGGTTTCGCGCTCGGCGTGCCGAAGCGGGAGCTGCCGGCCGCCTGAGAGGCGAGGCCACGCTCCGCTAGGATGTCCGGTCGCGGGCCGCGGACGCGGCCCCGAGGAGTCGACGATGGCGAGCGAAGGCCGCAGGCGCGTGGCGATACTGACGAGCGGGGGAGACGCCCCCGGGATGAACGCCGTCGTGAGGGCCGCGGTCCGCGCGGCCCTCGAGCGGGGGCTCGAGGTCGTCGCCGTGGAGGAGGGCTTCCACGGGCTCGTCGAGGGGGGCGAGCGGTTCCGCCGGATGGCGTGGGGCGACGTCGGCGGCATCCTCCCGAAGGGGGGGACCGTCATCGGCACGGCGCGCTGCCCCGAGTTCCGGACGCGCGAAGGGCGGCTCGCGGCGGCACGCAACGTCGCGCGGGAGCGGATCGAGGGGCTCGTCGTCGTCGGGGGCGACGGCTCGCTCACGGGGGCCGACCTCTTCCGGCGGGAGTGGCCCTCCCTCCTCGCCGAGCTCGCCGCGAAGGGGGAGCTTCCGGCCGACGCGGCGCGGTCCACTCCGGCGCCGGCCCTCGTCGGCCTCGTCGGCTCGATCGACAACGACATGGCCGGGACGGACATGACGATCGGAGCCGACACGGCGCTGCACCGGATCGTGTCGGCCGTCGACGCGCTCGTCTCGACCGCCGCGAGCCACCAGCGGACGTTCGTCGTGGAGGTGATGGGGCGCCACTGCGGCTACCTCGCGCTGATGAGCGCGCTCGCGACGGGGGCCGGGTGGGTCTTCATCCCCGAGGCGCCGCCCGAGGGGGACGACTGGGAGGAGAAGCTCTGCGCCGTCCTGGCGGAGGGGCGAAAGGCCGGTCGCCGCCACTCGACGGTGATCCTGGCCGAGGGGGCGGTCGACCGCCAGGGCCGGCCGATCGAGGCGGAACGGATACGGAAGCTCCTCGAGGAGCGGCTCGGGACGGAGACGCGGACGACGGTCCTGGGCCACGTCCAGCGCGGCGGCGCCCCGAGCGCCTTCGACCGGACGATGGGGACGCTCCTCGGCGTGGCGGCGATCGAAGAGCTCGTCCGCTGGGGTCCCGACGACGTCCCGTGCCTCATCGGGATCCGCGAGAACCGCGTGACGCGCGTGCCGCTCCTGGAGAACGTCGAGAAGGCCCGGGCCGTCGGCGAGGCGATCCGCTCGGGCGACTTCGAGCGGGCGATGACGCTCCGGGGAACGGGATTCCGGAGCTCCTTCCGGATCATGAAGACGCTCGTCCGCGCGTTCCCGCACGGACCGCGGGCCGGGCAGAGGCGCCGGCGGCTCCTCGTCCTCCACGCCGGCGCGCCGGCCCCGGGGATGAACACCGCCGTCCGCGCGGCAGTCCGGCTCCTCGTCGACCAGGGGCACGTCGTCCTCGGCGCGCGGAGCGGCTTCGAAGGGCTCCTCGCCGACGACGTCGTGCCGCTCGACTGGATGAGCGTGAACGGCTGGGTCTCCCTCGGCGGCGCCGAGCTCGGGACGAGCCGGCGGGTTCCGGCGCCTGACGACCTCGGGCGTCTCGCGGAGGTCCTCGCGGCGCGGCGCGTCGAAGGGGTCCTCCTCGTCGGCGGCTGGGCGGCCTACCAGGCGGCGCACCGAATGCTGGAGGCGCGCGGCGCGCACCCGGCCTTCCGCGTCCCGATCGTCTGCGTGCCGGCGGGGATCGACAACTCCCTCCCCGGATCCGAGCTCGCGATCGGCGCCGACACGGCGCTGAACGCGATCGTCGAGGCGGTGGACCGGATCAAGCAGTCGGCCGTGGCCTGGAAGCGGACGTTCGTCGTCGAGGTGATGGGGCGCTGGTGCGGCTACCTCGCCGTCCTTTCGGGGCTCGCGACCGGCGCCGAGAGGGTCTTCACGCACGAGGAGGGGATCTCGATGACCGCGCTCGAGCGGGACGTCGCGAGCCTCGTGGAAGGCTTCCGAAGGGGGAAGCGCCTCGCGCTCATGATCCGGAACGAGCACGCGAGCCCCGTCTTCACGACCGACGTCCTCGTGCGCCTCTTCGAGGCGGAGGGGCACGGCGCGTTCGACGCCCGGCAGGCGATCCTCGGCCACCTCCAGCAGGGGGGCGACCCGACGCCGTTCGACCGGATCCTGGCGACCCGCTTCGCCGCCCGCGCCGTCGAGGTCCTCCTCGAGGAGAGCGCGGGAGACGAAGACGCCGCCGTCTTCCTCGGCGTCCAGGCCGGCCGCCTCACCGCGTTCCCCCTCGCGGTCTTCCCGTCGATGGTCGAGGCGGAGTTCGAGCGGGCGAAGGACCCGTGGTGGCGCTCGATCGAGGCGGTCGTGAGGCTGCTCGGGCAGCCGGGGCCGTCGACGAAGAGCTGATCTGCAGCGTCTCCCCTTCGAAGGACGAGCCGCTCCCGGGACCGGTGCCGTCGAGGTGGCCCGACGGAGGAAGAGCGTCCGGCGGGTCTCGGCGAACGGCGGGACAGGGCTTCGGCGACGCGCTACTCCTGGAAGCGGTACTCGTAGTGGAAGTGGATCGCGGCGCTACTCCCGCCGCTCCCGGCTCCCTGCCCAAACGTTCGCACCGTGACGACCTGGACGTCCCCAGCCTCGGGGCTGCTCCCGAGCCCGAGGCTGAAGGACCCACTCTCGGGAGGCTTCCGGGCGGCCGATCCATAGCCTCCCTGCCACACGCTGTCGTCCCACTCCGCATGGCTGATTCGGGCGGCCTGCGGAGGCTCCTTCCCGTACATCGCCTCGATCCGGCCCGTGGAGACGGCGATCTCGGCACCCCAGCCCACTCGCGGCTCGGGGACCCGGATCGAGTCGAATCGAAGTGTCACGTCGAAGGTCTCGCCCCGTCCGACCGAGGCCGGAAGCGGGCTCCAGCTCATGGCGTAGTCGAACTGCCACGTCGTCTGCCGGTCGGGCACCGTCACGTGGATTTTCGCGGAGTGGACGCCGGCCTCGGCCGTCGCCCGGGACCTCGTGACCGGCTGGTCCTTCCAGACGTCGTTCCACTGCCTCACGAGCACCCATCGCCCGGGGCCCTTCTTCGCCGCCGGCGTCGGAGGGGCGGCCGTCTCCTTCTCGACCGCGGCGGTGGCGCGGTCCTCCGCGAGCACGGTCCCGTCGGGATGGACGAGCTTCACGGTGAAGGGGTACTCGCCTTCCCGGGTGAGGACCGGCGCCACTCTGGACGTCGAGCCCTCGGTCGCCACGGCTTCGCCCGCGCCCGGCCACGACCACTCGAAGCGGTAGACGCCCTCGGGCCGGGCGCGGGCCTCGAAGTCGAAGGTGGCTCCGGGCGGTCCGACGCCGCGCCGGGGCTGGATGACGACCTCGTGCCGGAGCTCGTACGGCGGGCTCTCGAAATGGCGGCTGCCGGAGTCGATTTCGACGTGGAGCTTCTGGCCGTGCGCAAGAGAATAGAGCTCCTCCTCGCCGGCCAGGGCGGACCGGCCGTCTGACACGAAGACCCGGAGCGGGGCCTTCACCATCTTCCCCGCGACGTTCTCGATCGTGTCGAGGAGGCCCTTTCTGAAGTGCAGCTTCCGGGTGGCCTCCACCTTCCCGCCGCGGGTGATGACGAGGGCGCCGGGCCCGGTGTACGCGACGTCGAGGTCGAAGGCCGACCACGCGGGGTCGCGTTCGCGGTGGTGGAGCATCCCGGGCTCGATACGGACGACCTGACGCCGGGAGGCGCCGTCGGGGCCAGGCCCCTCGAGCCGGTACTCCGCCTTCAGCTCGAGAGTGGGGAAGAACAGGTCCATCAGGTCGGCGCAGGCGTGGATCGCAGCGGGCAGGAGGACGGCCGCCTGCTCCCGGGCGAACGCCTGGGGAATCATGTACGGGCCGAGCTTGCTCGTGAGGCCCGAGGCGGTCTCGAGCCCGGGGTCGAAGACGACCGAGTGATCGGGGTCGAACCAGTGGAAGCTGAGGCGCTCCTGGGCCATCGGGACCTCGCGCCCCGCGACCCTGCCGAACAGCTTCGTCACGGCCCGCTTCCCGACGAAACCGCGGACCGTGGCCGTCCGGACCACGAGGTCGCCGAACTGGGGAGAGGGATAGGGCGGCATGCCGTTCGTCGGGAGCGTCCCGGTGGGCCGGTCGAAGATCGTGTCCATCGAGTAGAACGTGCGATTCGTGAAGAGAGCGAGCTGGCGGGAAAGCGCCCTCGGCGCCTGGAGCGCCCCGCCGGCGCTCGCGAGATAGGGCTTCACGGCCGCGTCGACGAGGGGGCTTGCGGCGGCGAGGCGGACGTCCGAGGTCGTCACGGCGGACTCGATCGGCTCGTCCATGGGGTGCGAGTCGTTGCGCACGTGGGCCGGCTGGGTCATGTCGCCGATCATGTGCATCGCCTCGCCGAGCGCCCGGTAGGCGCGGGCGAGGTAGAGGGACCGCTGTTCGGCCGGGTCCCCCGCCGCGAGGCTGACGTTCGTCTTGAAGTGGCTCGCCCCGAGGCCGGGAGGAGGCGGAACGTCCTCCGGCGTCTCCATCGCGAGCTTGTAGGCGACCATTCCCTCACGAAGGCTGAAGGGGTTGTCCGGGTGGTCGAGGGCCCAGGTAACGGCCTCGATCCCCGGGCTGTCGTAGGTGCCGTGCGCCCAGAACTGGTCGGTGAGGAACGGCACGCCCGACACCTGGAGCGGGTCGTAGAAGTGCCTCACCGAAGCGTAGAGGTGCGGCTCGTCGGCCCAGTCGCCGCCGAGGCTGATCCAGGCGGGCATGGAGTGACGCGCTTCGCCGATCTGGTAGTCCTCTGCGAGGCCTCCCGTCGGCTTGACGAACATCGTCGAGCTCGTCACGGCGATGCCGCGGTGGAGGGCCTTGCGCCCGTCGGCGGGGACGGGTCCGAGCCGGAACTTCTCGGACGGCTCCCGTTCCATCCTCGCGAAGAACGCGGCTGCGGCCTCGGCGTTGATCTGCCTGTGGGGCGCCTGGGTCCAGCCCAGGAGCGGGGTCACGACGCCCAGGATCGCCAGCGCGAGGGCGCAGGAAGCGACGCGCGCCGCCCGGACGCGCTTCAGAAGTCGAAGAGGACCCATCGGTCGTCCACCCGGCACCATCGAAGGTAGAAGTCGAATCCGTCGACCGTCACCGTGTACTCGGCGGTCCGCACCGTCGTCGCGACGGACGGCTCCGCGGGGGGCGCGAGGAAGGTGAGCTGCGATTTCTCGAGCAGGTCGGCGAAGGAGGCCATCGCGGCCGGCTTGTTGCGGAACAGGGCGGCGTAGGTCGCCTGCCGCTCCGCGGCGATCCAGGAGACGGCCTCGTCGACCGCGCCGGCCCGGAGCGCCTTCTGGAACGCGCCGAGGCTGTCGCCGATCCGCTGCCGCTCGGCTTCGAGGTCCGGGTACTCCTTCCAGTCGCCGACGGGCGGAATGGGCGCAGGGGTCGCCTCGGCGGTCGCGACGGTCCGTCCTCTTCCGTCGTCCGCACCGCCGCCGTCCGCGCCCGGGCGCGACCCCCGGAACCACCAGGCGAGGGCCCCGAGCAGGAGGAGGAGCGCGGCCGCGGGCGCCGCGACGAGAAGAGCCTGCGCGAGCGGCGAGCGTCGCCGCGCGGGGGTTGCGGGCCGCTTCGTGTTGGGACGAGGCAGAGGCGCGGGGACCGGGGGAAGGAGGCCGGGGATCGCAGTCGCCGGGGTCCATCGATCGAGGCCGGGGCCCCAGAGCTCGTCGTCGGGCGCAACCTGTCCGTTCGCGGCGAAGCCCGTCAGCTCCGCCCAGGTGTACGGGCCGAGGCGCTGGCCGCCCCGGGCGAGGTCGTAGCTCGCGTCCCCGTCGACGGCGCCGGGGAGCGGGCCGGCCGCCGGGACGTCGCGAAACTCGAGCTCGACTCCGCAGAGCCGGACGCGGTCGCCGTCTTTCAGTCGAGCCCTGGAGACGCGTCGCCCGTTCACGCGGGTGCCGTTGGAGCTGCCGAGGTCCTCGATCGCCCATCCGTCCCCGCTTCGCACGAGGCGGGCGTGGTGGCGGGAGACTCCCGGGTCGGCGAGAACGAAGCTGTTGTCGCTCTCTCGGCCGAGACCGAGCGGGCCGTCGCCCCCCAACGGCTCGGAACGGCCCGTCTCCACCGTGCACCACCGGATCTCGGCCATGAACGACCTCTACCGGGTCTCCCCGGAAGAGGGAACGCACGCCCGCTCCCTCCGCGACTCCCCAGTATCGCCCAGCCGGTCGCCGGCCGCCTCGAACCCGCTTTCTACAGGGTCTCCCCCTCGAAGTAAGACCCGCTTCCCGGGCCCGTTCCGTCGCGGTGCCCCGAGGGCATGAGGACGATCGGTGGGAGCTCGTTCTCGACGAGGTAGCCGAAGCGGGCGCGGAAGTCCGCGAGCGACATGCCGCACGTCGCCGCGAACTTCGCGAGCTCGTGCGGGTCCTCGAAGTCGTCCTTGCGGAGCCGGATCATGTAGCGCCGTGCGATCGCGTAGCGGGTCGAGTGGACGTCGACCATCCGCACCCGCGTCCGCCCCGTCTGCGGGTCGAGCATCTCGGCGAACGGGATCGGGACGAAGTTCCCTCCCTGCATCGAGACCATCGCGCCCGTGCCGCCCGAGAGGATGTACTTGGCCGCGCAGTAGCCGAGGTCGCGCGTGTACTCGAGGTCGAACGGGATCGGGTCGGCGCAGCGGAGCTCGTAGCCGATGTTCTTGTCCGTGACGGTCGCCTTCACGCCGAGCTTCTTCAGCTCCTCCTGGACGGCCGCCTTCAGGATCTCGCCGATGTTCACGTCGGCGATCCGGAGGTGCCCGTGGGCGTCGCGCTCGGCCTCGGCGAGCCCCTTCAGCTCCTCCGGGTCGAGCTCGAGGACGAGCCCCTCCGCGATGATCGCCACGCCGTCGCGGCGCCCGTAGCTGAGCCGCTTCAAGATCGCGCCGACGAGCGTGTCGACGATCGCCCGGAACTTCACCTTCCGGCCCTGGAACTCCTCCGGGATGAGCGTGAGCGTCGCGCCGGCGGCCTTGCCGATGCCGAGCGCGAGGTGTCCCGCCTTGCGGCCCATCGCGATGACGAAGTACCAGCGGGAAGTCGTCCGGGCGTCGACCATCAGGTTCTTGACGATCTCGACGCCCACGTGGCGCGCCGTCTGGAAGCCGAACGTGTCGACGTCGGGCGGGAGGTCGAGGTCGTTGTCGATCGTCTTCGGGACGTGGACGACGGCGATGCGGCCGTCG
>CAYVPO010000076.1:0-1507 GCA_964453825.1 uncultured Holophagales bacterium
CCAGCGCAGCTCGGCCATCGCCGGAAGCGCTGCGAGCGTCGCGGCGAGGGCCGCGGCCGGGAGGAGGCGTCTGCCGAGGATGGCGGAGGTTAGCAGGAGCGATGGACGTCGGAGGCGCCGGGTATCCGAGGTGACGTTCGGCGTCCGTCGGGAACGGCGAAGCGACGACCTCGACGTTGTCGCCGACGGCGCCGAGGCGGATCACGCGCTGGGGGCTCGCGTCGCTCCGTCTCCTCGGTGCTACGCTGAACCGGCGGGCTCGCGCCCGAGGAGGTTCCCCATGGGCTTCCGCCACCTGGCCCGAGGCAGCGTCGTCGTGGCGGCGCTCGGCGTCCTCGCCTCCTGCAGCAGCGTCTACTACTCCGCCCTCGAGAAGGTCGGGCTCGAGAAGCGGGAGATCCTCGTCGACCGAGTCGAATCGGCCCGCGACGCCCAGGGGGAGGCCCAGCAGCAGTTCAAGGACGCCCTCGAGAGGTTCCAGGCGCTCGTCGGCTACGACGGCGGCGACCTCGAGAAGAGGTACGAGACCCTCTCCGGCGAATACGACGACAGCCGCAAGCAGGCCGAGGCGGTCCGCGAACGGATCGCCGGCGTCAAGGACGTGGCCGGCGCGCTCTTCCGCGAGTGGGAGCGCGAGCTCGAGGAGTACTCCGACCCCTCCCTGAAGCGGCGCAGCCGGAACCAGCTCGACGACACGCGCGCCCGGTACGACCAGCTCGTCCGCGCCATGGACCGGGCCGCGGAGAGCATGGACCCGGTCCTCGCGATGCTCCGCGACCAGACGCTCTTCCTGAAGCACAACCTCAACGCCCGGGCGCTCGGCTCGCTCTCCGGGACCGCCGACCAGCTCCAGGCCGACGTCGCGCGGCTCGTGAAGCAGATGCAGGCCGCGATCGCGGAGGCGAACCGCTTCCTCGCCACGATCCGGCCGGAGCCGGGCCGCTGAGAGCGGCGGGAGATTCGCCATGCGCCGACGCCTCGCCCTTCTCGCCGCCCTCGTGTCGGGCCTCTTCGCTCCGGGCTGCGCCACGACGTTCTCGCCGGAGGCGATCCGCTCCGAGATCACGCGCCAGACCGGGTCCGACCCGCAACGCGCCTTCGAGGTCCGCCTCGGCCGGGTGACGCTCGCCCTGACCCGGCAGGCCGTCGGCCCGGCCGCCGACGGCTCGCTCCCGCTGGCGGGCCTCACCCGGTTCGAGCTGGCGGTCTACGACGTCCCGCCCGCCGGCCGGGAGCTGGACTTCACCCGCATGGCGGTCTACGGATGGGAGCCGACGGTGCGTGCGCGGACGCCCTCCGGCTCGACGCTCGTCCTGGTGCGCGCCGCCGGCGGCGCCCTCGGCGACGTCGTCCTCGTCACGGCCGACGCCGACCGGGCCCTCTATGCGCGTCTCGCGGGCCGACTCTCGAACGATCTTCCGGCCGCTCTCGGCCGGGCCGTGACCGAGCGCGGCACCGACGGCGTCCGGCGGGAGCTGATGTCGCTGACCGGGACGAAGGCGCCGGA
>CAYVPO010000076.1:1607-16441 GCA_964453825.1 uncultured Holophagales bacterium
GTCGCCCTCCTCGGACCGCCCGAGCGGCGCAACGCCGTCAGCGAACGGTTCGAGTCGCTCCAGTGGCAGCGCTTCCACGACCTGGTCGCGACCGTCGACACGCGCTCCCGGCGGGTGACGGAAGTCCTCGGAAACCAGCTCGAGGCGGACGGAGAGGCCGTCGTGTCGTGGGGTATGAGCGAGGCCGACGTGCGCGCGATCCTCGGAGAACCGGCGTCGAGCAAGGGGCGCTACCAGCCTTCCGGCTCGGGCGTGATCTCGATCGGGTTGAAGCGCGCCGGCGGAACGCTCTTCTACGAGCGGGACGGGAACGCCCTCGAGATCACGCTGAACGACGACAGCCTCGCCTACATCCGAATGAAGCCCTCGGCTCCCTGAACCCGGGCCCTCCTCATTGCGTAACCCGTCCTGATGACGGACTCGCCCTCTCGCCTTCCGGAGGTCGCCCCGAGCGGCGGGCGACTCCTCTCCGCGGCCGAGCTCCTTCTCGGAGCGGGCCTCGTCCTCGGCCACAACGTCTGGAAGCTCCTTCCGAACGAGGTGCCGATCCTCTTCGTCCTCGGCCTCGCCTCGTACCGGCTCCGCAACGGAAGCTTCTCGGCGATCGGTTTCCGGAGGCCGTCTTCCTGGAAGCGGATTCTCGCGATCGCCCTCGGCGCGGCAGCGCTCCGGATCATCCTCGGGGCGATCCTCGAACCGCTCGCGGCGCAGGTCTGGCCGCCGATCGTCGCGCCCTCCGGCACCGAGGCGATCGCCTCGAGCCCGTGGACGGCCCTTCGCTGGCTCGGCCTCGTCTGGACCTGGGCCGCGTTCGGCGAGGAGATCGGCTACCGCGGATGGATTCTCGGACGCGCGGCGGACGCCTTCGGACGGTCCCCCGCCGCCGTGGCATTCGCTGTGATCGCCTCCTCCGTCCTCTTCGGCTTCGGCCACTTCTACAAGGGCCCCGCGGGCATCCTCGACTCGGGGCTGGCCGGCCTCGTCCTCGCCGGCGCGTTCCTTCTCGCTCGCCGGAACCTCTGGGCTCCGATCCTCGCGCACGGCTTCATCGACACGTTCGGCATCGCCGCGCTCTTCTTCGGCTGGGCCGACTGAGCCGGGGCGACCCTCGACGAGGATCGAGAGCACGAGACACCTTCCCCACGTGGACGGCAGAGGGAGGGACGTCGCTCAAGGGGGCGCGGTTCGCGGAAACGGATAGATGACCGGGTCGCCGCGGCACGAGACGGAGCGGGCGTCCCCCCCGGCCGGCCCCCGTCTGCGCCGGGAGGCCGACCTCCCGCCGTCAGGCCGCAGGCTTCTCGAAGAGCGCGCCGTGGTCCCGCCGCGCCCCGGCCCCTCCGATCACACGGAACCCGGCACGCTCGGCCTCGGCGACCTCCTCCCGAAGCGCCGAAGCCGAGACGTGCCCCTTCGGCTCGAGCAGGAGGAGCCTCCCGCCCGGCCGAAGCGCGCCCTGGAGCTGCCCGAGGAGGCGGCTTTGGTCGGGAACCTCGTGGAGGACGTGGATCAGGAACGCCGCGTCGATCCCTCCTCTCCACTCCGCGATCCCGAGGTCGTCCGCGGCACAGACCGCAGCGTCGATCCGCTCGAGGAGCCCCGCCCTTTCGGCCCGCCCCTTCAGGCCTGCGACCATCGCGGGCTGAAGGTCGCGCGCGACGACGCGCCCCGAGGGAGAGACGAGCCGCGCGAGCGGCAGCGTGAACCATCCCATCCCGGGCCCCGGCTCCAGGACCGTCATCCCCGGAGAGACGTACGGCATGAGGAGCTTCTCGGGCGAGCCGAGGAGGCGGCGAAGGGGGCAGCAGAGGAGCGGGCCGGCCCAGGCCGGGCAGACGTGTCCGGTTCGGACGGGACGCGGGGTGCGGGTCGGGCTCTCGTTCCGTATCATGCCTCCAAGATACGAGCGATTACTCGCATCGCCGACTCGCATTCGGAGGCCCCGATGCTCCCGCCCCGCACCGCGCCGAAGAAGAGGCCGCTCGCGGCCCGCGCCCTCTCCGAGGCCGGCGGTCCGGCTGCCGCCGCCGGCACGGCTCGCCTTTCGCCGCTTCGCCTTCCCCGCCGCCTCTCCCCTCGCAAGGCCCCGGCTCAGGCGCGCGCCCGGGAGACCGTGGAGGCGATCCTGGAGGCGGCCGTCGAGCTCTTCTCCTCGAAGGGGTACGCGCGGACGAGCACGAACCACCTCGCCGCGCGGGCCGGAGTCTCGGTCGGCTCCCTCTACCAGTACTTCCCGAACAAGGACGCGATCCTGACCACCCTCCTCGCGCGCCACCTCGAAGCAGTGCATGAGACCGTCAGCGCCGCGCTCCCCGTCCTCGCCGACCCGGCGGTCCCGTTGCGCACGGGCATCCGCCGGCTCCTCGAGGGCCTCCGCGCGCTCCACGACGCCGACCCGCGCCTCGCACGCGCCGTCGAGCAGCAGGCCGGGCAGATGCCGTCGGTCCCGGCCGGACTCGGGGCGCACCGGCACGGCACCGTCGAACGGGTCACCTCGATCCTCGGCGGCCGCCCGGACGTGAGGCCCGGGAACCACGCCCTGATGGCGGCCCTCCTCGGCGAGATGGCCGAGGCTGTGAGCGGCCTCCTCGTCCACGGTCCGCGCGAGGCGTTCCGGCGCGAGGAGCTCCTCGACGAGGCGGTCGAGGCTCTCGCCCGGTACGTGGAGCTCTGAAGAGTCCGGGACCCGGCCGTCGGGCGCGGCGGGACCGCCGGGCCGCGCCGTCGCCTCTCCCTCCGACCTACCGTCCGTTCGCCGGGTCGGCGAAAACGGGCTCGCCGTCGCGCTCGAGGATGCGGAGGAAGGCCGGGACGACCGTCGGATCGAACTGTGTTCCGGCCCCGTCGCGAAGGTGACCCTTGACCCGCTCCGCGGGCCAGCCCGCCCGGTAGGCGCGGTCGTAGCGCAGGGCGTCCCAGACGTCGACGACCGCGAAGAGGCGCGCAGCGAGCGGGATCCCGGCGCCCGAGAGTCCGCGCGGGTAGCCCGTGCCGTCCCACCGCTCGTGGTGCGCGTAGGGGATGTCGAGCGCGGGACGGAGGAAGTCGACCCCCTTCAGCATCTCCCAGGCGTGCTCGGGATGACGGCGCATGACCGCCTGCTCCTCCTCGGTCAGGTCACCCGGCTTCAGGAGGACGGAGTCGGGAAGAGCCATCTTCCCGACGTCGTGGAGAAGCGCGCCGCGGCGGATGTGGACGAGCTTCTCGCCGCAGACGCCGAGCTCCTCCGCGAGCTTCTCCGAGAGCCCGACGACACGACGGCTGTGCCCCTCGGTCTCCCGGTCACGAAGGTCGAGCGCGCGAATCCACCCCTCGAGCGTCGCCTCGCAGGCCTGGAGGAGCGGATCGGCCGCTTCGTGCGACGCCGAGTCCTCCCTCTGTCGTGCCCGCGTCACCGCTCTCCGACGATCCGTCACTCCGCCCCTCCCGCGCGGGACCGTAGCGAACGCGCGCGGGCCGGGTCAAGGACGCGCTGTCGGGGGCACGCCCTCCGTCTCCCCGTCGCCGAGCGGTGTCGGTGGTGACGAAGGAAGCGGGGATTCCCGCCCCGTGAATCGCCGTCGCGGCGCGCTACAGGACCGTCATCGACACGCTCGGCATCGCCGCGCTCTGCTTCGGCTGGGCCGATTGAGCGGACGCGCCGGGCCGACGCCTCGGCCTACGGCTTCGGAGACTCCAGGTCGAGGGCGAGGTCCCGCCCCGGCGCGACGCCCTCAGCGACGCAGCCGAGGCCGACGGCGTCGAGGTCCGACGTCCCGAGGCGCGCGGACGCGCAGACCCCGAAGGGACCGACCCGGTACGAAGGGATCTCGACCCAGGTACGGCCCTCCCTCGTATCCATCCTCACTTCGGAGCTCAACCTCAGCAGGACCGCCGGGAACGTCAAGGTCCCGTCCGTGATCCAGGGCATCGTCGGGAACGGGTAGGCACCTGCGTCGAAGGAGAGCCGGACGCGCCCCCCTTCTTCGGGGACCGAGACGACGGCCTCTCCGGAACCCCCGACGGAAACGACGGCCGTCGTCATCGGGCGTCCGGGAGGGAGCACGAGGAACCCGACGCGCTCGACCTTCGGAGGGACCTGAAGCTGAAAGCGGCCCAGGGCGTCGGCGATGACGGTCTGCGGGAAGGAGTCGGCCCTGGAATCCCATCGGAGCGGCTGCAGGCGGGCGTACGGCACCGGCCCCCCCAGGCTCGACACGACGACGCCCCGGACGGTCTGCTTCTCCGCGAGCGTGAGCGTGACCTCCGGACTCCCGTCCTTCTCGATCGTGACGCTCTTCCGATCGCTGGCGGCGCGGGCCGTCTCCGCGTAAACGATCCAGTCCCCGTCGGCGAGCCCGGCGAGCTCCGCCTCGCCGTCGCGCGCGATCTCCGTCAGAGTCTCGTGCGTCTCCATCGACTCGAGCCGGACCAGGCAGCTCGCGACGGCGGCTCCCTCCTCGTCGAGGACGCGGACCTTCAGCCGCGCCAGCGGTAGCGCCAGGTCGACCCTGGAGGGGGCGCCCTGCTCCATCTCCGGAACGTGGGCGCTCACGATCCGGGAGACCCTCGGCTTCCGGCTCAGGACCTCGACCTTCCACGAACCGGCGCGCGGGAGCTCCGCGCGGAACTCCCCGTCCTCGCCGCTCTTCGACCGGACCGACGGGGCGGCATTCCTCCCGCCGAAGACGATCTCGGCGACGAGCGGCTCGTCCCCCAGCGTCACCCGGCCGACGACGGCCACGGCGTCCAGCCGGAGCCGAAGCTTCGTCAGGGGCGCGTCGATCCTGACGGCCTCGACCCTCCAGGCGTCCCCGGTCTTCGTCCGCACGAACGCCGCGTACGCGCCGCCCAGGCGAACGTCCGAGAAGACCGCGACACCGTTCGACGAGCGCGCCGTCCGCACCGATTCCGGCAGCAACCCGGCCTCGCCCGTCTCGCGCAGCTCGATCTCCCACGGCGATCCGGCCGGGTCGAGCGGCGGGCTCAGGTCGACCTGCAGCCGGGCCGGCCGGGCGAGTGCGATCGGTTCCCGAAGCTCGACCTCCACGTCCGGGACGACGTCGATGGATCGATCCTCCCTCGCGAAGCCGGGCGTACGGACTCGGAGCGAGTACCGCCCTGCGGTCAGGCCGGTGAACTGGAACTCGCCGGCCGGCGAGAGCCGTGCTTCCTTCGAAAGCGAGACCTCCTCGCCCTTCCCGGCCCTCCGGGGAACCTCGCCCGCCGGGGAGAGTGTGACGCGGGTCGCCGCTCGCAGACGAGGCGCATCCGCGCCCGAAAGCCCGATTCGTCCGACGAGCGAGGCACCGGGTACGGCCGAGACGGCGCCGAGGTCCTTCGCGGCGCCGGCCGATACGTGAACGACTTCCCGTCGGTCGGAGGCGCAGCCGGTCACCCGGACCGCCAGGTCCCACGTCCCCGCCGGCACCTCTGCTTCGACGTGACCGGCAGTGACGACGGTCTTTCGCGACTCCCAGGGGTCGAGGCTTCCCGGGGCGCGCCAGAGGACGAGCGCGCGCTTCCCTTCGACGTCGCGGTCCGGTCGGCCCGCGATTCGGCCTTTCAGCCGGACCAGCGGCCGAACTTCGAGCGAGAGGCGACGCGGTCCGCCCGGGAGGCTCACCTGCTGCGGCTTCGAGTAGAGGCCGGGACCTTCTGCGCCGAGCCACCACGTCCCCTCGCCCGCGAGCCGGAGGGGGACCTCGACGGAGGCCTGTCCCGCCGGAACGACGAACGGCGCGCGGACCTCGGGAAGGCGCCCGCTTTCTGCCCGGGCCACGACCTCGCCCCTGGCCTCGAGCTCCTCGCCGGCCGCCTTGACGACGACGACGCTCGAGGACGCGGGCTCCGCGCGTTCCGGCGGTCCGCCCGCGGCGGGCCACAGGCTCAGGAGCGCGAGCGCCGGGACGACGAGCATCGCTGCGCTCTTCTTCGGCCGCACCGGCCGAGCCCGCGGTTCGTCGCGAAGGGAACGCCCTCCTCGACGAACGGCGGCGCCCCTACGGCAGCTCGACAAGCGCCTTCCCGCCCTCCGCGACCGTGAAGGCCTTCGGCTCCATCCCCTCGACCGCGAGCGTGTAGCTTCCCGGAACCAGGCCCTCGATCGTGGCGACGCCGGCGGCCGTCAGCGTGATGCGCCCCTCCGGACCGTACGCCCGGAAGGCGTAGGGCCGGCCGAGCGCGTCGAGGAGGGTCGCGGAGCCCTTCGCGAGCGCGACCGGACCGTACTTCAGCTCGAGAGTCCCGCCCGGCGTGAGCGTCAGCTGGAGCGGCGGGCCCGGGACGCCGACGTTCTCGAACGTCCGGGGCGCGTAGCGCGACCCCGCGACGACGATCGTGTAGGTCCCCGGCCGGAGGAACGCGATCTCCCCCTTCCCGTCGCCGTCGAGCGTGAGCCACGTCGAGGAGCCGACGTCGCCGCGGCCGTCCTTCACCCTCACGAGAGCGCTCCGGAGCGGGATGCCGTAGATCCCGTCGCGGACGCGGACCTCGAGCCCGTCGCCGCGCGTCATCTCGATCGTCCCGGCATCGCCGCCCCCCTCGGCGGCGCGCGCGCTGCCCTTCGCGTCCTGGTAACCGCTCCTTCTGAGGCTCAGCGTGTAGCTCGCATCCTCGAGCTCCTCGACGAAGAACCTCCCGTTCGAGTCGCTCGTCGCCGCTCCGGGACGGCTCTCCGATCCTCCCTCGAGGGCGACGGCGACCCGGACCTCGGCGAGCGGCTGCTTCGTCGACGCGTCGACGACGATGCCGAAGAGGCTCGCGACCGGGAGCTCCACGTCGAGGCGCGCCTCGCCGTCCACGCTCACCGTGCGCGAGACGTTCCCGGCCCGGCCGTACGCATCGGCCTGCACCCAGACCTCGTACTCGCCGGGCGTAATCCCTTCGATCCGGTAGGAGCCCGTCTCGTCCGTCCGTCCGGACGCGCCTCGACCCGTACGCGCCGCGCCGACGACGATGCGGGCTTCGGCCACCGGCTTGCCGGCGCGCGTCACGCGCCCCGAAAGGGCACCGTCTCCTTCGAAGACGACCTCGACCTCGGCCTCGGTCTGCCCCTCCGCGAGTGTCACGGAGGCGCCGGCCGACCGCATCGTCCCGGACGCGAAGTCGCCTGCGGAGGCGCGGACCGAGATCTGTCCGGCCGGGACGCCGGAAAACTCGAACCGTCCATCGGGGCCGGTCCGCACCGTGGACCAGAAGTCGCGCGGCCCATTCGCCGAGAGGTTGACGGCCCCGCGGAGCGTCTCCGGAAGCCCGGAGACCGAGCCGCGCAGCGTGGCGCCGCCCGAGAGGACGAGCGTCACGTCGGGCACGGACTCTCCTTCGACGACGACCGCTTCGGCGGGCTCGCTCGACTGCCCCGGCACGTTCGCGCGGAGCGTGTACCGGGCCGGGGAGAGGTGGTCGAACCGGAAGCGGCCCGCGCCGTCGGTCGTCGTCTCGTCGCCTCCGCCGAACGCCCCTCCCCTCGGAGCGGCCCCTTCGAGCGAGACCGAGGCTCCCGCCACCGGCTGGCGCGTCTCGGAAAGGACGACGCCGCCGAGCGCGCTGCCGCGCGAGAGGGCGACCTCGACGCTGCTCCCCCCTTCCGCGAGGACGGCGCTCTCGGTTCGCGCCGTGTAGTCTGCGTGCTCGGCCGTGACCGTCACCTTCCCGGGAGCGAGGCCTTCCGCCTCGAACCGGCCCTCCACGTCGGTGAAGAGGCCGCCCGACCCCTGCGACGAGGCCGCATCTCCCGTCTCCCCGCGGACGCGAACCCGCGCCTCCGGAATGCCGCGGCGGGTGCGGGCGTCTCTCACGAATCCCCGGAGGACGCTCCCGGGCGCGACGCGGACCTCCACGCCGTCGGTCGTCGTCGACTCCTCGACGACGATGCCGGCGGCCCGGCCGACCTGGTAGCCCTTCGCCGTCACGACAACCTGCCACTTCCCGGCGGGCACCTCCTCGAGCGCGAAGCGCCCGTCCGGCGACTCGACGAGCTGCGCCTCCCCGGCGCCGCCCGAGAAACGGCCCCCGCCCCGGCCGACACGGAAGACGCCGCCCATGCCCGGCCTGTCGGCCTGGTACGAGACCTCGAACGTACCGAGCGGCTGTCCGGTCTTCCCGTCGACGGCCGCGCCTTCGATCCGACCGGTCCCCTCGACGACCCACTCCACGCCGTCGGCAGGCGCGAGGATGCCGGCCTTCCGGGGCCCCGGCCCGAATCCGGCGCCGCCTCCGAAGAGCTGGAGGTCGTAGGTCTCCCCCGCGCGAAGCCCCTCGATCCGGAACGTGCCGTCGGCCTCCGGCGTCGCCGACGTGTTCCCCGGGCCGTCCGACGGCTTCCGCGGGTTCCGCGCGAGGACGAAGTAGCCCGAGGCGCCTTCACCCGTCCGGCGGACGATCCGCCCGGAGATCGTCGCGCCCGGGCCGAGGACGATCTCGACCGGGTCGGGCCGGGCGCCGCGCACGAGGCGGACCGGGTCGACGCTCTCCGTCGACCGGCCCGGCGCCTTCACGACGACGGCGACGTCGCCGGGAGCGAGGCCGCGCAGCTCGAAGGCCCCGTCGCCTCCGCTCCGGGCGGTGCGCGGCGCCTCCATCATCTCGGCGCGCACTCGCGTCAGCGATCCGCCGCTGGAGGAACGAACGGCGAACGACCGCCCCACCGAGACCTCGGCTCCGGCGATCGGGTTCCCGTCCGGGTCCGAGACGCGCCCCGTGAGGACGACCCCGCGGCGGATCGTGACGACGACGCCGCTGCGTGTCCCTCCGGCGACGAGGGAGATCCCGCCGACGGTCCCCCGCTCGAACTCGGGATGCTGAGCGACGAGGCGCTGGTTCTCGCCAGGCGGGAGGCGGGTCGCCGTGAACGAGCCGTCGGGTCGCGTGCGGAGCCTGTCCGCGCCGCCCCGAAGCCGGACCGCAGCGTCGATCGGGCTCTCGGACGAGGAGAGGAGCGAGACGCCGGCCCCGGCCACCGGGCGGCCGTCCTCGTCGACGACCCGCCCCGAGAGCGTCGCTCCGCGCGTCAGGAGGATGTCGAGGGTCCGGGTCGCCCCCTTCTCGATCGGCACCGGGCGGCGCGTCCAGGGGACGTGCCGCGGCTCCTCGGCCCGGACGGTCGCGCTTCCGGGACGAAGGCCGCGAAGCCGGTAGCGGCCGTCAGTGCCCGAGCGCGCCGTGAAGCGGCCGGAGTCCGAGGCGACCTCGAGCCTCACGCGCGGGACCGGCTTCAGCGTCGAGACGTCCAGCGTCCGTCCCTCGAGGATCGCCGGCGGCGCGAGGGAGAGGACGAGCGGCGTTGCCGAACCCGGCGTCGCTCCGCCCGCCTCGGCGAAGCCGTCCTCGCCTCCGTCCGCGACGACCGTGCCGCGGCGCTTCGGGAGGTCAGCGAGGCGGAAGCTCCCGTCTTCCCCCGTCTCCACCCAGCGCGACTCGGCGTCGTCGGCCTCGTGGCGGACGAGGGCCTTCGCCGCGGGGCGGCCGTCCTTCTTCTTCACGACCCCCGAGAGGGGAAGGCCCGGCTCGAGCGAAATCACTCGCGGCAGCGCGCCCGACTTCGCGCTGCGAACGCGTGCCGGTGCGAAGCCTGCGGCCTGCACCGAAAGCTCGTTCAGCTCCGAGGCGGCCGTGGCGAAACGGAACTGCCCGTCGGCCCCGGTCGTCGTTTCCTGCGGCCGGGCCACCCCGGCCACCGGACCGTCCGTGCGGCCGTGCGCGACGAGCCGGACGAGCGCTCCGGCGACGGGCGCGCCGTCGGGCCCGCGAACGCGGCCCGCGAGCGGCTCCGCCTTGCGGAGGGCGAGGTCGCCGAGGTCTTCCGCCTCGGCCGCGTCGCGCGACTCCGGGAGCTCCACCGGGATGGCTCCGGTCGCCGACACGCGGACGCGGAAGAGGACGTCGCGCCCCTCCGGCGCGGCGACTCGCAGCTCGAACTCCCCCGTCGCCGAGGTCGTGACCGTCGCGAGCGCCGCCGGCTCCGGCTCGCCCCGTGCTTCGCGGCGCGCGGCGTCGAGAGGCTCTTCCTGAGGCACGGCGGCGATCGTCGCGCCGACGACGGGGCGGCCGTCGAGGAGGACCTTTCCGCGGAGGGAAGAGGCGGCAGACGCTGGCGTCGCGAGGAGGACCCCGGCGAGGAAGAGGGCGAATCTGTTGCGGCTCAAGCAGCCTCCGTGCGTCCTTCGGAGCCGGGCGAGGCCCCGGGACGCGGGTGCGTGTTGCGAACAGTGTACGGACCCCGACGATCGCGCGTCGCGGCCCGCCTTCAGCCGAGCCGGACCGTCCCGAGGAGCCCCGCCGGGTCGAGGCGCTGCTTGAGCAGGCGACAGACCTCCTTCACGAGCTGGGGCGTGTAGAGGTCGTAGAAGGCCTGGTTGTGCGGGCCGACCCCGTGCTCGGCGCTGTAGCTGCCGCGGAAGCGGTTCACGGCGAGGTCGTAGAGCCGCGGCTGCAGCTCGGCCTTGAGCGCGGCGCCCGGCCGCGGCGCCTCGGCGGGATTCCAGACGAGGTTCACGTGGACGCCGCCGTCTCCCCAGTGACCGTAGTCGCAGAAGCGGACGAAGGGCCAGCCGGCGGCGACCGTCTCGCGTGCGGCGTCGACGAAGTCGGCCATCGCGGCACGCGGGACGGAGACGTCGAACGCGACGACCTCGCCTTCGTGCCGGAGGCTCTCGGAGACGCCGTGGCGGATCTCCCAGAGCTCCGACGCCTTCCCCGGAAAGACGTCCGTGATCCCGCCGTCCGCCGCCTCGAGCCTCTCGGCGAGCGCCGACTCGAGGAGCTCCTCGAGCGCGAGGCGCTCCGCGTCGAGCGTCGAGGAAAGCTCCACGAGGACCGTGTAGGCCTGGTGCCGCCCACCGAACGGGTCGCGCAGGCGCGGCTGGTGGCGGAAGACGGGGGCGAGGGCGGCGGCGCCGATCGCCTCGAACGCGGTGAGGACCTCGCCGAGCCGCGTCTCGAGGTGCGCGAGGAGACCGAGGACCGCGGCCCCCGAGGAGAGGCCGACGAGCGCCGTCACCCGCTGGACGGGACGCGGGACGACGCGCATCACGACCTTCGTCACGACGCCGAAGACGCCCGAGGTGCCGACGAAGAGCTGGCGCGCGTCGAGCCCCGTGTTGTTCTTCCTGAGCGGCCGCGTCAGGTCGAGGACGGTGCCGTCGGCGAGGACCGCCTCGAGGCCGAGGAGGTTCTGGCGGACGTCGCCGTAGCGCAGGAGGCGCGTGCCGCCGGTGTTCGTCGCGACCATCCCGCCGATCGAGGGGTCGGCGCCGAGGTCGATCGGGAAGAGGAGCCCGTGCTCGGCGAGCGCGGCGTCGATCCGGCTGAGGAGGACCCCGCCATCCGCGGTCACCGTCCGGTCGACCGGGTCGACCTCGAGCGTCCGGGCGAGCCGCTCGAGGCTGAGGACGAGCATCTCGCCGCTGCCGTCGGGCGTCGACGCCCCGACGAGCCCCGTGTTCGCCCCCTGGGCCACGACGCGCAGGCCGAGAGCGGAGGCGTGGCGGAGGAGGCGGGAGACCTCCTCCGCGCTCGAGGGCCGCACCGCCGCGAGCGCCTTCCCCGAGCCGTACCGCCACCCCTTCTCGTAGCGCTCCAGCTCGTGCGGCTCGACGACGACGGCGCTCTCGCCGAGGAGCGCGCGGAGCACCGCAATGTGCTCTTCGCGCGTTCGGGTCACGCCGGCCCCGCCGCGGCGCCCGCCCCGTCCACCACGAACCTCCGCCGCAGCCGGTCGGCGAGGCCGGTGAGGGTCAGGTAGAGGCACGGGACGACGAACAGGGTCAGGAGCGTCGAGAGCGTCAGGCCGCCGATGACGGCTACGGCCATCGGGTTCATCAGCTCGCCTCCTTCCGCCGAGTTGAGGGCGAGCGGGAGCATGCCGACGACCGTCGTCAGGACGGTCATCACGATCGGCCGGACGCGGAGCGGCGCGGCCGCCAGGACGGCCTCGAGCCGCGGCATGCCGCCCGACCGGCGGATCTCGAAGTACTCGACGAGGAGGATGCCGTTGTTGACGACGATGCCGGCGAGGAGGATGACGCCGAGCATGACGGGCGCCGACATCGGCAGCCCGCTCAGCGTCAGCGCGAGGACGACTCCGACGAGGGCGAGCGGGATCGCCGCCATGATGACGAGCGGGTTGACGAGCGACTCGTACTGGATCGCCATCACCGCGAAGACGAGGAAAACCGCGAGGAGGACGACGGTGACGAGGACGCGGCGGTTCGCGTCGATCGCTTCCTGCTGCCCGCCGAACCTCACCGTGTAGCCGTCCGGCAGGGCCAGGCCCTCGAGGGCCTTCCGCGCCTCCTCCGTCGCCTCGCTGATCGACCAGACCTGCGGGAGGACCGACGCGCCGATCGTCACGAGCCGGTTCTGGTTCTCCCGCTGGATCGTCTGCGGCGCAGAGCTCTCGCGCACCTCGGCCACGTCCCGCAGGCGCAGCGCGGCGCCGCTCCGCGGGAAGAGCGGGAGCGAGGCCATCTCGCCCGCGTCCCTCACCTTGGCCGGGTCGAACCGCACCCGCACGTCGAACTCCCGGTCCCCTTCCGTCAGCCGCGTGGCGACGGAGCCGCCAACGGCCGTCCTCACCGTCCGGCCGACCTCGCCGACGTCGAGGCCGAGGTCCGCGGCGCGGCGCCGGTCGACGACGACGCGCAGCTCGGGGGCCGTCTCCTTGAGGCTCGTCTCGACGTTCGAAAGTCCCGGGAGCTTCCCGAGGCGCGCCTCGACCTCCTGGCCCAGCCGCTGGAGCGTCGGGAGGTCGTCGCCGAAGACCTTCACCTCGAGGTCCTCGGTGCCGGTCGAGGTGCGCAGCCCGCGGATGCGCGGGGGCTGCACCCGCACGCGGGCGTCGGCGAGCTCGGGGAGCGCGGAGAGCTCGGCCTGGGCGCGCTGCAGCCACGCGGACGCCGTCATCCCCCGGCTCTTTCGCGGCTCGACCTCGACTTCCATGCTCGCGAAGCGGGGACGGACCCACATGCCGCGCCCCCAGATGCCGCCGCCCGCCGCCGCGAAGACGTGCCGGACGGCGGGGAGTGCGCGGACGACCTTCTCCGCCGCGAGCGTGGCCCGGTTCGTCACGTCGACCGGCGTGCCGACCGGCAGCTCGATCGAGACCCGGAAGCGGCCGTCGTCCACCTGCGGCAGGAACTCGTTCCCGAGGCGGGTGGCGAAGACGGCGCTGCCGACGAAGAGGAGGACCGCGACGACGAGGACGGCCGCCCGGTGCCGGAGGACGCGGGGGAGGACGGCGCCGTAGGCCCGGGTCACGGCGTCCATCGCGGCGGGGACCGCCCGGAGGAGGCGCACCCGTTCGAGGCCCGACGACGCCTTCAGCTTGAAGAGCTGGGCCGCGAGCATCGGCACGAGCGTGAGGGCGACGACGAGCGAGACGACGATCGAGAACGAGATCGTCAGGAGGAGCTCGCGGAAGAGGAGCGCCGCGAGGCCGGTGATGAGGAGGAACGGCGCGACGGAGGCGAGGTTCGTGATCGTCGACGCGACGACCGCCGAGGCGACCTCGCCGGCGCCGACGTGCGCGGCCTCGACCGGGTCGGGGTGCTCCCGCTGGTGCCGGTCGATGTTCTCGAGCATGACGATGGCGTTGTCGACGAGCATCCCGATGCCGAGCGCGAGCCCGCCGAGCGACATGATGTTCAGCGTCAGGCCGGAGGTCCCCATCAGCGCGACGCAGCCCAGGATCGAGATCGGGATCGCCGTCCCGATGATCAGCGTCCGCCGCACCGACCGGAGGAAGAGGAAGACGACGAGCATCGCCAATCCTCCGCCGAGCGCGGCGGCCTCGCCGACGCCGCTCACCGAGGCGCGGACGAAGAAGGCCTGATCCTGCGTGACCTGCGTGATCACGTCGGGCGGGAAGAAGCCGTCCCGCTTCAGCCGCTCGAGGACCCGGTTGCAGCCGTCGACGACCTGCACCGTGTTCGCGTCCGGCTGCTTGGAGATGGCGACCTGGACGGCCGGCTTGCCGTCGAGGCGGGCGAAGACCCGGTCGTCGAGGTGGGTGTCGCGCACGTCGGCCACGTCGGAGAGGGCGACGTCGCCGCCGCCGGGGAGCGGCAGGCGGACGGCGGCGATGTCGGCGGGCGAGGTGAACTTCCCCTTCGTCTTCGACACGACGTCCCGGCTCGTCGACTGCAGGCGCCCCGCCGCGATGTCCTGATTCTCCTCGCGGACGCGCGTCAGGACCTCGGAGACGGTCAGCCGGTAGGAGCGGAGGCGCTCGGGGTCGAGCCGGACCTGGATCTCCCGGTCGAGCCCCCCCGCCACGTCGACCGAGGCCACCCCCTCGACGGTGAGAAGCTGGCGGGAGAGCTGGTCCTCGCACCAGCGCTTGAGCCACGCCTCGTCCCGCGTGGGCGAGGAGACGGCGAAGTTCAGGACCGGAATCTGCGACGGGTCCCGCTTGCCGATCGAAGGCGGCTCGGCCTCCTCGGGGAGCGCCGACCGGGCCTGGTCGAGCTTCGTCGAGGCGTCGCGCAGCGCGACGTCGACGTCTGTCCCGTACGAGAAGTGGATGTCGACGTCGCTGTCCCCCTCGGACGACTCCGAGGTGATGAGGATCGCGTTCTCGGTCGTCGCAAGGCGCCGCTCGAGGAGCTTCGTGACCGTCTGCTCCATCACCTCGGGGTCGACGCCGGGGTTGCTCACCCGGGCCCCGATCTGCGGGTAGACGATCCGCGGCAGGAGGTCGACGGCGAGGCGGCCGACCATCGACACGCCGAGGATGCAGATCGCGAGCGCGATGATCGACGTGCCGACGGGGCGGACGATCGACCAGTGGACGAGGCCCCGGCGCTCCCCGTTCCCGCTCACTTCGAGGCCTCCCCGGCCGCGCGCCGGGCCGGGCC
>CAYVPO010000077.1:0-16236 GCA_964453825.1 uncultured Holophagales bacterium
GCGGCCTACCGCGAGGAGGCTGCCATGCACCGGAAGATGTACGCCGACTACAAGATGACCGTCGCCATCAATCCGAAGGCGCCCGAGAATCCGTGGCTGCGCAAGATGCGCGACCACTGCGACCGATACATCAAGGACGCCGAGGCCCTGGCCCTTGACGCGGAGAAGTTCGCCGAGTACCACGGCTTCCGCGCCGCAGAGCTCCAGGGGAAATGACCAGCGGACAAACGGCCGCATCCTGCGCCACGCAGGTAGCCCCTGACCCGGGCCAACGGCAGTTCGACGCTGTCCCGACAGCCACGGTCGCAGACCCTACCGTCCTCCCCATCAAAGGAGGACGCCATGCACACCCTCACCATCTCGATCCAGGGCGCCGCGAACGACTCGACGAGCGTCGAGCTGCCGGACGACCAGGCCCTTCCCGTCTACGTGAAGCTGAAGGAGGTCCTTGCCGGGACCCGGGCGGCCCGGCGGGCGACCCGGAAGGACTCCGGCAGCACCGCCTCTGACAGCCAGAACGGCGACGCCGGGAGGAACGGGATCGGCGACAGCTCGGCTGACCTCGACCGCTGAGGGACCGGTGATCTCGCTCCTCATCGCCGCGGCATGCGTCGTCTTCGTCTTGTCGCTGCCGATTTCGGCGACGAAGGCCGGGCAGACGCTCCGGAGGTGGGCCGGAGTGCTCTTCCTCCTGGCGCTGGCGCCGGCGCTCTTCATGGGGTTGATCGGCGCCATGGGCGGCGCGGCCGGCGCACCGCAGGCCGGGGCCGGCGCCGGTCGCGGCGTCGACGCGCTTGCAGCGATCCTCGGGTTCCTGATCCTCTCTCCCATCGCCTACGGAATCCTCCAGCTCCGCAGGCGCTTCAACCCGAAGAGCCGCGACCCGTGGGCGGACTATGTCGACCGGAAGGCGGCCGGGAAGAAGGTCGTGGACCCGAAGGCGGCCAAACCAGTCCTGCCAGGCGGGACGTTCGGCCCGTTCGGAGGCTCTCCGTGACCTTCCTCGACTTCGTCGGGTCGATCCTCCATCGGGAGCGGAAGCGCGCCTACGAAATGGCTGTCGCCGCCGAGCTGCCGAAGCTCGCGCCGCCGAAGCCCTCGTCGGAAGTGATGGAGGAGGTCCGCGGCAGGCTCGCCGGGCCTGGCGCACTCACCTTCGGAAGGCTGCCGTCCGGCCAGATCGTCCGTGTGAAGGGCGACACCTCGATGAAGAGTGCCCTCGTGATCGGGGCGCCCGGGTCGGGGAAGACCCGGTTCCTCCTCGGGCTCCTGATCGAGTTGATCTCGCGGGCCCTCCGCGACGAGGTGGAGATCGAGCTCGTCGATCCGAAGACGGAGACGTACAGCCTCACTTGCCAGATCCTCGCCGCCCTCTACCTCGGCGGCGACCTCGCTCTCAAGGAGGCGATACGGCGGCGCGTCCGGGTCATCGACTGGTCACGTGACGCCGTCTCCCCCGTCACGCCTTTCAACAACACCGATGGCATCGTCTCGAACGCCTACCTCGCCCACCTCCGGACCGACGCCACGGTTCAGGCCAGCCCGCAGACCTACACCGAGTCGCTGAAGCAGGCCCTGTTCATGCTCTCGTGGCTCCTCACGGAGAAGGGCTTCCCTCCGAACCTCCGGTTCGTCTCGAAGCTCTACTCCGACCCGGCGTTCCGGGCGAAGGTCATCGCCGACGTCGCCGAGCCCGACCTCCGCAACTACTTCGCCGAGCTCGAGCGCCACATGGCGCGGCCTACGGCCGACGCTCTCCTCCGGCGGTTCCAGCACGACCTGTCGTTCCCCGAGGTCCGGCTCTCGATCGGCATCCCGCCCGCGTCACTCCGGAACATCCTCCCGGCCGGCTCCCCGCGCATCACGCTCGGGAACTACGGCTCCGGGATGGCCCTTCCCGCTTCCGTCGGGAAGGAACGCGCCGCCCACCGGGTGACCGACGTCCTCCTCCGCGCGCCACGCCGGAACCCGAAGCGCCCGGGTCTCCTCTTCCTCGAGGAAGCGCCGACGCTCCTGGCCGGCGGGAGCGAGCTCGTCGAACCCCTGACGACCGCGGCCCGGACGCTCCGCTCGGTCGGCTTCGGCGTCGTCTTCTGCGGGCAGGACGTTGCGAACGCCCTGCCCGGCCCCATGGTCCGGACGCTCCAGCTCAACACGTGGTGGTGGGCTATCTTCCGCTCCCACGAGGAAGCGGACTGGATCTACCCCCACCTCCTCGTAGACGAGGTCGGCGCCGCGCTCTCCGAGGGCGACAGGCAGAAGGAGTTCCGCCGCCTCATGGTTGGTCTCCCGTCCCGGAAGTACTTCCTCCACGTGAAGGGCGAGCCGGCCCTTCCGATGCGTGCCCCGACCGTGAACGACCCCTCGGACATGGCGAAGCGATCCGAGGCCGAGCTCCTCGAGGTCTTCCGCCGCGAGATCGCCTCCGTCTCGATGGTCCCGGCCAAGACGGCGGCCGACCTCATCGCCCGCTTCGAGGCCGACGTCGTCGACCGCGCCACCATCCCGCCGGCTCCGCCGAAGAAGGCCGCCCCCAAGGGTGCGGCGCCCGTCCGCGGAATCGCGGACCTTCTTCGGATGATGGGTGGCTCACCGGGGACGGGGGCATAGACGTGGGCCCGGCGATCCGCACCGCGCTCCGGCTGTCGGCGCTTGCGACGCTCTACCTCCTCGCCGCGCCGGTCTACATGGTCCGCGCGATCGGCCAGTGGCGCCGGATCGCCAGCGGCCTCGCCATCGTCCGGCGCGGGACGATCGCCTGTCCCCACTGCTCCTTCGTCAATCCGATCAACGTGCTCTCGACCTGCCACCGCTGCGGCGTCACGGAGTTCGGGAGCCGCCTCTACTGCTCGAACTGCCGGCAGGTGACGCGCTGGTTCGACTGCGCGCGCTGCCACGCCACCGTGAAGGTCTTCTGATCGTGACGACCTCGTCATTCGCTCGTGCCAGGGAGGAAGCTGCCGCCCGCTACCCCACCTACACCTCACCCCTATGCCCCAGCACCACTTCGGGATCGTCGTCCCCGCCGTCCAACCGCCTACAGGCGTCCTCGATCTTCACGACGCCGATTGGGAGAACCTCCGCTCCATCGTGCGCGAGCACCTCGACGGGCGAATCGAAATCACGACGCACACCGGTCTCCGCGTCCTCCTCTTCGGGAGCGTCGTCGAGATCCCGGTCTACCTCGTGCGCGTCTGGTCCGAGCACCCGATCGAGGACATCGCCACCGTCGTTCAGCCGGAGCTCGTCCGCATCGCGAACACTCACACCGAGAACGTCTGACGGTATCAACCGGACGGCCCCTTCCCCCTGGACGTCGCCACCGGCCCCGCCGGGACGGGACGCTGCACGAAAGACCTGCCGGGCCCCACACGCGAACGGCGACGTGGCCCCGGCAGCACCTCCGGAGTTCGGCCTCGTCCCGGCGGGGCACGGAGTGACCGTCGCCCCTTCAGGATTCGATCTTGGGCGGACGCCTGAGCCCAGCGCGCTGCTGATCCCGGTACTACCTCCAAACCGTCACCCCTATGGACCAGATCCCCTCGATCGCACCGGTTATGTCGACGAAGCGTCGGCGCCGCCGCTCCGTGTGGCTTCGGCTCACGCTCCGCGTTCTGCGCGTGCTCTCGGTCGCGCTGTTCGTGTTTCTCAAGTTCGCGGAACGAGCGGTCCGCGAGCCACTCACCTGGTTACTCGTCGGCGCCGCTTTCTTCGCGCAGAGTGCCTACGTGCACTGGCCGCACTGACTGCCAGACCGGATACCGACACCGACCCACTCTCCCGGATCGGCGCGCACCCCGGCTCACACGTCGTCTCGCTCAGGTTGCTCTCGACCCCGCCAGCCCTCTGGCCTGCAGGAACGCCCCCGACCGTTGCCGTTCGTCTCGAGCGAGAGACGTCCGTCCCGGACGGGATCGGCAGGACGGCAGTCCACGGCTGGCGGGGCACGAGGCATCTCACTTCCACCGAAACACCTCTCTCCCGGAAGGAAGCCCTCGGCCCGAACACGCGACTCTCGCTGGCTGCCTGGTATCCCCTTCCCCACACCCCAATGCGCGACACGACCCGACTCGAGCTCCTCGTTCCGCTCGCGGACAACGACACCGTCCCGTTCTCCGACGCGGCCTTCGCCGCCCTCGAGGACTTCCTCGTCCAGCTTGCCGGCGGCTTCACCCGCCGCGGCGACGTCGAGGGAGCCTGGAAGGCGCCCGACGGTCGCGTGATGCGAGACCGGTCACGGTCGTACGCTGTGACCGTCCCCGAGCACCTCACGGATCGCGTGGCGTCGTCTATCGATCACTACGTGCGTCGCCAGTTCAGGCAGCAGGCGACGTTCGTCGAGACTCTCCCGGCGCGAGCCGTCGCGTTCTAGGACCATGGTGCCTTCCGACCGGGCGGGCGCCGACCCGGGGCCGACCCCGCACGAACCGCCGGACCGAGGAGACAGCGCTCGAAGCGACCTCGTCATCCTCTCCGGAGCAACGGGAAGTTCGGGGCGGCCCCGGTCCGCGGCGATCGGGCCGCTCGACCCGCGACGTCCTCCCGAGACGCTCACCGATCGCGACGTCTCCGCACTCGCGTTCATCGGCCGGTCGCAGGAGGCCGCGCAGTACCAGCTCCACGAAGCGGTCTTCCCCGGCCTCGGCGAGGCCGTCGTCTCGCGTCGGATCCGGAAGCTCGCTGCCCGGGGCCTCCTCGCCATCGAGAGGTGGAACAAGGTCGGCATCAACCGGCTGCGCCTCCGGCCGGCCGGCCGCGATGCCATCGTCGAGAGGAAGGGTGCCCGCGACGACGAGCTCTTCCTCCTTCGCGCCTCGCTCGCGCAGTCGGCTGTCGCCCACCACCTCTGGGTCGTCGACTGTCGCCTCATCATCGAGAGGCTCCCGGCCCCTCCGACCTCGGCCCAACCGTCCTGGGTCCTCGAGCGTCGGTGGAACCCGCGGCCGGCCGCGATTCCGGACGTCCTGGCTATCTGGCGGCCCACGCGTGAGAGCCCCGGACATTTCCTGGCCCTCGAGATCGACATCGGGACGGAGGCGATCCGGCGGACGTTCGTTCCGAGGCTCGTCGCCCTCGCTGAGACGCTCGTCCCGTTCGCCGGGACTTCTCCGGCCTTCATCTCCGTCCTGACCCGGGGCTCCAGGCGTGTGACTGCCATCCAACAGGCCGTGGCCTCCGTCTCGATCGCCCTTCCGGTCGTCGTCGACTCCCTGCCCCCCGCGGCCGGCCGGCCGGCATTCGCCGCCCTCCGGGCCCTGCTCACAGTGGGTGCAAAGTCGCCTTCGCACCCCGGTCCGGCGTAAGCCCGCACCCCACAGGTATTTCGCACGTTTCAGCTTCGCGGCGCTTAGCAGGCTGCTGAAAAGATCGGTTCGAGACCGTTGACAGAACGGCGACCGGAGGCGACCTTGTCGACGTGCGCGGAGACATCGAGAAGCAGCCCGATCTGATGGTCACGGTGACCCCGGAGGAGCTGGTGCCCCGGGATCACCCGATCCGAAACGTGAAAGCGGTCGCCGACGAGGCCCTCCGACGACTGGGGCCGAGGCTCGGGGAGCTGTACTCGGAAAGGGGTCGGAAGTCCGTGCCGCCCGAGATGCTTCTGAAAGCGCAGATCCTGATCGCCCTCTACAGCGTCCGCAGCGAGCGCCTCTTCTGCGAGAGGCTCCAGTACGACTTCCTGTTCCGCTGGTTCCTGGATCTGCCCGGCGTCGGGACGGCTTTCGACGCGACGACGTTCTCGAAGAACCGCGAGAGGCTTCTGACGGCGGACGTCTATCTCGACTTCTTCACGGAGGTGGTCGAGGAGGCTCGGCGTCGCCGGCTCCTCTCGGACGATCACTTTACGGTCGACGGTACGATGATCGAGGCCAATGCCTCCCTGAAGAGCTTCCGGTCGCGGCAGGGCGGGGGAACGCCCCCGGCCTCCGGCGGTCGAAACGCCGAAGTCGACTTCAAGGGAGAGGAACGGAAGAACGACACCCACGCTTCGACGACAGACCCCGACGCCAAGCTGTATCGGCGCGGAAACGGCCAGGTCGCTCAGATGGCCTTCCTCGGGCACGCGCTCATGGAGAACCGACATGGCCTCTGCGTGGGCGCGACCGTTACGGAGGCCGATGGATATGGAGAGCGGGTCGCTGCCCTGGAGCTGGTCGAGGCCGTCCGCGGCAAACGACGCATCACTCTCGGAGCCGACAAGGGGTACGACACACACGACTTCGTCGAAGAGCTTCGTCACCGAAAGGTCACGCCGCACGTCACGCAGAACACCACCGGCCGTCGGAGCGCCATCGACGGCCGAACTACGCGGCATTCGGGATACACAGTCAGTCAGGTCCGACGAAAGAGGGTCGAGGAGATCTTCGGCTGGATGAAGGCCACGGCCGGGAAGGCGAAGACCCGATTCCGAGGGATTCGCCGGGTTACGGCAGACTTCCTCTCCACGATGACCGCCTACAACCTCATACGCATGGCGCGTCTGGAGCCCGCCACCCCCTGAGGAACGGTCCCACCCGAGGCGCCTCCCGAGCGCATCGGGCGGCGAAGGCGGGCGATAGAAACCGGAACACGAGCGAATCGTCGCCGTCGCGGCGTCCCCTTGATCCTTCTCGACGGCGATTCCCCCGAAAAGTGGCATCTCTTCAGCAGCCTGCTAGCGGAGCGTCCCTGGCGACGCCCCGCCCCCGAAGCCAGAGCCGGTCGAAGGCGAGCGCCATCCCCGCGAGGACGAGGAGCGAGGCCGCGACGGCGTAGAACGGGATCGCGGGCAGCGGACCCGCCGAGGGCGCGACCATCACGAACGCGTCGAGCCACCGCCCGAGGATGACGACGAGCGCCGCGTGGCCGAGAGCCGTCGGCCGCTTCTTGGCGCTCGCGCCGAGCAGCACGACGAACGGCACCAGGAAGCTCAGGACGGGATTGAGCCAGAAGAGCGCCGTCCAGCCGCCCTGGAACCGAAGCGCGTAGTAGGGGGTCTCCTCGGGGATGTTGCTGTACCAGATCAGGAGGTACTGGCAGAACCAGATGTAGGCCCAGAACGTGGCGAAGCCGAACAGGAGCTTACCGAGGTCGTGACGTGTCGCGGCCGACAGCGGCTGGGGCAGCCCGCCGCGGGCGTCGAGGAAGAGCGCGACCGCGGTGACGATCGCGATTCCTCCGAGGAAGGTCCCGGCGAAGCCGTAGACCGCGAACATCGTGCTGTACCACTCCGGCTCGAGCGACATCACCCAGTCCCAGAAGGCCACGGAGATCGTGGGACCGAGGACGAGGAGAAAGCCGACCGACGTCCGGGTGAAGCGCTTGGCCGCGCCCGGCTCTCCCGACCCGAGAGCGTGCAGCCGGTCCCGCAGGAGGCCGATGACCCCGGCCCAGACGAGCAGGATCAGGAGGGCCCTCGCGAGGAAGAGGGGGCGGTTGAGCCAGACGGCCTTGGCTGCGAGGAGGTGGCTCGCTGCCGCCTCGGGCTGCGCCCACGAGTAGAGCACGGGGATCCCGAGGAGGAGCGTGAGGCCGAGGAGAGCCGCGGGGACCGCGAAGGTCCCGGCGACCGAGGCCGTCACCCCGTAGACCGGGGCCCACCACCGAGCCCCGGAGACCCCCTGGATCGCGGCGAAGACCGCCGCGCCGAGAGCGAGCATGAGACCGAACAGCGCAGCGGTCAGGAGGCCCGCGAACGCCTGCCGCGGATCCAGAATCGCTCCGGCCACGAGGACCCCGGCGACCCCGACGCCGAGGGCGCCCGCTTCGAGCGGCCGGGTCCGGAGCAACCGGGAGAGGCTCCGCTCCGTCATGGCGCCACCTCCGGCGAGACGGCCGGGACCCCCTGGAGCTGCCGCACGTACAACACCGCCCTCCATCGGTCCTCGAGGAGGACCTGGGCGGCGTGTGACGGCATGATCCCCTGGCCCCGGGTGATGATGTGCACGATCTGCCCGTCCGGGAGCCCCTGCGCATGCGGCGCCAGGAGGCTCGGCGGATTCGGGAACCGGCCGATGATCGGGCCGTCCCCCTCGCCCTTCGGACCGTGACAGACGGTGCAGACCGTGTCGTAGACCTGCTTGCCGCGCGCCAGCGACTCCGGCCCAGCGACGAACGGGTTGCGGAGCTCCACTCCCGCCCGCCGCGCCTCCTCGGGGCCCGAGCCGTACTCGAACGGGAGCCACTCGACGGGCACGGTCCCCGCGGGCGGGAGGAAGAGAGACGGGACGCTCTCTCTCATCGGGTTCCGGTCGTACGCGTGGACCACGCCCGAATCGACCATCTCCGGAAGGAACGTCATCCCGGGTCGATCCCCCTCGGCGGCGCAGCCGGCCAGGCTGCCGACGGCGGTCAGAACGGCCAGGATCGGCGCGGCCGCGCCGCGGCTCTTCGAGCGGGTCACATCACCCTCCAGCCCTCGACGGTCTCGACCGGCCCCAGCTCGCGAGCCAGCTCGCGGAGGCGCGCCGGGCGGAAGCCGGCGTCGCGCTCGACGACGAGGACGACGAACCTGTCATCGGTGACGCCCGGACCCGGCTGCGACGGCGGCATTACGGCGATCCGCGGGAAGAGCCGGCGCCGCGCCAGGAACGTCCCCACCGTCGCGAACGCGGCGAACAGGATCGTGAGCTCGAAGCTGACCGGGACCTGGGCCGGCAGGGCGAGCGGCGACTTCCCGCCGATGACGAGCGGCCAGTCGACCGCGTGCGTCCAGAACTGGAAGCCGAAGGCGACGCCGGCGCCGAGGAGCCCTCCCGCGAGCGTCGCCAGGCCCAGGCGCGTTTCGGGCAGCCCGAGCGCCTCGTCCATCCCGTGCACCGCGTACGGCGTGTGGACGTCGTCCACCTCGAACCCGTCGGCGCGCAGCGCCCGGACGGCGGCGAGGGCCCGCGAGGGGTCGTCGAAGGCCATCGTGTGGATTCGCCTGCGGGACCCCGTGGGCGAGGCGACGGCGCTGTCAGCGGACGGCATGGGCGGTCTCCCGTTGCTCGGAAAGCGTCAGCTTCACCTCGTGAAACGCCACGACCGGCGCGAAGCGCACGAAGAGGAGGAAGCAGGTGAAGAAGAGTCCGAAGCTCCCGAGGAGGATCCCCATCTCGACGAGCGTCGGCGTGTAGTAGCTCCACGAGGAGGGGAGGTAGTCGCGGTGGAGCGACGTCACGATGATGTTGAACCGCTCGAACCACATCCCGACGTTCACGAGGCACGCGGCGACGAAGAGGACGAGCGCCGAGCGCCGGGCGCGCGCCCACCAGAAGACCTGTGGCACGAGGACGTTGCAGGCGACCATCGTCCAGTAGGCCCAGGCGTAGGGGCCGAACGCGCGGTTCTCGAAGGTGAAACGCTCGTAGCGGTTGCCGCTGTAGAGGGCGATGCACAGCTCCGTGGCATAGGCGAAGCCGACGATCATCCCGGTCGTCAGGAGCACCCTGGCCATCTTCTCGAAGTGGCTCGCCGTGATGTAGCGCTCGAGGCCGAGCACCTTCCGCGTGACGAGGAGGAGCGTGATCACCATCGCGAAGCCGCTGAAGACGGCGCCCGCGACGAAGTACGGCGGGAAGATCGTGGTGTGCCAGCCCGGGATGACGCTCGTGGCGAAGTCGAAGGAGACGATCGTGTGGACCGACACGACGAGCGGCGTGGCGAGCCCTGCGAGGAGGACGCAGGCCTTCTCGTAGCGCTGCCAGGTCCGCGTCCCCCCGTCCCAGCCGAGGGCCAGGAAAGCGTAGATCCGGCGCCTCCAGCCGGTGCTCCGGTCCCGCATCGTCGCGAGGTCGGGGATGAGGCCGACGTACCAGAAGAGGAGCGAGACGGTGAAGTACGTCGAGATCGCGAAGACGTCCCAGAGGAGCGGCGAGCGGAAGTTCACCGAGATCGGCCCGCGCGTGTTGGGGTACGGGAAGACCCAGAAGGCGAGCCAGGGACGGCCCATGTGGATGAGCGGGAAGATCGCCGCGCAGAGGACCGCGAAGATCGTCATCCCCTCGGCCGCGCGGGCGATCGAGGTGCGCCAGCGCTGCCGGAAAAGGAGGAGGATCGCGGAGATGAGGGTCCCGGCGTGCCCGATCCCGACCCAGAAGACGAAGTTGGTGATGTCGTAGCCCCAGCCCACGGTCCGGTTGAGACCCCAGACCCCGATGCCGGTCGACATGGTGTAGCCGATCAGGACCACCCCCAGCGTGAGGACCGAGGCCGCCGTCAGGAAGGCGCCCCACCAGGCGGGTCCCGGACGGCGCTCCATCGGGCTCGCGATCTCGTTCGTCACCTGCGAGAAGGTGGGGTTGCCGAGGATGAGCTCCTCGACGTGCTCGGCGCCGGCGCTCATGCGGACTCCTTCCCCGCCGCCGCGCCCTCTTTCGTCCTCACCTTCGCGAGGTACGTGACGGCGGGCCGCACGCCGAGCTCCGCCAGCACCTGGAAGGCGCGGGGGCTCTTCTTCATCGCCGCCACCTCGCCGCGCGGGTCGGTGGCGTCTCCGAACGTGATCGCCTTCGCGGGGCAGCTCTCCTGGCAGGCCGTCTTCCCGCCGAGACCGCGCCAGTCCTCGTGGCCGTCCCGCCGGGCCGCGATCCGGGTCGCCTGGATCCGCTGGACGCAGAACGTGCACTTCTCCATCACGCCCCGCGAGCGCACGACGACGTTCGGGTTCAGGACGAGCTTCTCCACCGGCGCGGCGGCGGGGTAATCGAACCAGTTGAAGCGCCGCACCTTGTACGGGCAGTTGTTCGCGCAGTAGCGGGTCCCGACGCACCGGTTGTAGACCTGCTGGTTCAGCCCGTCCTCGCTGTGGACTGTTGCCGCCACCGGGCAGACGGTCTCGCAGGGCGCGTTCTCGCACTGCGAGCAAAGCATCGGCTCGAAGAGGACGTCCGGGCTCTCGGCGTCTCCCACGAAGTAACGGTCGATCCGCAGCCAGTACATGTCCCGGTGCCGGCGCATCTCGTCCGGGCCGACGACCGGCAGGTTGTTCTCGGCCTGGCACGCGACGACGCACCCGCTGCACCCGGTGCAGGCGTCGAGGTCGATCACCATCTCCCACTTCGGAACGGTGGGCGGCCGGCCGGGCCAGAGGCTCTCGGCCTTGTGGTGCTCGTCGCTCTCGATCGCCTCGTCGAACCGGGAGAGCTGATAGACGATCGGCCGCCCCTCCGTCGTCCCGTGAGGCTGCATGAGCGGCAGGTCTTCGTGCCCGGCGGCCTTCGTTGCCGTCGCGGCGAGCCCCTGCGTTCGGAGGCGCCCCTCGAGCCGCGCGAGGCGATAGCCGTTCCGCCCGGCGACCCCGCCGTCGCCGTCCTTGCGGCCGAAGCCGACCGGGACGCCCAGGACCCTCGGGTCCTGCCCGGGGAGGATCCGCGCCGGGAGCATGACCGAGCGTCCCGCCACCTCCACCCTCACGTGGTCGCCGTCCGCCACGCCGAGCGCCTCGGCACGCGACGGAGCGAGGCGCACGCAACCGGTCCAGGAGACGCGTGTGAGCGGGTCGGGCAGCTCGCGGAGCCACGGCACGTGCGCGCTCCGCCCGGCGCCGAGGCCGACCTGCGCCACGAGCTCCACCTCGAGCGCGGGGACCTCCGTCTTCGTCGCGACGGCCGAGGCGGCCGCGACGGCCGCGGCAAGCGCCGTCACGCTGCGCGCCAGCCCCTCGGAATCTGGCACCTGGGGCGGGAGCGGCGGCAAGGCGGCCGAGAGCTCCTCGGACCTGCCGTTCTGGAGGGCGCGGGTGAAGAGGCCGGAGAACGCGGCCCCCGCTCCGGCGCGCGTCTCCCATCCCGCTCTCATCCGCTCCCGGTAGTCCGGGCTCTCCTCCCCCGACCAGCGGAGGAGGCTCTCCATCGGGTGCCGCGTCCCGTAGAGCGGGCGCAGCGTGGGCTGCGCGAAGGTCACGAGGCCCGCGCGCGGCTCGAAGTCGCCCCACCGCTCCAGGGCGTGGTGGGCGGCCGCGACCGCGCCGCAGGCCGCCGCAGTGGCGGTCGGTCGGTCGGTGATCGCCACCGGCAGCGGGAGGCCGGCGAGCGCCTTTCCGAGCGCCTCGCCCCCCGGGAGCTCGTCGACCGGATCGAGGTCGAGGACGAAGACGGCGCCGGCGGCCCCCGACTCGACGTCCTCGAGGAACGCCGCGAGGTCCCTGTCGAGGCCCCGCCGAACGAGCGACGGCCGGACGACGTCGAGCGTCTTCCCTTCGTTCCCGAGAAGCCGGTTCGTGATCGCCACCGCGAGCTGCTCGGAGAGATCGTCGGAGGCACTGACGACGAGGGAGCGCCCGCGGCAGGCCACCAGCTCGGCGACCAGCGCGGCAGCCCGCGCCGGCGCGGGGGGGTCCGGGACGGAGCCGAGTGCGGCCGCGACGTCGCCTGCGCCGGTCTTCCGGGCCACTCCGGCCGCAACGAAGAAGGCGAGAGCGCGCCGCTCGGCCGCCGTGGCGCTCCACCTCTCGTCCGCGGCCGCGCCGGTCAGCGAGAGCGAGCCCTCGATCTGCACGAGGCGGGGGGCACCCCGGCGTCCGCTCTCCCTCCGCCGGGCCGCCCATGCCTGCGTGTGCGCGACGGGCTCCGGGCCGGTGGCCAGCGGATCTCCTCCCAGGGAGACGACGAGGTCGGCCTGAGCGAGGTCCAGCGCCGGGGCGAGCGGGCGGCCGGTCAGGAGCCCGTGGGCCTCGAGCAGCGCCGAGGAGGAGGCCGGGCCCGGGTCGTGCTCGACGAGGGTCCCGCCATACGGGGCGAGGAACCGCGCGACGGTCTCCCGGGCCGTCGGTCCCGACAGCGTGGGTGCGAGGACGAAGACCTTCTTCCCCGCCTCGCGCACCTCCCCGAGCCTCGCGAGAACGTGGGCGTCCAGCTCGGCGAAGGTGACCGGCCTGCCCCCGAGGGTCGGTCCCTGCAGGCGTCCCGCGTCGTACAGGGCGCGCACGTCGGCCTGCCCGATCGCGCAGAGGCCCCCCTTCGAGAGCGGGTGATCGGGGTGCCCCTCGAGCTTCACGGGACGCCCGTCGAGGGCCGACACCATGAGACCGCACGCGGCCGGGCACGCCGTGCAGGTCGAGGCGTAGTGAACCGGGACGCCCGGCGTGATCTCGTCCGGCGGCACGAGGTACGGCAGCGCGTGGCGCACCGGGGAGCGCTGGCAGGCCGTCAGCGTCACCGCCGCGCCGATGCCGAGCCCCCTGAGGAACTCCCGCCGGCTCGCGGGCGGAAGGGGCGGCTCGTCCCGCTCGTCCCTCTCGGGAGACGGGACCTCGGAGAGCGGGCCAAGAGGCTCGATCCACGGGGTCGGGTGCTTCCTTCGTCGGCTCATCGGAACGCCTTCCCTGTCACTCGATCCAGGAGAAAACCGGACTCGGTTTTCGCCACTCGTCGTGTACGCAGCGCATCCGCCATCTCAGTGATGGCAGACCGCGCAGTCGGTCAACCGGTTGGCCCGGGTCATCGGCGCGGTTCCGGGCGGAAAGGCCTCCTCCCGGGGCACGTTGAGCGCCGCGACCGCCGCCCTCTCGGCGGCTTTCGGCCAGCTGCGACGATGGCAGTCGAGGCACCAGCCCATGGTGAGGGCGCTCTCCTGGGTCACCCGGCCCATCGTCTCCACCGCTCCGTGGCAGGTCTGGCAGGCGACGCCCTTCGTCACGTGGATCGAGTGGTCGAAGAAGACGAAATCCGGAAGGCGGTGGACGCGGACCCACTCGATCGCCCGCCCCTCGGAGAGCGCCTTCTTCACCTTGACCACCTCCGGGTGGTCCTTCTGCACCTGTGCGTGGCAGTTCATGCAGATCGCCGCGGGCGGGATCCCCGCGTTGCGGCCACGCTCGGCCCCGTAGTGGCAGTACTGGCAGGGGATCTTCAGGGCGCCGGCGTGGACCGCGTGGGAGTAGACGACGGGCTGGTTCGGGGAGTAGCCGCGGTTCGTCGGCTCGCACGCGGCGAGGACGAGAACGAGGAGCCCCGCCGCCAGCGCGCGCCGCGCCGCTCGCCCGGGAGCGCTAGGCGGCCGCATGGGCGCTCGTCCTTCCGGAGCGGGAGAGGTGCCTCAGGAGCCCGACGAACGTCGCGCTCCAGGCGACGAGCGCCACGAACAGGAAGACTCGCGGCAGGAAGAGGAGGAAGGGCAGCTCCAGGACCTGAGCCAGTCGGAGCGTGCTCACGCTGTACATGCCGAGCGGGAAGACCGCTCCCCAGTAGAGCGGGTCGTAGGTCATCTCGAACCTCCGGTAGACGTGCCTCCAGACGGCGAGGATCACGAGCATCGGGATCCACCACGTGGCGGTCGCCCAGAACAGCGCGGTGAAGCCGAGTAGGAAGGGCCGCATCTGCCCGAGGAGGGCCGACCGGGGCACGTTGGCGATCAGGGTCGTCCCCGCGAGCGCGGAGATCGCCATCGCTCCCATGTTGACCCAGTAGGGGGGCATCAGGTCGGACGGCGCGAAGCGGAAGAACGTGTACCGGTAGAAGATGAGCGAGATCATCCAGATGTAGAGCATTCCGCCGCAGAGCCAGAAGACGAGGCTGAAGAAGAGGAGGGTGTCGTGCGGCCCGGGGAGGCGGCTCGCCACGAGCCCTCCCAGGTTCGAGATCGACTCCGTGGCCACGACGGCCACGAGCCAGCCGCCGCTGATCCCGTCCGCCAGGGTCGGCTTCACGTCCTTCACGGTGTAGGCGGCGAAGACCCCGTACGTCAGCACGACCCAGAGGACGACCGCCAGGAGGAGCAGCGCGACGGCCCCCGTGAGCTCCTCGCGCACGAGGACGCACTGGACGCCGAGGACGCTCGACCCCGCGACCATCGTGAAGAAGCCCACCCCGCGCTGGTGGTCGACGAGGTCCTCGAGGACGCGTCTCGGATAGCGCGCGACCCGCGCGACCGTGAGTGCCCAGAGGACGACGTAGGTCACGACGTTGACCGCGAGAAGGACGTCCGCCAAGAGGCCGAGGCCCAGCAGCTTGCACGCCACCGACACGATGCCGGTGGCCATCACCATGGCGAAGTAGGCCGGGTGGAGCCGCTCCAGGCTGGTCATGCGTCCCCCGGCTCCCGCCGGCGCAGCCGCTTCGCCAGGCCTTCCATCTCCCGGGCGAGCTGCTCGACCTCTTTCGCGATGGCGGGCTGCTCCATCTCGCGCGAGAGCCGCGGGAGGCTGTCGGACATCATCCCCGTCACGACCCGGTGCATCCAGACGAGGCACGTGACCGACAGGCCGAAGAGGAGGATCCAGCAGGTCGTCCAGATGCCCGAGGCCCCCACGAGGGTGCCGAAGACGATCGGGAAGACGAAGCCCCCCAGGCCGCCGATCACCCCCACCAGCCCCCCCACGACGCCGACGTCCGCCGGGAAGTAGGTCGGGATGTACTTGTAGACGGCGGCCATCCCGATCCCCATGAACATCGCGAGCAGGAGAGCCAGCCCGGTGAAGATGTTCCGGTTGGCCTGGAAGTAGACGTGCGTGACGCCGCGGGCCAGGAGCTGCTTCCTGACGACGGCCTCCCCGGGCTTCACCGCCGGCTCGTGCCAGGAGTTCCAGGCCGGCCAGACCATGACGTCGCGGTCGTCGACGGTCCGATCCGGACGCACCGCGAGCGGGTACGTCCTGCCGGCCACGACGATGCCTCGAGGGGTGACCTCGTCCACGCGACCGGCCGACACGGCCATGATCCCCTCGCCGGGCGCGAAGACGTCCATGCGCGGCACGGCGAGAAGGACGCAGCAGGTACAGCAGCCGCCGAGCACCCAGTACATGACACGCCGGGCCCCGTAGCGGTCCGAGAGCCACCCGCCGACGGCGCGGAATAGGCCCGACGGGAGGCTGAAGGCCGCGGCGAGGACGCCGGCCGCCGACACCGAGAGCGAATAGGCGTTCACGTAGTAGGGAATCAGCCACTGCGCGAGCGCGACGAACCCGCCGAAGACGAGGAGGTAGTAGAGCCCGAAGCGCCACACCCGCATCACCTTCAGCGGCTCGAGCCGCCGGGCGAGGCTCTTCGAGGCCGACGGCAGGCCCTCGCGGGTGTACGTGAAGAGCCAGAAGACGACGGCCGTCACGAGGAGAGCCGCGGCGAAGATCCGGGGGAGCGCCCGCCAGCTCTCCACGTGCGCCCCCTTCGCCGTCAGGGCCTGCAGCACGAACGGAGCCGTCATGCTCGTCAGGGCGGCGCCGACGTTCCCCATGCCGAAGATGCCGAGCGCCGTCCCCTGCTGCTCCTTCGGGAACCACGTGGCCGTGTAGGCGACGCCGACCGCGAAGGAGCTCCCCGCGATGCCGAAGCCGAGGCC
>CAYVPO010000078.1:0-7353 GCA_964453825.1 uncultured Holophagales bacterium
CCGTCGTCCGCGTCGCATGCGGCAGGCCGTCCTTCGGGAGCCCCTCGGGGTGCCGCGCGAAGTAGTCGCGGTAATAGGAGAACGCGAAGAGCCCCTGCCAGTGGATGCCGGTGCCGACGTTCTCGGCCTTCAGCGCCGCCGTCAGCTCGTCGCGCGAAAGCCCGCTCGCCTCGGGGCGGTTGCGGAGGACGAACAGGTTCCAGCAGTGCTCCCGCTCCGCGTCACCGTCCGCGGGGAGCTCCACCTCCGGGAGGTCGGCCAGGAGCGAGAGGTAGAGGCGCGCGAGCTCGCGGCGGCGCGCGGCGAACGCGTCGAGCTTCGGGAGCTGGGCGAGGCCGACGGCGGCCTGGACGTCGGTGAAGTTCGACTTTCTCCCCGGCATCGGGACGTCGTAGAGGGGCGAGCCCTCCGGGTACGACGTCCCGGCGCCGCGGGCGATGCCGTGGAAGCGCTGGAGCTTCAGGTGAGCCTCGTGCCGGAGGTCGTGGAAGGCGACCGCGCCCCCCTCGATCGTCGTCAGGTTCTTGTTCGGGTGGAACGAGTAGACGGAGAACGCCGAGCGCGGGTCGGCGCCGATTCGCCGTTCGGCGTAGCGCGCCCCCATCGTGTGGGCGGCGTCCTCGACGACGGCGAGGCCGTGGCGTTCCGCGATCTCCCACACCCGGTGCATCCGGCACGGCAGCCCGCCATAGTGGACGGGGAGGATCGCCTTCGTCCGGGACGTGATCCGCTCCTCGATCCGCTCCGCGTCGAGGTTCATCGTGTCGGGCTCGACGTCGACGAGGACCGGGACCGCGCCGCGGAGGACGACGTTCGAGACGGTGCAGACGAACGTGTGCGCCGTCGTGATCACCTCGTCCCCCTCGCCGATCCCGAGGGCCGAGAGCGCGAGCTCGAGGCCGGTCGTCGCGCTCAGGAGGGCGAGGCAGCGGGGGACCTCGTTGTACGCGGCGAGCGCCTCCTCGAAGCGGGCGGCGCGCGGGCCGGTCGTGATCCACCCGGAGCGGAGCGTCTCGACGACCCCGGCGATCTCCTCCTCGCCGATCGTGGGACGGGAGAAGGGGAGGAAGGCCTCGCGTCGCGGTCGGTCCTGCATGAGCGAACTCTGACACGGAGGCGCGGGAGACGCGAGGCGCCCCGAGGTGCTGCGAGGCGCTGCGGCCCCGGAGCGTCGCTCGCGTTCGGCGGTCCGTCGCGTCGGCTAGGATCGCCCGTCGTGGAAGCCCCGCCGGCCGACAGGCCCTCCCCGTTCGACCTCTGGCTCGCGGACCTCGAGAAGCGGCACCTCGCCGCGCTCTCCTTCGCGGAGGTGCGAAAGGGGCTCCAGGCGGTCTCGTCGCTCTACGTCGAGCGGAGAGAACGGATCGGCTCCGGGGCGGTCTTCGACGGGGAGGGGAAGAGAGCCGCCTTCGCGCTCTTCTACGGGCCGCTCCACCACCTCGTCGTCGCCGGGATCGTCGCCGCGGCGGGAGCGGCGGAACCCGGCCTCGCGCGCGTCGTGGACCTGGGGTGCGGGACCGGCGCCGCCGGCGCGGCCTGGGCCCTCGCGGCCGGGGCCGAGATCGCCGGAGTGGAGAAGAGCGGCTGGGCGGCGAGCGAGGCGCGTCAGACGTATGCCGCGCTCTCTCTCCTCGGGCGCGCGACGGCGGGAGACCTCCTCCGCGAGCGCCTCCCCGGCCGCGGCGCGGGGATCCTCCTGGGGTGGGTCGTCAACGAGCTCGACGCCTCCTCGCGAGCGGCGCTCCTCCCGCGGCTCCTCGAGGCCGCGCGCCGCGGCGCCCGCGTCCTCGTCGTCGAGCCGATCGCCTCGCGACCGGTGCCGTGGTGGGCCGAGTGGACGGAGGCGTTCGCCGCATCCGGCGGCCGCAGCGACCTCTGGCGCTTCCCGGCGGCGCTCCCGCCGCTCGTCGCGCGGCTCGACCGGGCCGCGGGACTCGATCACCGAACCCTCACGGCCCGCTCGCTCTACCTGCCGGGCCGGGCGGTCTGAAACCGCGACCCGGAAGCCGGGGAAGGGACGCCGGGGGGGGCGAGCCTCTACGCCGGCCTGCGGGCCGAAGCCGCGCCGGCGGCCTTCGGGACGGAAAACGTGACGGAGGCTCCCTCTCCTCCTCGCGCTGGCGCGTCACGTCGACGACGTGCGCGACGAGGTGGAGGGGGCGCCCCTCCGCACCGCGAAGGAGGTCCGGCGAGACGTCCGCTCGGACGACGCCCCCTCTTCCGGCGTACCGCTCTTCGATCCGCCCCGGGGAGGCCTCTCAGGCGCGGGGTGCGGACTCGCGTCGGGGGGGCGCCTTGCGGCGCGGCTTCGGCCCCTCGTCGGCGCCCTCGGGCGGCGGCGGGGTCTCCGGGGTGTCCTGGACCCGCTCGACGACGAGCGTGAGCTTTGCGAGTAGCGCCGCGAGAGCGCCGAGCGCCGCCCAGAGAGGCACGAGGACGGCCCCCGCCAGTCCCACGACGAGCGGGATCTCGAGGAGCGTCACCCCCTTCGCGTTGCGGATGACGATGCGCCGGACGTTTCCCTGGTGGACGAGCTCGCGGACGGTGGCCAGCAGCTTCTCGCCGGTGACCTCGAATTCCTCTACGCGGACCTTCGGAGGCTTCATGACGTCCCTCCCCCGAGGAGGTACGGACGCGGGCGCAGGAGGGTTCGGGCCCCGTGCTCGGGAGACACGGATTCCATGCCGGATCGCGCGCGGCCGGCGATACTCTTCGCCGGGCGGCTCGGGGGAGGTTACGACGTCGTGCGCACCCCGCCAGAGAAGGACACTGCGGCGATTGCCGAACGCTCGGGCCGGGCCGGGGCGATCCGCCGGGGCTGGCCCTATCTCCTGCTCCTCGTCCTCCTCGGCGCGGGCCTCGTGGCCGTTTACCTCGGTTTCGGAAACTCTGCGCGCCGGGACTTCCAGAAGCTCCTCTCGACGATGGCGGACCAGCAGCGGTCCGCGATCGAGGCCTATCTCGACCAGCGGATCGCGGACGCCGCCGTATTCGCGGCCTTCCCGACCGTTCGCGCGGCCCTCGCTCCGAGCGCGCCGCTGGACGACGACCTGAAGAAGCATCTCGCGACGGTCCTTCAGGCAGGCCGGACGGAGTGGGAGAGCGTCGCCGTTCAGGTCCTCGACGCCGACGGCGACGTCCGGGCCGGATCGGGGCCGGAGCTGCCGGAGGCGGCGGGCCTCCTCGCGGGAGCCGGCGAACGGGCGGTCGTCGTCGCCCTCGTCGGAGAGGGGGAGGGCTCCCGCCTCGTGGTGGCGACGCGCGTGCGCGCGCCGAGCGGCGAGCTGCGCGGCTGGGTTCTCATCGTCGACGACCCGTCGAGGTCGCTCTGGGAGATCCTTCGGCGCGAGCCGATCACCTCCCGCACGGGCGAGGCCTTCCTCGTTGCGGACGCAGGCGGCTCGCCCGCCTTCCTCTCGCCGCTCCGGGGGCTTTCCCCCGGCGCCCGGCCGTCTCCCGAGGCGCTCGCGGCTCCGGGGCTGGCGGCGCGCCGGGCGCTGGAGGGAGAGGAGAGCTTCGGGGAGTTCGTCGACTACCGCGGAGAGAGGGTCTGGGCGGCGGTGCGCCGGATCGCGCGAACGCGCTGGGGGCTCGTCGTGAAGATCGATCGGGCCGAGGCTTTGCGCGGCGTCGCGTCGGGCCGGCGGTGGCAGTCCCTCGCGCTCGTTTCCCTCGTCCTCGCGGCCGCCGCGACGATCCGTGCGATCCGGACGTCGGAGCGCCTCCGGGCGTCGGCCGAGCTGCAGCGGAGGGACGAGCGACACCGACTCGTCCTGGAGCAGGCGCGCGACGCGATCGTCTGGCACCGGCCGGGCGACGGGCGAATCCTCGAGGCGAACGGCGCGGCGACGGAGCTCTGGGGGCGCTCGCGCGAGGAGCTCCTCGCGGCGAGCCTGTTCGACCTCCTCGCCGAAGAGGACGCGACGGAAGCGCGCCTGAAGATGTCGGGTGCGCGCCGCGTCGGCGGCCTGATCCGGACCCGCGGGAAGAGAAGGGACGGAAGCCTCTTCCCGGCGGACATCTCCGCGCGCGCGGTCGACCTCGAGGGCGAGGAGATCCTCGTCTCCGTCGTGAGGGACGTCTCCGACGCGGAGGCGGCGCTCGGGCAGATCCGCTTCCTGAACCGGGTGCTCCGGACGCTCACCGCCGTCGACCAGGTCCTCGTCGAGGTCCACGACCGCGAGACCGTCCTCAGGCGGACGTGCGAGGAGATCGTCGCCACGGGCGGCTTCCTCGCGGCGTGGTTCGGGGCCCCGGACGACGAGGGCCGGATCGTTCCGGCGGCGTCCGCCGGCGCGTTCGCCGGCTACCTCGACGAGGTCAGGGTCACGGCCGGCCCGGGACCCCTCGGCCGGGGTCCCGCCGGAACGGCGTTCCGAGAGGGACGCTCGGTCGTCGTCGACGACTGGACGACCGACCCGGTCGTGGAGCCGTGGAGGGACGCGGCGGAACGGAGAGGTTTCCGGGCGGGGGCCTCCTGCGCGGTCCGGACGGGAGCGACGACGATCGGCGTCCTGACCGTCTACGCGGACCGGACCGGCGCGTTCGCCCCCGAGGCGGTCCTCCTCCTCGAGGAGCTGGCACGGGACCTGGGCCTCGCCCTCGAGCTGATCGAGGCGGGCGATCGGCGGCGAAGGGCGGAGGAATCGCTCGCCGCGAGCGAAGCCCGCTATCGGATGCTCTTCGAGGACAACCCCGCCCCGATGTGGGTCTTCGACGTCGAGACGCTCCGCTTCCTCGCGGTGAACGAGACCGCCGTGAGCCTCTACGGCTACGCGCGGGACGAGTTCCTCGCGATGACGCTCCGCGAGATCCGGCCGCCGGAGGACGCGGCCGCCCTCCAGGCGGACGTCCACGTCCCACGGTCGGGAAGCCGGTCGTCCGGCCCGTGGCGGCACCGGAAGAAGGACGGCCGGACCCTCCTCGTCGAGATCGTCACCCAGGACGTCTCGTTCGAGGGGCGGGCGGCCCGCCTCGTTCTCGTCCGGGACGTGACGGAGCGCATTCGTGCCGAGGAGAAGCTCCGCGCCTTCTTCGACTCCGGGATGGCGGGCGCGTTCCTCGCGGACGGGCAGGGCCGGATCACGACGGCCAACGACGAGTTCCTCCGAATCGTGGGGCGCACCCGTTTCGACGCGGAGGAGGGTACGCTTTCCTGGCGGAGCCTGACGCCGCCGGAGTGGCTCGAGGTCGACGTGGCACGGGCCGCGGAGGCCCGGGAGCGGGGCGTCTGCACCCCCTACGAGAAGGAATACTTCCGGAAGGACGGCAGCCGCGTCCCCGTCCTCGTCGGCTTCGCGCTCGTCGGCGAGCGCCGCGAGGAGTCGGTCGCGTTCGTCCTCGACCTGACCGAGCGGAAGGCGGCCGAGGAGGAGGTCCGCCGCCTGAACGCCGAGCTCGAGGCGCGCGTCGAGCGACGGACCGAGGAGCTCGTCGCGAAGACGAGAGAGCTGGAGAGCTTCGCCTACTCGGTCTCCCACGACCTGCGGGCGCCGCTCCGGGCGATCGACGGCTTCTCCCGGATGATCGAGGAGGACCACGCCGCGGGGCTCGACGCCGAGGGGCGGCGGCTCCTCGGGGTGGTCCGGGAGGCCGCGCGGCGGATGGGGCGCCTCATCGACGACCTCCTCGCGTTCTCCCGGGCCGGACGGCAGGACCTGAAGAAGTCCGACGTCGACGTCGGGGAGCTCGTCCGGAGCGTCCTCTCGGAGGTCCTCCCCGAGGAGGAGAGGCAGAAGACCGACGTCTCGATCGGCGAGCTGCCGCCCGTCGCGGCGGACGCGGCCCTCCTTCGTCAGGTCTTCGTCAATCTCCTGTCGAACGCGGTCAAGTTCAGCGCGACCCGCCCCCGGCAGTCGATCCGGGTGACGGGGCGCCGCGAGGACGGCCGGGTGGTCTACGATGTAGAGGACAACGGGGTCGGGTTCGACATGGCGTACGCAGGGAAGCTCTTCGGCGTCTTCCAGCGGCTTCACGGGCGGGAGTTCGACGGAACGGGAGTCGGGCTCGCCCTCGCGGAGCGGATCGTCTCGCGGCACGGCGGAACGATCTCGGCCTTCGGGGAGCTGGATCGCGGGGCGCGATTCACGGTGTCGATCCCCGAGGCAGGAGGAGAGGCATGACGGTTCTGGAAGCTCCGGACGTTCTCGTCGTCGAGGACAACCCCGACGACGTCGAGCTGACCCTCCGCGCGCTGAAACGGATGAGCCTGACGAACCCCGTGCGGGTCGCCCGCGACGGGGTGGAGGCGCTCGAGATCCTCCTCGGGGACGGCACGTCCCGGCCGCCGCTCCCCCGGGTCGTCCTGCTCGACCTGAAGCTCCCGCGCGTGGGCGGCCTCGAGGTGCTCGCACGGCTCCGGGCTGAGGAGCGGACCCGGACGCTCCCCGTGGTGGTCCTGACCTCCTCGCGGGAGGAGCCGGACGTGAAGAAGGCCTACGCGCTCGGAGTCAACAGCTACGTCGTCAAGCCGGTCGAGTTCGAGAAGTTCGTCGACGCGGTCGGGAAGGTCGGGCAGTACTGGCTCCTCCTCAACCTCCCCCAGGCGTGAGAATCCCGTGACGACCTCCGCTCCGCTCGACGTCGAGCCCCTCCGGGTCCTGGTCCTCGAGGACGTCCCGACCGACGCCGAGCTGGAGGTCCGCGAGCTCCGCCGCGCCGGCATCGCCGTGGAGTGGAAGAGGGTCGAGACCGAGGCGGACTTCCGCGAGGAGCTCGCCTCGTTCGACCCGGGGATCGTCCTCGCCGACTTCTCCCTCCCGGGGTGGAACGGCATGGCCGCGCTCGCGGTCGTCCGGAGCGAGCGTCCCGACCTCCCGTTCATCGTCGTGACGGGGGCGCTCGACGAGGAGACGGCGGCCGACTGCATCAAGCGGGGCGCCGACGACTACGTCCTGAAGGAGCGTCTCTCGCGCCTCCCTCACGCCGTCCGCTCGGCACGCGACGCGTGGGCGACGCGGGTGGCGCGGCGAGCGGCGGAGGAGGAGCTGCGCCTCCGGAACTCCGCCCTCGAGGCGGCCGCCGACGGAGTCCTCCTGACCGACGTGGACGGGCGGATCGTCTGGACGAATCCCGCGTTCACCGAGATCACCGGCTGGCCGCTCGAGGAGATCCGGGGCCGGAGCCCGAACGTCCTGAAGTCGGGCCTCCAGCGCGATGCCTTCTACCGGCAGATGTGGGAGACGATCCGGACCGGCGGCGTCTGGCGCGGAGAGCTCTACAACCGGAGGAAGGACGGCTCGATCTACCTCGAGGAGATGACGATCACGCCCGTCCGGAACGACGAGGGGGCGATCACCCACTTCGTCGCGATCAAGGAGGACCTGACCTCCCGGAGGAGGCAGGAAGAGCTGA
>CAYVPO010000078.1:7453-8758 GCA_964453825.1 uncultured Holophagales bacterium
CACTTCGTCGCGATCAAGGAGGACCTGACCTCCCGGAGGAGGCAGGAAGAGCTGATCCGGAGCCTCGCGACGCGCGACCCCCTGACCGGCCTCCCGAACCAGGCGATGCTGCGCGAGGACATCGAGCGCGCGGTCGCCGGCGCCGGCACGGCGGGAACGCTCGTCATGCTCGACCTCGACCGGTTCGCGCTCCTGAACGACGCCCTCGGCCATCCCGCCGGCGACCGCCTCCTGATCGAGGTCGCCGAGCGTCTCTCGCTCGACCTCCCCCGGGGCGGGACGCTCTACCGTTTCGGCGGGGACGAGTTCGTCGTTCTCCTCCCCGAGACGGGCCTCGAGGAAGCCGGCGCGATCGCGGAGCAGATGCGTCACACGGTCGACGGGATCCGGTTCGCCTCGGAGGGCGTCGTCTTCGACGTCTCGGCGAGCCTCGGCCTCGCCCCCGTCGAGCCGGCGCGGAGCGCCGCGGCGACCCTCTCCCTCGCCGACGCCGCCTTGCGCATGGCCAAGGAATCGGGGCGGAACCGCTGCGTCGCCTGCGGGGACGACACGGCCGGCCGGCGCGCGATCGACGACCTCGGCCGCTGGGCGGCAAGGGTCAAGGACGCGATCCGGGAGGGGCGGCTCCGCCTCTTCGCCCAGCGGATCGTCTCGCTCGGGACCGGGGAGTCGCACCACGAGGAGGTGCTCCTCCGGATGATCGGCGAGGACGGGGGGCTCGTCGCCCCGGGGGCGTTCCTCCCGGCGGCCGAGCGCTTCGGGCTGATGCCGGCGCTCGACCGGTGGGTCGTCTCGAAGGCGATCGACCTCCTCCGCGCACGTCCCGAGCGCCGGCTCTTCGTGAACCTCTCGGGGACGAGCCTCGGCGACCAGGCGCTCCTCTCCGAGATCGAGGCGCTCGTCGGCGCGAGCGGCCTGCCGGCCGGCGCCCTGACGTTCGAGATCACCGAGACGGCCGCGATCGCGGACATCGCCGGCCTCCAGCGCTGGGCCCGGCGGCTGAAGGAGGCGGGCTGCGGTTTCGCGCTCGACGACTTCGGGACCGGCTTCTCCTCCTTCGCCTACCTCCAGTCGCTTCCCGTCGACCTCGTCAAGATCGACGGCTCCTTCGTCCGCGACCTCGACACGAACCCCACCAATCGCGCCCTGGCCGGCGCGATGATCACCGTCGCCCACGCCCTCGGCAAGACGGTCGTCGCCGAGATGGTCGAGCGCGCCCCGATCGCGGAGATCCTGAAGGAGCTCGGCGCGGAGTACGGGCAGGGCTGGTACTGGGGAAGGCCGGAGCCGACCGAGGCGGCCTGA
>CAYVPO010000078.1:8858-16003 GCA_964453825.1 uncultured Holophagales bacterium
GTGGCGACGAGGCGGAGGACGGCGTCGCCGGTCTCGTGTCCGAATCGGTCGTTGACCGACTTGAACCGGTCGACGTCGACGAACAGGAGGCCGAACGTGAAGCCGTGACGCTGAGCCTCGCTGAGGCGGGAGGCGAGCTCCGCCTCCGTCCAGCGCCGGTTGCCGACGCCGGTAAGCGGGTCGAGGAACGCGAGGCGGCGGAGCTCCTCCGCCCGCTGGCGCGTCTCGTGGTGCTCCGTCTCGTCCTGGAACGTCTCGACCGCTCCGATGATCTCGCCCGATGCGTCGCGGATCGCCGCGGACCGGACCTTCACCGGGACGCGGTGGCCGCCCTTGTGCAGGAGCGCGACGTCGGCGTCGCGGTCCGCGCCGTCGGCGACGGTCGCGGCGAGCGGGCAGCCGTCGTGGCAGAGCTCCTTCCCCTCGCAGTCCACGTGGCGGAGCAGGTTGTTCCAGCAGAACGAGCCGACGACCTCTTCCGCGGCGTAGCCGGTGATCCGTTCGGCTCCGTGGTTCCACGACGTGATGCGCCGGTCCCGGTCGACGAAGTAGACGCCGTCCGTGAGCGAGTCGAGCAGCTTCCTGTAGAAGGACTCGGGGATCTCCACCGTCCGCCTCCGTTTCAGCCCGTCCGAGGGGCGCATTCTGGGGCCGGGCGCGCCGGCTCGGCAACGGCCCCGCGTCGCGGGGCGCCGGGAAGGACGGCCCGCTACCTGGCCCGGGCCGGCTGGACGGCCGCGGCGAAGGTCAGCTTCGGGTTCGTCTTCTTCGCCCGCTCGAAGTGCCACTCGCTCTCGAAAAGGACGAGCGGCCGCCCCTCGCCGTCGGCGAGGAGCTCGCAGCGGCCGGGGTCGTCGAAGTCGCGCGGGTCGAACCCCTCGTTCTCGATCCACCGGGCGATCTGGTGCGGCAGCCGCGCGTACGAGACGTCGGCGCCGTACTCGGCCCGCAGCCGGTGCTGGATCACCTCGAACTGGAGCGCGCCGACGGCGCCGAGGATCGGGTCGCGCTCGAGGCGGACCGGGTCGTAGAAGACCTGGACGGCCCCCTCTTCCGAGAGCTGGTCGAGCCCTTTCTTCAGCTGCTTCCGCTTCAGCGGGTCGAGGAGGACGACGCGGCAGAAGAGCTCGGGGGAGAAGCGGGGGATGCCGGCGTACTCGACGGCCGGCCCCTCGTGGATCGTGTCGCCGATCCGCAGGGCCCCGGAGTCCCAGAGGCCGAGGACGTCTCCCGCCCACGCCTCGTCGACGAGCGTCCGCTCCTGCGCGAGGAACTGGAGCGGCTTGTTCAGCTTCAGCGTGCGGCCGGTGCGCGCGTGCCGCACCTCCATGCCGCGCGTGAACTTCCCGGAGCAGACGCGGACGAAGGCGACGCGGTCGCGGTGCGCCGGGTCCATGTTCGCCTGGATCTTGAAGACGAAGCCGGAGAAGCGCGGCTCGGCCGGGTCGACCGGGCCGGTGCTCGACTGCCGCGGCGCGGGGCCGGGGGCGAGCTCCAGGAACTCGGCCAGGAACGGCTCGACGCCGAAGTCGTTCAGGGCGCTCCCGAAGAAGACCGGGGTCAGCTCGCCCGCGAGGAAGAGGTCGCGGTCGAACGGCATCCCGGCCGCGTCGAGCATCGCGAGCTCCTCGACGAGCTGCGCGTGCGCCTTCTCCCCGATCTCCTCGACGAGCGAGGGGTCGCCGAGGTCGAACGTCTCGGCGGCGAGCTTCTCCCCCTTCGTCTCGCCCCGCTCGTAGCGGAGGAGCTTCTTCGACCAGCGGTCGTAGACCCCCTGGAAGTCGGGGCCGGAGCCGATCGGCCAGGTCGCGGGGGAGCAGGGGATCCCGAGGACCTTCTCGATCTCGTCCATCAGGTCGAAGGGGTCGCGGCCGGCGCGGTCCATCTTGTTCACGAACGTCGCGATCGGGATCTTCCGCATCCGGCAGACCTGGAAGAGCTTGATCGTCTGCGGCTCGACCCCCTTCGCGGCGTCGACGAGCATGACGGCGCTGTCGGCGGCGGCGAGGGTCCGGTAGGTGTCCTCGCTGAAGTCGTTGTGCCCGGGCGTGTCGAGGAGGTTCACGTGGCGCCCGGCGTACGTGAACTGCATGACGCTCGTCGTGATGGAGATGCCGCGCTCGCGCTCCATCTCCATCCAGTCGCTCGTCGCGTGGCGCGCCGCCTTGCGCGACTTGACCGAGCCGGCCAGGTGGATCGCGCCCCCGTAGAGGAGGAGCTTCTCGGTCAGCGTCGTCTTGCCGGCGTCGGGGTGGCTGATGATCGCGAACGTCCGGCGGCGGGCGATCTCGGCGGCGAGGGCGTGGTGCGGGTCGGTCATGGCACGTGTCGCCGCGGGCGCCAGGGGGCCGGGCGGCGGGGGGCGGACTGTAGCACCCGGTGCCGACGGTGCGGCCGGCACGTCCCGAAACAGGACGGGAACACTCGAATTGAGAAGGCCGGGATGCAAAACGGTACAGGGGCGAAAGGCCCCGGCGAACCGTCACGAGGAGCCGGCGTCGCGCACGTGAGAGGCGCCCGGAGCGAGGGTGCCGCTCATCCGCCCGCGCGGGCGCGCTCCCCGCGGTCGGGTGCCTGCGAGCCCCCCGCCCGGCAGGAGGCTCCGGCTCGTAGGTCGCACGCCCCCTCGGGGAACAGCACTCCTCGCGCAGGGCTGGCAGTAAGATTGCTTTCCGGGGTTGCCCCATTCGGTCGCCTTCGTTCTGGATGCCCTCGAGAGGGCCGCCGTGGCGGATGGGGAGGATCCGGGCGTGTCGGGAGGAGGGGTCACATGAGGAACTGGATGAGCGTGATCGGGACGGGGCAGGATCGAATCGGGAAGCTGCAACCGGGCCGCGTCTGGGGGCTGACGGGCCATTTCCGGTCGTCCCTCGCGGGAGCACTCCTTTCCGTCCTTCTCGCGTTGCCGGCCGCGGCCGTCGTCGACGTGAACAAGAGCTTCGTCCCGATCAACGTCGTGCCCGGGCAGACGTCGACGATGACGATCAGCCTCTTCAACTCGGCGACCGCCATCGCGGGCGGCACGGCCTTCACCGACGCCCTCCCGGCGAACGTCACCGCTACCTCGATCGTCTCGAACGGCTGCGGCGGGACGCTCTCGATCGCTCCGGCCACGCAGGTCTCGCTCACGGCCGGCGCGATTCCAGCCGGTGACGGAATTAACTCGGGCCGCTGTGACGTCGTCGTGACCGTCCGCTCGCCGATACCGGGGACCTACGTCAACACGGTACCCGCGGGCGGCGTCACCACGACCGACCAGGGGTCGAACCCCCAGGCCGCGAGCGCGACGCTCACCGTCTCGCCGTTCCTTCCCGTCACGGGGACGAAGGCGTTCAGCCCGAACGTCCTTCACGTCGACCCGGCCGGCGTCAGCACCGTCACGATCACCCTGACGAACCCGAACACGCAGCTCCCGCTCACGAACCTCTCCTTCACCGACAACCTTCCCGTGCCCCTCGAGATCAGCTCCCCGGTGACGACGGGCGGGACGTGCGGAGGCACGTTCACCGACGGCTCGAGCGGTTCTCTCGACCCGGCCGACACCTCGTTCCGCGTAGCGGGAGGCAGCCTCGCGGCCGGAGGGACTTGCACGGTGACGGTCCAGGTCCGGGTGCGCGCGTCCGAGGCGAACGTCGCCCGCAACGGGACGGTGACGAATACCATCGGCACCGGCACGGTCACGACCGCGGAGGGCGTGACGACGACGGCGAACATCAGCGGAACCGTGACCGTCCAGACCGGGGCGCGCGTCGACAAGGGGTTTTCGCCGGGCACGGTGACCGTCGGCGGGACCTCGACGCTCACACTGACCCTTCGCAACTACAACCTGACCGCGATCAGCCCCGCGGACCTCGTCGACGTCATGCCCGCCGGGATCACCGTCCTCGGCCCGGTGACGACGACCTGCGGCGGGACGACGTCGTTCACGGCGACGCAGGTCCAGCTCACGGGAGGGACGATCCCCGCGGCGTCGAGCGCAACGACGAGCAGCAACGGCAGCTGCACGGTCACGGCCACCGTCCAGGGGACGACGATCGGTAGCTGGAACAACACGATCCCGACCGGCACCTTCGGCTCCGTCGCCTATTCGACGGGGAACGCCACGCTCGTCGTGAACCCGGCGGCGACCTCCGTCTCCGCGACGAAGGCGTTCAGCCCCACGACGGTCGTCCAGAGCCAGCAGACGACGCTGACGATCACCCTCTCGAACTCCGGCGGGCTCAACGCCGCGATCACGTCGTTCACCGACAACCTGACGACGATGGGGACGGGGTTCACCGTCGCCTCCTCGCCCGCCGCGACGACGACCTGCGGCGGCAGCCTTGGCGCCGTTCCCGGCGGCACGTCGATCACCCTCTCCGGCGGGTCGATCCCGGCGGGGGGAAATTGCACGATCGTCGTGCCGGTTGCCGTCGCTCCGAACGCGTCGACCGGCACGCGGACGAACACGATCGCTGCGGGGGCGCTCGTGACCGATCAGGGGAGCAACGCCTTCGCCGCCGCGGCGAACCTCGCCGTCAGCCAGGCGGCGGCGGTCGCGAAGTCGTGGAACCCGACGACGGTCCTCTCGGGCGGGATCAGCCGCCTGACGATCACGATCTCGCACGCGAACGGGGCGATCGCCTTCACGAACATGGGGCTGACGGACCTCCTCACCTCGATGGGGACGGGCTTCGTCGTAGCGGCGACACCGAACGTCTTCAACAACTGCGGCGGCACGGTGACCGCGGCGGCGGGGACGACCTCGATCGTCCTCGCCGGCGGTTCGCTCGGGACCGGCGCGACGAGCTGCCAGATCCGCGTCGATGTCCAGACGCCGCCGGCAGGAGCTCCCGGCAACTACCGGAACCGGATCGTCGCGAACAACCTGTCGACCGCCGAGGGCTTCACCTTCAACGGCAACGCCGACGCGAACCTGACGCTCCAGGCGGCGCCGGCCGTCACACTGAACAAGGCCTTCACGCCCGTCGTCTCGAACGGCGGCGCTCCGTCGGTCGCGAGCATCACGATCGCGAACAACCGGCCGGGGGCGATCGCCCTGGCGAACGTCGGACTCGTCGACCTCCTCCCGGCGAACGTGGAGGTCTACTCCGTCCCGGCCGCCACGTTCACCGGGGCGGGGTGCAGCGGCGCGACGATCTCGGCCGTCCCCTTCGCGACGCAGATCGGAATCTCGGGCGCCTCGATCGGCGCGAACTCCACCTGCACGCTCTCGGTGAACGTCACCGCGTACGTCGACGGGAACCACGTGAACCAGATCCCGGTCTCGACGCTGACCTCCGCCCAGGGTGTGACGAACGACAACGCGCCCTCCGCGACGCTCACGATCCTCCGCAACGTGAACGTCGCGAAGTCGTTCTCGCCGAATACCGTGGAAGTGGGCGGCAGCTCGACGCTGACGATCCGGATCAGCAACACGAACACCGTCCCGCGGACGCTCGCGGACCCCGGCCTCGTCGACACCCTGCCTCTCGGGGTGACGGTCACCGCCGCCCCCGCGCCCTCGACGACCTGCTCGGGCGCCACGGTCGACGCCCCCGCCGGCGGCGGGACGGTGACGGTTCGGAACGGGAGCCTCGCCGCCTCGACCTCGTGCACGGTCACGGTGCCCGTGACGGTCGGGGCTACGGGGACGTACGTCAACACGATCCCGGCGAACACGCTCGTGACGCTGGAGGGCTCCTCCAACCCCGATCCGGCGGTCGACACGCTTCGCGCCGTCGCGAAGCCGACGATCACGAAGGCCTTCTCCCCGGCCTCGATCCCGGCGGGCGGGACGAGCACGATCACCTTCACGCTCTCGAACCCGAACAACGGGACGCTCCTGCCGGGCGGACTGACGGGGGCCTCCTTCACCGACACGCTGGCCGGCATGGCGATCAGCGCCAACCAGAGCGCCGGCGGGACCTGCGCGGGAGTCGCGACGAACCCCTTCGTGACCGGCCAGACGGCGCTCTCCTTCTCGGGCCTGACGATCCCGGCCGGCTCGCCGGGGACGTGCACGGTGACGGTCGTCGTCGCCGCCCCGGCCCCGGGGCTCTTCCCCAACGTCACCTCGGGAGTCCTGACGAACCAGACGCAGACCCCCGGTAGCCCGAGCCCGTCCGTCGACCTGACCGTCCTCGCCGGCCCGCCGACGATCGCGAAGTCCTTCTCCCCGGCCACGATCCTCGGCGGCGGGACCAGCGTCCTGACCTTCGTCCTGTCGAACCCGAACGCGGTGGCGGCGACCCTCGCCTCCCCCGCGTTCACCGACGTCTTCCCGACGTCGCCGGGAGCGATGACGCTCGCGAGCTCGACGGTCGCCACGAACACTTGCGGCGGAGCCGTGGTCGACTCGGGCGGCGGGGCCCTCGGAATCGGCGACGTCGGCATCCGCCTCAACGGCGGGTCTATCCCGGCAGGAGGCAGCTGCACGCTCGCGGTCACCGTGACGGCGGGAGTCCCGGGCGTCTACGCGAACACCTCGTCGCTCCTGACGAGCACGAACGCGGGGACGAGCACGAGCCCGGCGACGGCGAACCTGACGGTTTCGGCGCAGGCCGACCTCTCTCTCCTCAAGACGGTCTCGAACGCGACTCCCTTCGTCGGCACCACGGTCGTCTTCACGATCACGCTGGCGAACGCCGGCCCGGCGCCGGCGGATTCCGTTACGGTGACGGACCAGCTCCCCGCCGGCTACACGTTCATCGGGGCGATCCCGTCACAGGGGTCGTACAACGCCGGGTCCGGTATCTGGAACGTCGGCACCGTCGGTGTCGGCGCGACGCCGACGCTCGACGTTCAGGCGTCCGTCAACCTGACCGGTCCGTACGGAACGAACGTCGCGGAGATCGCGACGTCGAGCCTTCCCGATCCGGATTCCACGCCTGGCAACGGGAGCGCTGCGGAAGACGACTACGCGTCGGCCCCGGCGACGCCCATCCCCGCGGCGGACCTTTCGATCACGAAGACGGACGGAGTGACGACGGTGGTGCCTGGCAGCGGCGTCACCTACACGATCGTCGCCTCGAACGCGGGGCCCTTGTCCGTCATCGGCGCCACCGTCGCCGACACCTTCCCGGCCACGCTCACGGGCGTCACCTGGACCTGCGTGGCGGCGGGCGGCGGAAGCTGCACGGCCTCGGGCTCGGGCAACATCTCCG
>CAYVPO010000079.1:0-7279 GCA_964453825.1 uncultured Holophagales bacterium
CCATCTACACTCTACGGGAATCCGTAGAGTGTAGATGGTAGACCTGACCCCCTCCCCTCTAGAGACGGCGGGCGGCGGCGGCGACGGCTTCGGCGGTGAGGCCGAGCTTCTCGTAGACGGTCTCGAAGGGAGCGGAGGCGCCGAAACGGTCGAGGCCGATCACGGTTCCGTCGAGGCCGACGATCGCGCCCCACGAGAGCGTCGCGCCCGCTTCCACGGCGACGCGGGCCCGGCAGGCGCGAGGCAGGACGCTCTCGCGCCACGCCTCGTCCTGCGCGAGGAAGAGCTCGATCGAGGGCATCGAGACGACCCGCGCGGCGATCCCGTCGGCCGCGAGGAGCTTCTGCGCCGCGAGGGCGAGGTGGAGCTCGGAGCCGGAGCCGATCAGGATCACCCGGAAGCCCTCGGCGTCGGAGACGACGTAGCCGCCGCGCAGCGCCCCGTCGTTCGGCGGGAGGACCGGAAGCCCCTGCCGCGTGAGGGCGAGCGCCGTCGGGCCGTGCGTCCGCGAGAGGGCGACGCGCCAGCCGGCGCCCGTCTCGTTCGCGTCGGCGGGGCGGTAGACGACGAGGCCCGGGGTCGCACGAAGCGAGGCAAGCTGCTCGATCGGCTGGTGGGTCGGGCCGTCCTCGCCGAGGCCGATCGAGTCGTGGGTGAAGACGTAGACGACCGGCTGCTCCATGAGCGACGCGAGGCGGATCGCCCCCTTCATGTAGTCGGCGAAGACGAGGAACGTCCCGCCGAAGGGGCGGAAGCCGTGGAGGGCGAGGCCGTTCAGGATCGCCCCCATGCCGTGCTCGCGGATCCCGAAGCGGAGGTACGAGCCGGCGTACTCCCCCGCCTTCACGTCGACCGCCGCCTTCGCGCGCGTGTTGTTCGACGGCGTCAGGTCGGCCGAGCCGCCGACGAGCGTCGGGATCGCCGGGACGAGCGCCTCGAGGATCGCGCCCGAAGCCTGGCGCGTGGCGAGCTTCTTCTCCGCCCCGAAGAGCGGAAGCTTCGCTTCCCACCCATCGGGGAGCTTCCCGTCGAGGAAGAGGTCGAGCTCCATCGCGAGGTCGGGGTGCGCCGCGCGGTACGCCGCGAGGCGGGCGTTCCAGCCGGCTTCGGCCTTCCCGCCCCGCGAGGCCGCGGCGCCGAAGAGGGCGCGGCTCTCCTCGGGGACGAGGAACTGCGCGTCCACAGGCCAGCCGAGCTTCTCCTTCGTCAGCCTGATCTCGTCGGCCCCGAGCGGCTCGCCGTGAGCCTTCGAGGTGTCCTGCCGGTTCGGGCTGCCGAAGCCGATGTGCGTCCGGCAGGCGATCAGGGAGGGCTTGCGGCCCTCGGCCTTCGCCGCGGCGATGGCCGCCGAGACGGCCTCGGGGTCGTGCCCGTCGACGCGCGCCACGTGCCAGCCGTAGGCGGCGAATCGGGCCGGGACGTCCTCCGAGAAGGAGAGCGAGGTCGGGCCGTCGATCGAGATGCCGTTGTCGTCGTAGAGGACGACGAGCTTGCCGAGCCCGAGGTGCGCGGCGAGGGCGCACGCCTCGTGCGAGACCCCTTCCATCAGGTCGCCGTCGCTCGCGATGGCGTACGTGAAGTGGTCGACGATCGCGTGCCCGTCGCGGTTGAAGCGGGCGGCGAGCATCCGCTCGGCCAGCGCGAGGCCGACGGCCGTCGAGACGCCCTGCCCGAGCGGGCCGGTCGTCACCTCGACGCCGGGCGTCAGGCCGTGCTCCGGATGGCCCGGCGTCCGGCTCCCCCACTGACGGAACGCCTTCAGGTCGTCGAGCGACAGGTCGTACCCCGAGAGGTGGAGGAGGCCGTAGAGAAGCATCGAGCCGTGCCCTGCCGAGAGGACGAAGCGGTCGCGGTCGAGCCAGGCCGGGTTCTTCGGGCTGAACTTCAGGAACTCGGTAAAGAGGACGGTGGCCACGTCGGCCATCCCCATAGGCATCCCGGGGTGCCCGGAATTCGCCTTCTGGACGCCGTCCATCGCGAGCGTCCGGAGGGTGTTCGCCGCGAGGCGGCGGAGGGCGTCGTCGGCCATCGATATCTCCTTCGCGCCCGGCCCCGGGGAGGATTCCTCCGGCGGGCGCGCCCCGGTCGGCGGGGCGGCGTGCCAGAGGGAGGCCGAGCCTTCGGCGGATCGTACATGGCCGAGTTGCTCCCCGGCGCCGACCCACCCGGCGCCTTCGGCCCGGACGGACGTCGTCTCGCCGCCGCCCGGCCTCCGGGCTACGATCGGGCCGATGGCCGTCCACGCCTCCATCACCCCCTACCTCTCCGCCGGCGACCGCTGCCGCCCCGTCTTCTTCGCGGGGCCGTGCGTCATCGAATCGCGCGCCCACACGCTGAAGATGGCGAAGGCGATCAAGGGCGTCTTCGAGGCCGCGGGCTTCGCCGACCGGCTCGTCTTCAAGGCGTCGTTCGACAAGGCGAACCGCTCCGCGGGCGACTCCTTCCGCGGCCCCGGGATCGAAAAGGGGCTCGACGTCCTCTCTGCGGTGAAGGAGAAGCTCGACCTACCGATCCTGACCGACGTCCACGAGGCCGAGCAGTGCGAGCTGGCGGCCGAGGTGGCCGACGTCCTCCAGGTGCCGGCCTTCCTCTGCCGCCAGACGGACCTCCTCGTCGCGGCCGCGCGGACGAAGCGCGCCGTGAACGTGAAGAAGGGACAGTTCCTCGCCCCCGACGACTGCGCGCAGATCGTCGCGAAGGTGCGCGGCACCGGGAACCCGAACGTCCTCCTGACCGAGCGCGGGTCGACGTTCGGCTACCACAACCTCGTCGTCGACTTCCGCTCCCTGCCGATGATGCGGGCGCTCGGCGCGCCCGTGATCTACGACGCGACGCATTCCCTCCAGCTCCCGGGCGGCCTCGGGAAGGAGACGGGCGGGGCCCGGCAATACGCCCCCGCGCTCGCCCGCGCCGCCGCGGCCGTCGGCGCCGACGGCTACTTCCTCGAGGTCCACGACGACCCGGCCCACGCGAAGTCCGACCGGGCGACGCAGCTCCCCCTCGCCGAGTTGCCCGCGTTCCTCTCGCGCCTCCTGCGCTTCGACGCGCTCCGGCGCGAAACGGAGAGCTGAGCCATGCGCCCGCTCCGAGCGGCCGCTTCCCTCCTCGCCGTCGCGCTCCTCGCGCTCGCGCCGGCCGCACCCGGTGCGGAGGTCCGTCTCCACGCCGTGAGCTTCCCCGAGGGCGCTCGGATCGACGTCCCCTTCGCCGGCACCGGCCGGGCCCCCGAGGGCGCCACTCTCGAGGCCGAAGTCCGCGCCGAGGGGGCCCGGACGCGCGTCGCCCTCACCTGGAAACGGATGAAGCCGGCCCTTCTCTTCGGCGGCGACCTGACGTCGTACGTCCTCTGGGCCGTCGCGCCGGACGGCGCCGTCGAGAACCTCGGCGAGCTCTTCACCCGCGAGGCGAAGGGGAGCGCCGACTACTCGACAGGCCGAAGGACAGTCGGCCTGCTGGTCACGGCCGAGCCAGACCCCGGCGTCGCGAGCCCCTCCGAGTTCGTCGTCTTCACCGGGGAGGCCCCGAAGCCGGAGAAGGCCCGGAGCGAGCCGTTCACGTTCACCCGGCTTTCGAGCGAGGCGAAGCCAGCGACCCCCTCCATCGCGACGGCCAGGTGGGCGGGCACGGAGCCGCTCGAGATCCTCCAGGCGCGGGCCGTCCTCGCCCGAGCGGAACGGATGAAGGCAGGCGACCCCGACCAGAGCACCGTCCGCGAGGCTCGGTTCGCGCTCGCTGAGGCCGAGGGCGCCCCGCGAGACGGTCGATCCGCAGCTCCCCTCGTGGAAGCCCGGCGAGCCACGGCGCTCGCCGCCGAGGCGATCCGGGAGGTCGAGCTGCGGCACGCCGCCGAGGAGGCCGCCCGGCTCGAGGCGGAGGAGCGAGCGAAGGAAGCGGCCCGGAAGGCCCGGGTCGAAGACGAGGCCGAGCGCCGCCGACAGGCGGAGGCGGCGCTGGCCGAGATCGAGGAGCTTCGCCGGGAGGCGGCCTCCGGCCTGCAACAGGCGCGGCAGTCTTCGGCGGCCCTCGAGCTCGCCCGGGCCCAGCTCGAGGAGGAGCGGAATGTGCTGCGCGAGCGGCAGGCCGCCCTCGAACGGGAGCGCGTGGCTCTTGCCGCGCGGCTCGAGGACGCGCTTTCGAAGGTGGCGCCGACAGCACGGTCGGAGCGCGGCCTCGTCGTGAGCCTCGACGGCGCTTTCTTCGAAGGGGGACGTTCGGCCCTCACGCCGGCCGCGCGGATCGTGATCGCCCGGCTCTCTGGGATCCTCCTCATGATCCCTGGTCTGAAGGTCCGTGTCGAAGGCCACACCGATTCCGCCGGCAGCGCCGCGGCGAACCGGAAGCTCTCGACGGACCGCGCCCGCGTCGTCGCCGACCTTCTCCGCGGGCAGGGGGTCGAGGGGGAGCGCCTCGCGTTCGAGGGCTACGGGTCGGACCAGCCCGTCGCGCCGAACACGACCACGGCGGGCCGGGCGCGAAACCGCAGGGTGGAGGTCGTCCTGATCGACGACGCGGCCGGAGAAGCGTCCTTCCCTAAACCTGCCGAGACCCTTCCGATGGGCTCCTCTTCTCCGGACGGGGCCTCCCCTCCGCCCCGGTAGGTCGGCCTTTCGGTCCTCAGCCCCCGGACCCCTGCTTCTTCAGCCGCTCCGCCACTTTCTGCGCCTTCGGCGACAGCGGGAGCTTCTCGTCACGGAGGTGCCGGATCGCGAGGATCGGGTGCCGAAGCAGCATCCGGGGGCCGGAGTAGCGCATCACCTGCCGGACCCTCTCCCTCATCCCGGCCTCGTAGCAGTGGACCGGGCACTTCACGCAGGTCGGCTTCTCGTCCGAGAAGGGGCACTTCTCGAGGCGCCGCTCGGCGTAGACCCGTAGCTCCTCGCACTCTTCGCACAGGGCGCCCCGCTTCCCGTGGAGTCTCCGGCAGTAGATGCGGATCATCGCCTGGATCGTCTTCCACTCCCGGGCCACGCGGCGCTCGGCCGGGGTCACGGGGCGGCCTCCTCTCCCCCGCTCCGCTCCCTTCCGCCGGCGGACGGGACCTTCACGGCGAGGGCCGAGAGCGCCGTCAGGGCAGCCACGACCCCGAGGATCACCGCGAGGCGACCCCAGGGGCGCCCGACCTCCATTCTCTGTCCGGCGAAGAAGGCGAGGGTCCGCACCCATTCGAGAGCGCCGAGGACGAGCCCCGCCTGGACGACCCGCGCGCTCCACCGCTCCCTCACGAGGAGGAGGAGCGACAGCGCCAGGGAGACGGCGACGAGGGCGAGGCTCCGCGACCGGTAGAAGTGGGCGGCGAGAAGCAGGGCCGAGAGGACGACCGGGAGGGCTCGGAGGACGCTCTTCATCGCCCCCCGAGGAGACCACTTCTCACGGGGATCCACCATGACGCGAATCATGCCGCGTCCGGCGGAAGGAGGGTCAGGCCTCGAGGCCGTGCCCATGGCAAGTCACTTGCTGTATCTTTCGCCAGCTCCGGTAGACAACGGTAGGGCCGATTCCGCAACCCGCTTCTCGAGAGCCCCGCGCTCCCGAGCGCGGCGAACGGGAGGCCAGGGTCGATTCGGAATTCCGGGTCGCGTTACGGCTTTTCGTGGCGCGGCATCTCGTGCATTCGGGCTGGATCAGGACGTACGACGGAACGAACCACTTGGGAGGAAAGAGGCGTATGAGATTTCTCCGATTCACCGCGCTCGTCGTGGCGGTCGTCCTCTTCGCGGGGACGGCGTTCGCTCAGGGCGTCCCGCAGTCGACCCTCACCGGGCGGGTCCTGAACGAGGGGCAGGGCCTTCCCGGGGTGACGGTCACCGTCAAGTCCCCGAACCTCCAGGGAACGCGCACCGCCGTCACCTCCGTCAACGGCGACTTCATCCTTCCGCTCCTTCCGCCGGGCGAATACAACGTCACGTTCACGATGTCCGGCTTCCAGACGGTGACCCGGCAAGTCAAGCTGTCGGCCGCCCAGTCGACCCCCGTCCAGATCTCGATGGGGATTTCCTCGATCGCGGCCGAGGCGGTCGTCGTCGCGCAGCGGGAGACGATCTCCCAGACGCAGCAGAACGCGACGACCGTCACTTCCGAGTCGCTCGGCAAGCTCCCGACGGCCCGAAACCTCGCGGCCGCCGTCTCGCTCGCCCCGGGAACCTCGAACACCGGCCCGAGCGGCAACACGGTCATCTCGGGCGCGATGTCGTTCGAGAACCTCTACCTCGTGAACGGCGTCGCGGTCCAGGACAACCTCCGCAATACCCCCTACAACCTCTTCATCGAGGATGCGATCCAGGAGCAGACCGTCACGACCTCCGGCATCAGCGCCGAGTACGGCCGCTTCACCGGCGGCGTCGTGAACGTCATCACGAAGTCGGGGGGCAACGTCTTCAGCGGATCGTTCCGGACGAACTTCGAGAACGACAAGTGGACGAAGAAGACCGACTACGTCTCCCCGACGACGGGGCTGAACACCGAGGTGAAGGTCGACAAGATCGTCCCGACGTACGAGCTGACGCTCGGCGGGCCGATCCTGAAGGACCGGCTCTGGTTCTTCCTCGCCGGCCGGTCGCGTAAGAACGAGGCGAGCGCGAACACCGCCGCGCCGCTCACCCTCCCCTACGTCGCGACGACCGACGAGCAGCGCTACGAGGCGAAGCTGACGTTCTCCCTCGGCGCGCGCCACACCCTCCTCGCGAACTACCAGCAGATCGACAACGAGCAGCTGAACAACAGCTTCGGCACGATCATGGACCTTCAGAGCCTCTATGATCGAAAGCTCCCGCAGAACCTCCTCTCCTTCAATTACTCCGGCACCCTCTCGGACAACTTCTTCCTCGAGGGGCAGTACTCGACGCGGAAGTTCACGTTCGAGGGCTCCGGGTCGCGGTTCACCGACAAGATCTTCGGCACCCTGATGGTCAACAACGCGAACGGCCGCCGCTGGTGGTCGCCCACGTTCTGCGGCGTCTGCGAAGACGAGAAGCGGGACGCCGACCAGGCCCTGCTGAAGGGGACCTACTTCCTCTCCACGAAGAACCTCGGCTCGCACAGCATCGTCCTCGGCGGCGAGATGTACGACGACCAGCGCTTCTCGAACAACCACCAGTCGGGAAGCGATTACCGGATCTACGTGACGAACGTCATCGCCTCCGGCGGCGTCATCTACCCGAAGGTCGACGTGGTGACCGATCCCACGAAGAACTCGCTCTCCTTCATCCGCTGGACGCCGATCCTCCAGGGGAGCCAGGGGAACTCGTTCAAGACCTGGTCGGTCTTCCTGAACGACGTCTGG
>CAYVPO010000079.1:7379-9245 GCA_964453825.1 uncultured Holophagales bacterium
CCGACCGAGGAGGTCATCCGCCAGGTCTTCGCCTGGTTCGAGGCGAACGGCGGGACGAGCCGTCCCGTCCGCGGCATCCCGTCCATCCCCGGCATCAACCCGAACATCGAGGGGACCCTCTACTCGCCGAACACCGACGAGTTCTCCCTCGGCCTGAAGAAGAACCTCGGCACGCGCGGCATGGTCCGCGGCGACATCGTCTACCGGACCTGGAACGACTTCTACGGCCTGCGCGTCGACATGGGGACGGGGACCGTCTCCGGGACGCTCGCCGGCGTGACGCGCACGTTCAACAAGCAGCTCGTCATCAACACCGACGAGGAGGAGCGGAAGTACTGGGGCTTCACGCTGAGCGCGGCCTACCGGCCGATCGAAGGCCTCCAGCTCCAGGGGAACTGGACCTGGTCCCGCCTGCGCGGCACGTTCGACGGCGAGAACGCCGCGAGCGGCTCGCTCCAGAGCGCCGCGCCCTACTACCCCGAGTACAAGAACGCCTCGTGGAACCGCCCCGTCGGCGACCTCGGCGCCGACCAGCGCCACAAGATCCGCCTCTGGGCGATCTACGACCTGCCGCTCGGGATCGAGTGGGTGCAGACCTCCGTCAGCCTGCTGCAGAACTTCGACTCGGGCCTCCCGTACGGAGCCGTCGGCGCCGTCGACACGCGGCCCTACGTCACGAACCCGGGCTACCTGAGCGTTCCGGCGTCCCACACGTACTACTTCACGGGGCGCGACGCCTTCCGGACCGACGACGTCTGGAGGACCGACCTCTCCCTGAATCTCTCCTTCCGGCCGTTCGGCTCGATCGAGGTCTTCGCCTCGCCGCAGGTCCTGAACCTCTTCAACCAGCAGGCGCAGACGGGCGTCACGACGACGATCGAGACCTCTCAGAGCACGACCGGCTACACCGCCTTCAACCCCTTCACGACCGCCCCCGTCCAGGGCGCCCGGAACACCGGTGCGAACTGGAACTACGCCTCGACGTTCGGCCAGCCCGTCAGCCCGGCGAGCTACCAGCTCCCGCGAACCTTCCGCTTCTCGGTCGGCCTCCGCTTCTAGCATCGCTCCGGGCGCCGGCCCGTCCGGCGCCCGCCCTTCCCGAAGAGCCCCGGCTCCCCGCCGGGGCTCTTCCCTTTCGGGGCTCCTCCGATTCCCGCCGCCCCCCCTTGACGAACGGCCGGGATCGCCCTACCGTATCGGTGTTGTGATACACCGAAGCGCCAGGAGCTCCCCGTGACCCCCCGCGGCCTCCGCGTCGACCCGCGCGACGCCGTCCCAATCTGGAAGCAGATCGAGGAAGGGATGCGGCGGCTCGTCGCCTCGGGCGCGCTCGCGCCCGGCGCGGCGGTCCCCTCCGTCCGCGATCTCGCCCGCGACCTGCAGGTGAACCCCGCCACGGTCGTCCGCGCCTACCAGCGCCTCGTCGAGGCGGGGCTCTTCGCCGTCCGGCGGGGCGAGGGGACGTTCGTCGCCGAGGCTCCTCCGTCGCTCCCGAAGCCGGAGCGCGCCCGAGCCCTCGCAGAGGGGGCGCTCCGCTTCGCCTCGACGGCCGTCACCGTCGGCGCCTCGCGCGACGAGGCTGCGCGCGCCCTCGAGACGGCCTTCGTCCGCCTCGCCCCCGCCCGAGAAGGAGAGAAGAAGTGAGCGCATCCGCCGCGGCCCGCACCGAGCGGCTCACCGTCCGCTACGGCCGGACGACCGCCGTCGACGCGGTCTCCCTCGACGTCCCGAAAGGCTCCGTCTTTGCCCTCCTCGGCCGGAACGGAGCCGGCAAGTCGTCCCTCGTCCGCTGCCTCCTCGGCTGGCAGAAGGCGACGGACGGCCGCTGCGAGCTCCTCGGCGAGGACCCCTGGAATCGCCGCGCGA
>CAYVPO010000079.1:9345-15999 GCA_964453825.1 uncultured Holophagales bacterium
GCGAAGGACGGGATCGTCGACGCCGAGGCCGCGCCGCTCTCGCTCGAAGAGCTCTTCCTCGCCGTCGCCGGCGAGGCTAGCGGAGAAGGCCGATGAGGCGCTTCGCCGCCGTCGCCCTCCGCGAGATCGCGGAGCGGCGCTTCGTCCTCGTCGCCGCCGCCGCGGCCGCCGTTCTCCCTTTCCTCGTGCCGCTCCTCCCGTCGGTGCCGGGGAGCGACGCGGGAACGGCCCGCGCCGTCACCGCGCTCGTCCTCGCCTGCACGTTCGGAACCGCAGGGGCGGTTCTCGTCGGCGCCTCCGTCGTCGGCCGCGAGCTCGCCGAGAGGCGGTTCTCGTTCCAGTTTGCGCGCCCCCTCTCCGCTCCCGTGATCTGGGGCGGAAAGCTCGCCGGCGGGCTTGCGCTCGTCCTGCTTGCGGAGCTCGTCGTCTACCTGCCGGCCTCGATCGCGAGCGGCCGCTTCCCGGGGCTCATCGACCGTTTCGACGCCCCCGCGATGGCGGCGCTCCTCCTCGTCGCCGTCCCCCTTTTCCTCCTCGCGTGGGTCGGTTCCGTCGCGGTCCGATCGCGCTCGCCCTGGCTCGTCGTCGACTTCGTCCTTCTTACCGCGTCGGCGGCCGCGGTCTTCCTGCTCATCCGGAAGCTCGTCCGCTACGCGACCGCCCCCGGGCCGGAGGCGATCCTCGCGGTGACGGGCGTCCTCCTCGCCGCGCTCCTCGTCGCGACGTTCGTCCAGGTCGCCGCGGGCCGAACCGACGCGCGGCGCGGGCACGGCGCCCAGTCGCTCGCCCTCTGGGGCGTCCTCCTCGCCGCGCTCGCGTGCGGCGCCGTGTGGGTGGAGCGGGTCGTCGATCCCGGCGTCGCCCGGCTCGAGAGCGCCGTCGCCGAGCCCGCAGGCCCCGGCGGGACCTGGGTCGTCGTCGAGGGAAGGACGCCGGGATCCTGGTGGGGAAGCGCCCGGTACCTCCTCGACCTCGCGAGCGGCCGGAGCGTCCGCCTCCGGCCCGGCTGGGCGACGACGGTCTCGGCCGACGGGACTCGCGCCGTTCACGTCACGACCGTGAAGCCCCGGGGCGAGGAGATCGAGCTCGAGGCCATCGACCTGCGGGAGGGCGGGTCCGTCTCCCTCCCGCTTCCCCAGTGGGCCGACGGGATCGACCTGACGCCCGACGGGCGGCGCCTCGCGATCGTCGGCGGCGGCCTCTGCAGCGTCGTGGAGCTTCCGTCGCTCCGGCTCCTGGCCTCGGCCCGCGTCCCGTCGGAAAGCTGGAGCCACGTCCCGCGCTTCGTCTCACCCGACGTCGTGCGGGTATTCCCGCACCGCCGCCGCGTGGTCGGCAAGGCGGACACCGAGCCCGTTCCCGAGCCGGCGCTGTTCGAGCTGGACGTCGTCCGACGCACGCTCGTGGTGCGCACCCGGTACGGACTCCCTCCCCGGTCGACCGTCGGGGATGCTGCAGGCAGCACGACGAACCGCCGGCACTACCTCGTCGAGCCCGGCCCCGACCTCTCCCGCGTCCTCCTCACCGCGCTCGGCGCCGGGCAGGGCGTTCGTCTCCTCGAGGCCGAGACCGGCCGCAGCCTCGCGGGCCTGGACGGCCCCTCCGGCCCGGGCCGTCTGGGTGGTGCGTTCCTCGCCGACGGGCGCGTCGTCCTCGCGGAGCCGGGACCAGACGGATTCCGCCTCGACCTCCTCTCGCGGGACGGAGCCCGCGTCACCTCGATCCCGCTCCCGGGCAAGAGCCACGGGATCCGGTTCGGAAGCGAGCCGGCGGCCGGCCTGCTCCACGTCGCGATCGCGATCGACGTGAACTCGCTGACCTGGCTCTGGCATCTCGTCGACCTCGGCACCGGACGAGCGACGCCGCTGCATGGTGAGCAGCCGCAGCGCTCCTGGTGGTCCGACACCTCGAGGTATCCGCCAGCCGGCAGCCCCGCGACGCGGCTCGTTCAGGACGGCAGGGGCCGGCTCGTCCTCCTCGACCCGGGGACGGGGGCCCGAAAGCCCCTGACGCGCGAGGACCCGCGGCGACACGTAATATCGGGCCCGTGACCACCCCCGCGCGCCGCGAAGCCCGCCGCGTCCTCGAGATCGAGGCCGCGGCGATCCGCTCCCTCGCCGACTCGCTCGACGGCGGCTTCGACACGGCCGTCGCCCTCCTGCACGGGACGACGGGCCGCGTCGTCGTGACCGGCATCGGGAAGAGCGGCATCGTCGGCCAGAAGATCGCCGCGACGCTCGCCTCGACGGGAACGCCCGCGTTCTTCCTCCACCCCGCGGAGGCGATTCACGGCGACCTCGGGATGATCCTCGCGGGGGACGTCGTCCTCGCGCTCTCGCACTCGGGCGAGACGGAGGAGGTCGTCGCGCTCCTGCCGCACGTGCGGCGGCGCGGAGCGAAGCTCGTCGCCCTCACCGGGCGCCGCGCCTCGACGCTCGGCAAGGAGGCCGACGCGGTCGTCGAGGCGGCGATCCGCGAGGAGGCCTGCCCGCTGAACCTCGCGCCGACGGCCTCGACCGCGGCCCAGCTCGCGATGGGCGACGCCCTCGCGATGGCGCTCTCGGTCGAGAAGGGATTCCGGCCGGAGGACTTTGCGGCGCTCCACCCGGGAGGGAAGCTCGGCAAGAGGTTCCTCCGCGTCTCCGACCTGATGCACGCGGAAGGGGACGTGCCGCTCGTCCCGCTCGACGCCCCGATGAAAGACGTCGTCTACGAGATGTCGAAGAAGAGGCTCGGGATCACCGGCGTCGTCGACGCCGAGGGGCGCCTCGCCGGCGTCGTCTCCGACGGCGACCTCCGCCGCCTCCTCGAGCGCGAGGGGGAGAAGGCGTGGAGCGCCGACGCGGCGTTCGCCATGAACCGCACGCCGAAGACGATCGCGGCGGGGGCGTTCGCCACGGAGGCGCTCCTGCTGATGGAGGAGAAGAAGATCACGTCGCTCTTCATCGTGGACGGCGGCGGGCGGCCCGGGGGGATCGTCCACCTCCACGACCTCTGGGGGGTCGAGTCGATTTGAGCCCGGGGCCGGCTGGCGGATAATCGACCGTCATGCCCGCAGCACCGATCGTCCCCGACGACCTCCGGACGAAGCTCCTCCGGGTCCGCGCCCTCGTCCTCGACGTGGACGGAGTGCTCACCGACGGGACACTCACTTTCGACGAGGACGGACGGGAGCTGAAGTCGTTCGACGTGAAGGACGGGCTCGGGCTCGTCCTCCTCCGCGACCTGGGCTACCGGATCGGCCTCATCTCCAGCCGTTCCTCGAAAGTGGTCTCGATGCGCTGCCGCGACCTGAAGATCCCCGAGGAGTGCGTGATGCAGGGAGAGCTCGACAAGGCCTCCGCCTTCGACCGCCTCCTCGCGAGGTGGGGCTTCGAGCCGTTCGAGGCGGTGGCCGTCGGAGACGACCTCCCCGACCTGGGGATGATGCGCCGCGCCGGCGTCGGCGCCTGCCCGTCCGACGCCGTCTCGATCGTGAAGGACGCGGCCGCGCTCCACCTGACGAAGCCGGGCGGCGGCGGCGCCGTCCGCGAGCTCTGCGACCTGATCCTGGAGATCCGGCGGGGGGCCCGCGCCGACAAGCCGCAGGAGGTCAAGCCGCCCCAGGCGTCCTCGGACGGCTCCGTTCTCCCCTTCCCCGGCTCGCGCGGGTGATCATGAATCGGGGAGGCTCGCCACGAGCCTCCCCGCGGCGCCTCACGGCGCCTCCCCTCCATCGGGGCCCCAGAGATCAATCGGGGAGGCTCGCCACGAGCCTCCCCGCGGCGCCTCACGGCGCCTCCCCTCCATCGGGGCCCCAGAGATCAATCGGGGAGGCTCGCCACGAGCCTCCCGGCGCTCAGCCGGCCGGCTCGGTCTTCGTGCGCTTCCCGACGATCCAGGCGAGGAGTATCCCGAGGAGGTAGAGCGCGATCATCGGGAGCGCGAAGGCGCACTGCGTCGGGATGTCCGGCGTCGGCGTGATGAGCGCCGCGATCAGGAAGATGACGAGGACGGCGTAGCGGAACTTCTGGAGGAGCCACTTCTCCGTCACGACGCCGATCCGCACGAAGAAGACGATGACGATCGGGGTCTGGAAGACGAGACCCATCCCGAGGAGGATCTTCGAGAGGATCGAGAGGTAGTCGTCGATCTTCAGGACCGGGGTGAAGTCGGCCCCCATCGTCACGAGAAACTGCGCCACCATCGGGAAGGCGACCGCGTACCCGAACCAGCCGCCCCCGCAGAACGAGAGCGCCGCGAAGAAGACGAACGGCAGGACCCAGCGCTTCTCGTGACGATAGAGCCCGGGCGCGACGAAAAGCCACACCTGATACAGGATCACCGGGCTCGCCAGGAAGATCCCCGCGATCAGGGCGATGTTCAGGTAGAGCATGAAGGGCTCGGTCAGGTTCGTGTAGGCGAGCTTCGTCCCGGCCGGGAGGACCTCGAGAATCGGCTTCTGGGCGATCCGGAAGAGGTCCTGGGCCTTCCACCACGCCAGAAAGAAGCCGGTCGCCACGGCAATCACCGACCAGAGAAGGCGCTTGCGGAGCTCCTCGAGGTGCTCGAGGAACGTCATCCGCGTCAGGTCGTCTGCGGTTGCGTCGGTCACGCGGGCCGGGTCGGGTCGGGGCGCTCTTCGGCGGCGCTCGCGACGGTCCCCTCGGCGGGGACGGCTTTCGGGGCGGCGTCGGACTTCGGCGCCTCGTCGCGCGCCACCTTCTCCACCTCCTCCTCGATCGACCGCTTGAGGTCGTTCGAGGCCCTCTTGAACTCGCCGAGACCCTTCCCGAGCTGCTTGCCGAGCTCGGGGAGCTTCTTCGGTCCGAGGATCAGGAGGGCCAGAGCGAAGATGAAGATCAGCTCCGGCATTCCGAGGTTGCCCATGGCCGCGGAATCGTCCGCTCAGCCCCGCCCGGAGTCAAGGACGATCCGGCCGGTCCCGAGCGCCGACGGCACGCGACGTGCTACCGTCCGCCGCGGAGGCCTCCGTGACGCCGAACCCGCTCCGCTCCCGCGCACTGAAGCTGCTCGCCGCCCCGCTCGTCCTCGCCGCGACGACGCTCCTCGGCGGCACGTTCGGCCCCCGCCTCCTCGCCGTCTCCGACGCGACGAACCCGGTCCTGAAGGAGTACGCCGACCTCCTCGCGACGGCGCAGGCGTGGTCCGCCGACGACCTCGGCTCCGAGCGGCTCGTCTACTCCTCGATCTCGGGGATGCTCGACACCCTCGACCCGCACTCGAGCTTCCTCGAGCCCGAGCAGTACGGGGCGATGCAGGAGAAGCAGCGCGGGTCGTTCTACGGCCTCGGGATCATCATCTCGAAGCGGAACGGCCGCGTCACGGTCATCACGCCGGTCGAAGGCTCCCCCGCCCAGCGCCTCGGGATCCGCGCAGGCGACATCATCGACCTCGTCGAGGGGCAGCCGATCGACGACCTCCCGATCGACGCCGTCGTGAAGAAGCTGAAGGGGCCGAAGGGGACGAAGGTGAGCATCACGATCGTCCGGCCCGGCCTCGGCGAGCCTCTCCAGATGACGGTCACGCGCGCCGAGATCCCGACGAACTCCGTCTCGTTCGCCTTCATGGTCGAGCCGGAGGTCGGCTACATCCGCCTGAAGGACTTCACGCACACCTCCGCCCCCGAGGTCGCCGAGGCGTGGGACAAGCTCGAGAAGCAGGGGATGAAGAAGCTCGTCTTCGACCTGCGCGCGAATCCGGGCGGCCTCCTCGACCAGGCGATCGCGGTCTCCGACTTCTTCCTCCGCAAGGGAGAGAAGGTCGTCATCACCCGCGGCCGCGCCGCCGGCTCCGAGCAGACGTTCACGGCGCCGGGCCGCAACACCCGGGCCCGGATCCCGGTCGTCGTCCTGATCAACAAGGGCTCCGCGTCGGCCGCCGAGATCGTCGCCGGCGCGATCCAGGACCAGGACCGCGGCATCGTCGCCGGCCAGACGAGCTGGGGGAAGGGCCTCGTCCAGTCGGTCTACACGCTCTCCGAGGGGGCCGGGCTCGCGCTGACGACGGCGAAGTACTACACGCCGTCGGGTCGCTGCATCCAGCGCGACTACCGGGAGTTCATCGAGTACGTCGCGCCGGACGACGAGGAGGAGACCGATCCGCTCCTTTCCGAGGACGGCGTGAAGAGGGAGTCGTTCCGGACGGCGAGCGGCCGGGTCGTCTACGGTGGAGGCGGCATCACGCCCGACGTCGTCGTGAAGGCCGAGAGGCTCTCGCGGTGGATGGCGACCCTCTACGCGCGGGGCGTCTTCTTCGAGTGGGCCGTCCAGTTCCGGGCGAAGAACCCCGAGATCCCACGCGACTTCGTCGTGACCGACGCGGTCCGCGACGACTTCTTCACCCACCTCGACGGACGGCCGAACGCTCCGGACGTGCCGGCGCGGACCGCCTGGGCCGCCGAGAAGGACAAGGCCGTCCTCGACCGCGCGCTCGCCGAAGAGCTCGTCGGAGCAGTGCACGGGCCCGAGGCGGCCTACCGCCTCTCGATCGACGGCGACGTCCAGCTGAAGAAGGCGATCACGCTCTTCCCCGAGGCCGAGAAGCTGGCCGGGATCGGGTCGACGCCCGCGGCGATCGCGAAGAAATAGCCGGGTCGGGGGCCGCGGGGCGTTCTGCTACGCTCCCGCGGCCATGAAGCTCGGGATCGTCGGC
>CAYVPO010000080.1:0-15728 GCA_964453825.1 uncultured Holophagales bacterium
CTCGGAGGTCAGGACCGAAAGGACGGGGGCGTCGGGCCCGAGCGCCTCGAGCATGCGGGCCACGTCGTCCCGCTCCGAGGGGAAGGCCACCAGCTCCTTCGCCGGCCGCCGCGCGAGGAGCTCGGCCGGCGGGGTCCCGTCGAGGCGGACCGCCGAGAACTCTCCCGTCGAGAGGTCGAGAAAGGCGAGGCCGGCCTCGTCGCCGCCGAAGGCGATCGCGGCGAGGTCGTTCGCCTGGCGCGCGTCGAGGCGCTCGGGATCGAGGAGCGTTCCGGGCGTGATGACGCGGACGATCTTCCGGGCGACGAGCGCCTTCCCCTTTTGGGGGGCCTCGACCTGCTCGGCGATCGCGACCTTCATCCCGGCCGCGATGAGGCGCGCCGCGTACGACTCGAGGGCGTGGTGCGGCACTCCGCACATCGGAGCCTCGACGTCGGTGTCGCGGTGGCGCGCGGTCAGGACGAGGCCGAGGAGCGGCGCGGCCGTCTCGGCGTCCTCGAAGAACATCTCGTAGAAGTCGCCGAGCCGGTAGAGGAGGAGGGCGTCGGGCACCTCCCTCTTCAGCGCCCAGTACTGCTCGAGCATCGGCGTCGTTCGCATCGGAAGGGGGGCGATGCTAGCAGGACGAGGGCGCGCGGGACCCGGAGCCGTCCGGCTTTGCGCCTGCTACGATCTCCGCCACGCCGATGAGGCTCCTCGCCATCGACACGGCGACCCCGCGCCCCTCGCTCGCCCTCGTCGTCGACGGTTCGGAGCCGCGGACGGTCGAGCTGCCTCGGCAGGGGGCCGAGGCGCTCGCCCCCGCGGTGTCCTCCCTGCTCGCCTCCGGCGGCATCTCGCCTCGGGACCTCGACCGGATTGCCGTCGTCTCCGGCCCCGGCTCCTTCACCGGGCTGCGGTCCTCCCTCGCCTTCGCCCGCGGCCTGGCCCGCGCGGCCGGATGTCTCCTCGTCCCGCTCCCGACCTTCGAGGTCGTCTCCAGCGCCTGCCCGGAGCCCCCGGACGCGGACTTCCTGCTCGACGCCCTCCGTGGCGAGGTCCACAGGCGGCGACGGCGGCAGGGGCGCCTCTCGCCGACCGAGGAGCGGCTGACCCTCTCGAGCGCCCTCGAAGACGCGTCGCGGGAGGGAGTCCCCGTCCTGGAAGTCTCCGCTCTCGGTCCCCTCCTCGCTCCGGCCGCGGCGGCCCTGGCGGCCCTCGCGGCGCCCGACGGGACGGCCGGGCTCCTCTACGGCCGCCCGCCGGCGGCCGAGGAGCGCTTCGGAGAGGGAGACGCGGGTTGAGCGCGCTGCCTGCGGAGCTGACGGTCCGGGACGTCCGGAACGTCGACCTCGACGCGATCGCCGAGCTCGAGCGGCTCTCGTTCCCCATCCCCTGGAAGCGGGAGTTCTTCGCCTCCGAGGTCGGGGCCGCCCATCGCTTCAACAGGGTCGTCCGCGCCCCGAACGGGATGCTCGCGGGATACGTCTTCTGCGCCTTCGCCGGAGGGGAGGTCCACGTCAACAAGATCGCCGTCGACCCGTCGTGCCGGCGGCAGGGGATCGCCCGGATCCTGATGCAGGAGGTCTTCGACCTCTCGGCCCGAATCCGTGCGGAGGAGATCTACCTGGAGGTCCGCCCGTCCAACGACCCGGCTCGTAACTTCTACACCCTGCTGGGCTTCCGGGAGGTCGGCCGCCGGCCGCAATACTACGCGGACGGCGAGGACGCGCTCGTGATGTCGCTCTTCCTTCCTCCCCGGCCGAGTTCGTCTTGACTCTCGCCCTTTGAAAAAGGGAGACTCGCGCGGGCTCTTTCGAAATCCACTTCGAGGAGGTGTCCATGCCGACTCTGACCGAAGAGTTGAAGCGCGAGCTGGCCCAGTCTCACGACGAGTTCAAGAACCTCGTCCGCACCCATCACGACTTCGAGAAGAGGCTCGCCGAGCTGGCTTCCAAGACGTTCCTTTCGTCCGACGAAGAGGGCGAGGAGAAGCGCCTGAAGAAGCAGAAGCTGATCGTGAAGGACCGGATGGAGGAGATCGCTCGTGAGCACCGGGCCCGCGTCGGAGCCCCTCATTAGGGCCGGCTCGCGCTCGACCGGAACGGTCCCGTCGACACACCCATGAACGGAACCTCGAGCGAGGTTCAGCGCCGCGGCGTTCGCCGCGGCGTTTACGTCATACCGGCCCTGTTCACGATCGGGAACGTCTTCTGCGGCTATCTCTCCCTGATGGCGACCGTCCGGGGCCGGTACGACCTCGCCGCGGGGCTGATCTTCCTCGCCGGCTTCCTCGACTCGCTCGACGGGAGGGTCGCCCGCATGACGGGATCGACCTCGGCCTTCGGCGAGCAGCTCGACTCCCTCTCCGACGTCCTCTCGTTCGGGCTCGCGCCGGCGTTCCTGGCCTTCCACTGGGGGCTCTCCAGCCACGGCCGCCTGGGTCTCTTCGCGTCGTTCCTCTTCCTCGTCTGCGGCGCGTGCCGGCTCGCCCGCTTCAACGTCCAGATCCACGTCGTCGACAAACGCTGGTTCGTCGGCCTCCCCATCCCGGCGGCCGCGGGCGCGCTCTGCGGGCTCATCTGGGTGATCCCCGAGCCGCTTCCCGACCCGCGCATCGCGACGGCGTTCGTCGGCGTGACGCTCCTACTCGGGTTCCTGATGGTCTCGACGTTCCGCTACCGCTCCTTCAAGGACGTCGACCTCCGCTCCCGCCGATCGATGCGGCTCGTGCCGCTCCTCGGCCTCGTCATCGCGGCGGTCGCGGCCTGGCGCCCCGACGTCTGCCTCGCCTCGCTGGCGGTCGTCTACGCCCTCTCCGCGCCGACGGCGCGGCTCTTCTCCGCGCTCTTCCCCCGGCGCGGGCCGGCCGAAGGGGGCCCGGCCTGATCGGCCTCTCGGTCGCCGTCGTCGACCCCGGCTCCCTCGCGGGGCGGGACGTGAAGGCCGTGCTGCGCGAGCGGAGCTTCCCCTCCTCCCGGCTGCATCTCTTCCACACGAGCGACTCGGCCTCCGGCCTCCTGACCGACGACGACGGAGAGGCCGCCCTCGCTTCCCCTCTCGAGCCGGACGGCCTCGGCGGGTGCCAGATCGCGTTCCTTTGCGGCCCGGCCGACGCGACCGCGCGCTTCCTCTCCCGCCGTTCGAAGGACGGCTGTCTCGCGATCGACCTCTCGGGACAGAGGCACGCCGGCACCCGCGTCGACGCCGTGCGGGGCATCCTGCCGAGCCCCCTGCCCGAGAGCGACCTCCTCGTCCTGCGGGATCCGACCGCCTCGGTCCTCGCCGACGCGATCGCCGCGGCCGAAGCCACGGGCACGATCGCGGGCGTCACGGCCGCGATCGACCGCCCCGCGAGCGATCTCGGCAAGGACGCCCTCGACGAGCTCTTCCAGCAGGCGATCGCGATCGCGTCCTTCCGCAGCGTCCCGAAGGACCAGCTCGGCGCGCAGTCCGCCTTCAACGTCTTCTCGCCCGCCGACACCGACGCGTTCGACGCCCGGGTGGCCGACGACGTCCGGGCTCTCCTGGGGCGCGACCTTCCCGTGACGGTCCTCTCCGCGCGGACCGGCGTCTTCCACGGGACGACGGTTCGAGTGGAGCTTCGGTTCTCCGGACCGGCGCCGTCCACGGGAGAGCTGAGGACCGCGCTCCTGGCGACCGGCTACGGATTCGCGGAGACCGACGTCGACGGCCCTGCCGGGATCGTGGACGCCGCGGGCCGGGACGAGACGCTCCTTCTGGGTGTCTGGTCCGCCGGATCGACGGGACGGCTCTTCCTCGCGTCCGACGCCCTCAGGAGGCCCGGCGCTCTCCTGGCCGTTCGCGTCGCGGAGGCCGCGGTCGCGGACCGCGGCCTCCTCCCGGACGCCTGACGGCGCGGGCCTCCCTCGATCAGCGCTTCTTCAGCCGCGGCAGCGGGGGCTGACGCTTCGACTGCGCTTTCGGCGCGGGCCTCGGGGCGGGCGGCGCCGGGATCGCGACCTCCGCCTCCGCCCCGTCGATCGTCCGGCCGTCGGGAAGGCTCAGCTGGTAGGTGACGAACATGCGGGGCGACTTCCCCGCGATCCGGATCGGACCGAGCTCGTTCGATTCCTCGGGCGCGAAGAAGTTCTCGAAGAGGCGGCATGCGGTGGCGCGGCCGAACGGCGCCGACTGCGTCAGGTCCCGGGCGGAGGCGAAGATCTCGAATCGGTCGAAGTCCCCGGCGCCCAGGCTCGTGAAGACGCCCCCTTCGAGCCGGATCGTGATCTGGTTGCCGAAGCGCGAGAGCTCGCTCGACGTCGGCCCCGGGTTCGAGACCCGGAGCCAGACCTCGCCGCCGCGCGTCTTCTCCTCGATCGCTTCGACTCGCAGGCTCGGCTCCCAGGGCTTGCCGGTCAGGAGCGCGTGCAGCGCCGGATAGCCGCTCAGGCGTCCGTCCCGCGGAACCCCGTCGACGAGGAAGACGCGCCCCGCGAGGCGCGGCGCGCTCCACTGCGAGCTCGCCGAGACGAGCCGGACGAGATCGGCGAACGGCAGGACGTCGAAGCGGGCCCTGCCGCCGTCCTCGGACAGGAGGTTCGTCGCCTTCTCGTAGCCGCGACGCGGCTTGAAGCTGTAGATGCTCCCGGGATCGCTCGAGAGGACCGAGGCGAAGTCGAAGTCGAGGTTCCGGTCCTCCGAGAGCTTGTCCATCTCGCCGTCCGGAAGCCGCCGGGCACGCGCCCCGGAGCCGGTCACGCCGTAGCTCCCCGGGATCGCAAGGAGACGGAACGGGATCGGAAAGGCCTTCGCCTCCTCCGCCGTCATCTCGGAAACGAAGGCATCCGCGGTCTCGGGGCGACGGCCGAACGTCAGGACGAGCGCCTCGTCGACGGCCCCTCCGAGCGGCTTCCACGTCCCCTCGGGCGCTCCGGCCCGCAGCGTCACGGAGACCTTGAGGCCCGGCAGGCGCGACTTCAGGACGCCGAGGGCCGTCGCGAGCGGGGCGGCGTCGGCGGCAGCCGGGACGAGGTGGACGTGGACTCCGACGACCTCCGCCCAGCCCTTCGCCTCGGCGACGAGCCGGGTCGCCCCGTTGGCCCACGCCTCGCCGAGCGCTTCCGGCGCGCCCCCGCGAAGACCTGCCTCCGCTCCCGGCTCCCCCATCAGGACGAGCACGGCCGGCCGCGGGACCCGGGACGGGGGCGGTGGGAACGGTCGGACCTGGCCTCCGGCGCCCAGAGAGGCGGCGGACACGTAGAGACGGCGGACGCCCATCTCGTCGAGCTCGGGCCCGATCTCGTCCGGAACGACGACGGGAGCCTCCGCGAGGAAGAGCGCGTCGACGCGCCCCGCGGCAGCGGAGGGACCGCTCCCCTCGGAGGGAGCGTCCTTGCGGCACCCGGCGCCTGAGAACGCACCGAGCAGGAGGAGGGCGGCGGCGGCCCGGCACGCGTGCGGCTTGGAGCGGGACATGGCGAAAAAATGATATCAGCGACCGGCGGCCGGAAGGACGAAGCCGATCCGCAGGCCTCCGCGGACCGAACGCTCCGCGAACAGCCGGCCTCCGTGCTCCTCGACGGCCCGGCGCGCCGCCGCGAGCCCCATGCCGGAGCCTCGCGATTTCGTCGAGAACGTCGGGTCGAAAAGCCGGGCGAGGTCCCCGTCGGCGACGCCCGGCCCGTCGTCCTCGCACGCGATCTCGAGCCCCGGCTCCCCGCGCAGCGCGGCCGCGGGTCGGGCTTCCACCACGACGTTTCCTCCCCTGGCATCGAGCGCCTCGACGGCGTTCAGGACGAAATTGGAGACGGCGTCACGCAGCAGCGCCCGGTCCACGAAGACGTCCGGCAGCTCGCCGAAAGCGGCCCAGCCGACCTTCACGGCCGGGTGCGCGGCGAAGTCGGAAGCGACCTCCCGAAGCAGCCCGGAAACGCCTTCGGCTGAAAGCCGCGTCCGCTCCGGTGCCGCGGGGCTCGCGAACCGGGAGAGGCGACCGGTGCGCTCCGTCAGGAGCTCGACCTGGCGGAGGATCGTCTCGGCGGCCTCCGCGACTCGCGGCCCGTCGGGAGGGACGCCTCTCGCGGAGCTGCGGAGGAGGCGTTCGGCGGTCAGCCGGATCGGCGTGAGAGGGTTCTTGATGTCGTGGGCGACCGCGCGGGCCGCCTCGACCCAGGCCTCGAGGCGCTCGGCGCGGGTGAAGTCGGTCAGGTCTTCGAGAAGGAGCACCGCGCGGGGACCCGCGGCGTCCGCCGTCAGGTCGGCCACGACCGCCCTCAGGACCGTCTCGCGCCCTCCCCCATGGAGCGTGACGCGGGCCTCGAAGGGCCGCGGGCTCCGGAGCGCGGCGAGAACGGGGGCGAACCGCGGCTCCGGGAGTCTCTCGGAGAGCATCGCTCCAGCCGGGAGGAGCGCGTCCGCGGCCGGGTTCGCGTAGAGGATCCTCCCGCTCTCTACCCGGAAGAGGAGGGCGGCGGGCGTGAGGCTGGCGAGGACGCTCACCGCCGCCTCGCGCTCTCGTTCGAGAAGCTCCGTTCTCTCCCGGACCCGCTCGGACATCGTTCCGAACGCCTCCACGAGCCTCGCGAGGTCCTCCATCTCCGGAGGACGGATCGGACCCGGAGCTTCGCCCGCCCCGATTCTCTCCGAGGCCGCCACGAGCTCCTCCACCGGCCGCGACAGCGCGAGCGCGCCGCGGCCGCCGAACGCGAGGGCGCCCAGGGCGACGGCTGCGGCGAGCAGGAAGAGCCCCTCCACGGCCGTTCGTCCGGCCGGGTCTTCTCCGAGGACCACGGCCAGCGTCGTCCGGTCCTCCCGCGAGAGAGTCACCGCGGCCTCTGCGACCCGCCGTCCGCCCGGCCGAAGCGGCGCGCGCGTCCGGGCGGCCGAGCTGGCCCCGTCCGCGAGCGTGGCGGCGAGGGTGGACGGGAGATGCTCGGGAGCGAGCCCGGCGGCGACCGGCACGGCGCGTGACGCCGCCGCCAGGCGTCCGTCGCGGTAAAGGAGAAGGTCGACTCCGACGACGGACGCCGCCTGGTTCAGATCGGCCGGCGACGGGCTGCCCGGGACCCGATCGCTCAGAATGCGCCGTCCCTCGCGGAGGAGCTCCAGGGCCTGGCGCTCCGTCGTCCGGGCCGTCGAACGGTCGAGCGCCGTGCGGGCGAGCGCTGCGCCGAGGGCGAGCGGGACGGCGCCCGAAACGAGGAAGGCGAGAGCCAGCCGGCCGCGGAACGTGCCGAAGAGCCGCGTCCCCCGCCGGGTGCCCGACCGGGCGAGGCGGGCGCGGGCGAGCGCCCCGAGCTCCCGTCGGAGAAGAACGAGGAGCGCGAACGGGAGCGCGGTCTCGGCAGCGGCGACGGCCGACACGAGCGTGAAGAGCGGAGTCGGGACCTCGACGCCCCACGCGACGAAGCCCGCGCCCGTGCCGCGGACCGACATCCGCCACCGGCGCCCCTGGGACTCCTCGGTCCGCCAGCCCGCGCCCCCCTTGCGGACCTCGGCGAGCAGTGGCCCCGCGAGCTCCGATCGCTCGAGCCGGCCGCGTCCGAGCGGTCGGCCGGCGCCGTCGAAGTCGATCCTCTCGACCGGCCGGTCCGCGTGGATCGGGCTCCCCAGCTCACCGACGAGGAGCGGGTCCTCTTCGTCGGCGTCGGGCCAGGGAATCCGCGACAGGACGCCGAGCGTCCCGGGAACGGGGAGCGAGAGCCCGATCGCCGTCCCGCGCCCTTCGTCGCCGGGACGCAGCGTCCCGAACGAGGAGAGGACGCGTCCCTCCTCGTCGCGAACGGTCAGCAGGTCGCCCCGCTCGGGGAACTCTCCGTCCCGTCCTCTGAGCCAGAGGGCCCGCGCGAGGTCGCTCATCACGGTGCGGCCTCCCGCCGGGGTCCAGGGGAGCAGGTCCGGGCTCGCGAGCCTCTCCTCCCAGACGGCCGGCCCTTCCTCCTCCAGCCGTTCCCGCTCCAGCATCGAGCGGTTCGCGGCTCCCTCCAGGCGGGACTCCGCGCGCGCGAGCCGACCGAGTGCGGCACCGGACGCGGTCACGAGCGCGCCCGCTCCGACGAGGAGCGCCACGGCGACGGCCTTCGAGAGGAGATCCGCTCCCGCGAACCGCGCCGCTGGCCCGGAAAGACCTGCGGCGAGCAGGACGGCGCCCGTGAGAAGAAGGACCAGCGTGCCGGCCGACGGAGACGCGAACGCGCACCAGACGACGAGGCCGAGTCCGATCGGCCCCGCCGCGGCCGACGCGCGCCCCGGTCGAAGCGCCTGCCCCGAAAGGAGCGCCCCGAGACCGACGAGACCCGTCGCGACCGCGACGAAGCCCGCGGAGGCGAGGGGCGCCTCCATCGGTCCGGTGAAGAGGCCGAGGCCGAGGAGGAGCGACGGGACGCCGAGCCCGCCCGCGAGCCCGAGGACGGCCGGCGCGCTCGCCGCGAGAGCCGCCGCCGTCCCCGCGGCCAGCCGGCCGACCGAACCCGTCGGCCGCCGAGGGGTCCCGAGGGCGGAGCGAAGGAGGACGAGCGCGACGAGCCCCGTGAAGGCGGCGTCGAACGGCGTGGCGAGGAGGCCGGTCGGGTCCGCCAGCATTCGGGCGAACGGGCCGCCGTCGGCCTGGGGCACCGCGAGGAGGACGACGAGCCGCGCCGCGACGGCCCCCGTGGCCGGGCGACGCGCCAGGAGTCCGAGAGCGACCGCGGCAAGCCCGCAGAGCAGCGCGCCGGGGCGTGACGAGGCGTTCCGGACGTCCTCCTCCACGAGCTCCCTCGTGTCCGGCTCGAGACTCACCGCGAAGAGGCGGTTCGGAGACCGGGCCGCTTGGACGCGGACTCGTCGCCGCGTCGAAGGGCCCGCGCCCGGGCTCGCGTCCAGGAGATCCGGCCGGACGATCCCGGTCGGGAAGCGCCGCGTCACGATCAGGACGCCCTGCGTCTCGGGACTGCGGCCGAGCCGGGACTCGTGCGCCAGCGTCCCTTCCGTCACACGGAACGACGCCGCGAACGGCCCGGCCCGCGGCGACGCTCTGTCGGGCAGGTCCCCGGGCTCCCCGGCCCAGGCGACGGCCTCGCCGCTCCGGTCCAGGAGTACGACTCCCCATCGCGGCCCCTTCGGGAGCGACGCTCCGAGGAGCCGGTAGAGACCGCCCGGTCGGACCCCGGCCGTCCCCCCTTCGACGATCTCGACGAGCGCCGGGTCGGACGAGAGCTTCGCGGAGACCTCCGCGAGGCGCTGCGCGTCGCGCTCGAGCGCTCTCCGCGCCCGCTCTTCGAGCCGGCCCGCGCGCCGCGCTTCCGCCTCCGGCGGAAGGGGCGCGAGGCGCGCCGCCAGAACCGAAAAGAGCCCCCCTGCCGCGAGGAGGCCGAGGAGGAGGGCGGAAGCGCGGCGGAGCGTCAACGCCTCATCGGAATCGCGACGCCTTGCGCCTCGGCGCAGGCGACCGCTTCCGGGTACCCGGCGTCGACGTGCCGCACCACGCCCATCCCCGGGTCGGAGACGAGGACTCGCGAAAGGCGTCGGGCTGCGGCGTCCGTGCCGTCGGCGACGACGACCATTCCGGCGTGGATCGAGTAGCCGATCCCGACGCCGCCGCCGTGGTGGATCGAGACCCACGTCGCTCCGGCCGCGGTGTTCACGAGGGCGTTCAGGAGCGGCCAGTCGGCGATCGCGTCGCTGCCGTCCTTCATCGCTTCCGTCTCGCGGTTGGGGGAGGCGACGGAGCCGCAGTCGAGGTGGTCGCGGCCGATGACGATCGGCGCCTTCACCTTTCCGCTCCTCACGAGCTCGTTGAAGGCGAGGCCGGCCTTCACCCGCTCGCCGTAGCCGAGCCAGCAGATCCGCGCCGGGAGCCCCTGGTAGGCGACCCGCTTCGCGGCCATGTCGAGCCAGCGGTGCAGGGCCGCGTTCTCCGGGAAGAGCTCGACGAGCGCGCGGTCCGTCGCGTCGATGTCGGCCGGGTCGCCCGAAAGAGCGGCCCACCGGAACGGCCCCTTGCCGAGACAGAAGAGGGGGCGGATGTACTTCGGGACGAAGCCCTCGATCTCGAAGGCGTTCTCGCAGCCCGCCTTCACGGCCTGAGCCCGGATGTTGTTGCCGTAGTCGAACGTGACGGCGCCGCGGCGCTGGAGCTCGAGCATGAGCCGCACGTGCTCGCCCATCGAGGCGACGGCGCGCCGGCCGTACTCGGCGGGGTCGCTGCTTCGGAGCGCGAGAGCCGCCTCGTAGGAGAGGCCGTGCGGGACGTAACCGTTCAGCTCGTCGTGCGCGGAGGTCTGGTCGGTCAGGAGGTCCGGCACGATCCCTCGCTCGACGAGGCGCGCGAGGAGGTCGACGGCATTCGCGAGGACGCCGATCGAGATCCCCTCCTTCGCGTCGCGCGCCGCGAGGGCGCGGTCGATCGCGGCGTCGAGGTCGTCGATCCGCTCGTCGCAGTAGCGGGTCTCGAGGCGCCGCTGGATCCGGTGGGCGTCGACCTCGGCCACGAGGGCGGTTCCACCGCCCATCGTCACGGCGAGAGGCTGGGCCCCGCCCATGCCCCCCAGCCCGGCCGTGACGGCGAGCTTGCCGGCGAGCGAGCCGTCGGGCGAGCCGAGGTCGCGGCGACCGGCCTCCGCGAACGTCTCGTAGGTCCCCTGGAGGATCCCCTGCGTCCCGATGTAGATCCAGGAGCCGGCCGTCATCTGGCCGTACATCGTGAGGCCGAGCGCCTCGAGCCTCCGGAACTCGTCCCAGGTTCCCCACTTCGGTACGAGGTTCGAGTTCGCGATGAGGACGCGCGGGGCGTCTGCGTGCGTGCGGAAGACGGCGACGGGCTTCCCGGACTGGACGAGGAGGGTCTCCTCGTCGCCGAGCCGCTCCAGCTCGCGGAGGATCGCCTCGAGGCACTCGGGATTGCGCGCCGCCTTGCCCGACCCGCCGTAGACGACGAGGTCCTCGCGGCGCTCGGCCACGTCGGGATCGAGGTTGTTCAGGAGCATCCGGTAGGGCGCTTCCGTGAGCCAGGAACGGCACCGGAGCGTCGTCCCGCGCGGGAGGGCCGGCGGGGCGTAACGGGCGGGGGCGGAGACGGTGCTCATGCCGCCGATGTTAGTCCGGAAGGGCGTTCGCACGGAGGCGCTCCGGCCTCGGGAGAAGCGCGACGCGCCGCATCAACGCGTCGCGCCGCTTGACATTCATTACGCGGTGCGTCAAATTCCTCGGGCGATGACCGGACACCAGAGGGAAATCGTCCGATACCGGAACCGGAAGCTCTACGAGAAGCGGGAGCGGCGCTTCGTGACGCTCGACGACATCGCCCGCGCCGTCGCCGAGGGCGACCGCATCCGCGTGGTCTCCGCGGACACGGGCGAGGACATCACCGCGCGGATCCTGTCGCGCGCCCTCGCGTCCGATCGCGTCGCGTTCCCCCCCTCGACGGACGCCCTCGCGCTCCTCCTCCGCGCCGGGAGCGGCGCGGCCGAGACGGTGGCCGGCGTCGCGGAGAGGGTCGGGGCCGCGCGCATGGCGGGCGCCGTTCGAAAGGCAGCCAAGCCGGAGCGGATCGCCGAGACGTTCGCGCCCGTCACCCGGAGGGTCGAGACGGCCCGACACGACGTCGAGCGGATCGTCGCCGGTCTCGTCGGACGGGGACGGCTCACCTGGGAGGAGGGTGCCCGCCTCCGGGAAGACGTCGGAACGGTCTTCCGGGAGAGCCTTTCCGACGTCGTCGGGCGCGTTCGGGACCTGGTTCGACGGGTCCCGCAGGCCCCCTCCCCCGACATCCACGCCGAGATCCAGGAGCTCGCCCGCCGCCTCGACCACCTCGAGGCGCTCGCCGCCGCCTCGTTCCCGAAGGGGAGCCCTGCCGGCCCCCGAATCGCCCACGCCGCGCGCACCTCGCCGGCACGAAAGAAGGAGACCAGGACGCCATGACGAGGAAGACGACCCGCCGAGCCGCCCCCGCCGCCAAGCCGCTCCCCTTCGACGTCCCGCCGCAGATCGACAGGGCCCTCCGGACGGCCGCCCGGAAGGTCGACGAGGTCCGCGACGAGACCCGCACCGTCGCCTCGCAGGTCGAGAAGACGGTCCGGGCCGCCGCCAACACCGCGAAGAAGACCGGCGAGACGATCGCCCGCGATCCGAAGCGCTTCGTGGAGGGCGTCGTCCGGGACGCGAAGTCCAACCTGAAGACGGTCGGGGCCGACGTGTCGCGCGAGGCCGGCCGCTTCGCCGACGAGGTCGCCCGCCGCGTCTCGGCCGTCGTCGAGCCGGCGCTCGAGAAGGCCCTCCACCGCCTGAACGTCCCGACGCAGAAAGACCTGAAGTCCCTCGTCGCGAAGGTCGACGCGCTCGGCCGGAAGATGGAGCAGCTGCACGCCCCGGCCCGCAAGCCGAGGAGCCGCACGCGCGCCTGACGCGACGGTCCCCCTGAAGGTCCGGATAGACTGGCGCCGGCGCCCCGGCGCCCGTCGTCTTTTCAGGAGGTCCCGTGGCGGCACCCCGACTTCGTCTCGTCTCCTCCCGCGGCCCGTCGTCTCCGGGGCCGCTGCCCAGCCGTCGCGGCCTCGTCTGCGCCGGCGGCGGGATCACCGGCGCGATCTACGAGATCGGCGTCCTCGCCGCCCTCGAGGACCGCCTCGACGGTTTCTCGCTGACGGACTGCGACGTCTTCGTCGGCGTCTCCGCGGGCGCCTACGTGGGGGCGCTCGTGGCGAACGGCACCTCCCCCTCCGTCCTCTACCGCAACGCGACGCACCCGCGCGGCGAGGGCCTCGACCGGCTCTCCTTCTTCCGGCCCAACCTCGGCGAGATCGTCTCCCGGGCCGTGTCGGCGCCCCGGATCGTCCTCGACGCGCTCCGCGACCTCCGCGAGACCCCGGGGGACCTCACGCTGACGGACCTCGTCGCCTCGTTCGCGGGCCTCCTCCCCTCCGGCTTCTTCCTCCTCGACGGCCTCGAGGCCTGGCTCTCGGAGTGGCTCGCACAGCCGGGCCGAACGAACGACTTCCGCGCGCTGCGCCGGGACCTTCGGCTCGTCGCCGTGGCGCTCGACTCCGGCGAGACGCGCGTATTCGGCGCGTCGGGGGCCGAGACCGTCCCGATCTCGCGCGCCGTCGCCGCTTCCTGCGCGCTTCCCGGGTTCTTCCGCCCCGTCCGGATCGACGGAGTCGACTACATCGACGGCGGCGTGAGGAAGACGGCGCACATCTCCCTCGCGCTCAAGGAACGCTGCGGCCTCGTCCTCTGCGTGAACCCGATCGTCCCGCTCCGCTTCCCGCTCGCCCCGTCCCTCTCCCCGCGCCACCCCGGGCAGGGAGCGCTCGCGGGCCGCGGGCTCCTCTCCGTCCTCGACCAGGTCTTCCGGCTGACGCTCCACTCCCGGCTTCGGTACGGCCTCGACCGCTACCGCCGGGAGTACCCCGACGCCGACATCGTCCTCTTCGAGCCGAAGGCCGAGGAGCTGCCGCGCCTCATGCGGAACATGATGAGGACTTCGGGCCGCGTGCGGATCGCCGAGTACGCCTACCGGACGACGCAGCAGAAGCTCGACGCCGAATACGCCCGCCTGTCGCGGGTCTTCGAGCGGCACGGCCTCCGGCTCCGCCCGGCCAGGGCCGTTCGCACGACCCGGCGCCCGCGGACGGCGGCGGCGCCCGCCGCGTCCTGAGCGTCGTCTACTCGCCGGTGAAGACGTTCCCGCGCCGCGCCAGGCGCGAGTCGATCATCCGCTGGATCGTCGATCGGACGAGGTCCGTCACCTCGTTCACGATCATCGGCCGCTCCGCATAGGCCGGGTCGAGGCCCGCGTCGATCGGGGCGCCCACGTCGATCCACCACTTCGTCGGCGCCGGGACGAGGCCGAGCGGCCCGAGGAGCGGGAACGTCGGCGTCACCGGGAAGTACGGGAAGCCGAGAGGCCGTCCGACGAACGCCAGGTTGAGAAGCATCGGGTAGATCTCCTCGGCGCCGACGACCGAGACCGGGATGATAGGTGAGCGCGTCTTCAGGGCGAGGCGGACGAAGCCGCCGCGCCCGAACCGGGCGACCCGGTAGCGGTCGCGAAAGTACTTGCCGACGCCCTTCACGCCCTCCGGGAAGACCGCGACCAGCTCGTCCCTTTCGAGGAGCCTCTCGCCGTTCTCCGGGCAGGCGCGGACCTCTCCCATCTGCCGGAGCCAGGGCTGGAGGTACGGCAGTGTCGTGAACATGTCGAGCGCGAGCATCCGCGCTCTCCGCCGTGCGGGGTGCTCACGCGCGAGGCCATGCTTGACCATCGCGCCGTCCCAGGGCAGGACCCCGGAGTGGTTGATGACGAGGAGCGCGCGCCCCTCGTTCGGGACGTTCTCGACCCCGGACAGCGTCACCCGCCACCAGACCCGGTAGAGGAAGTCGAAGAGCGGCTCCCACATCTTCGCCGCGCTCTCGTCCCAGCCGAAGTCGTCGAGCTCCAGCGACTGGTTGCGGTGAAGGAAGAGGTTCCAGAGGTCGATCCAGGTCCGAGGCGAGGCGAGCTCCGGATGGGCGACGAGGAGCTTTCCCGCCTCGCCCGCGAGCTCCCGGAGGAGCTGCGCGTCGGGAGCCGCCGGGACGAGGCTCGGTGCGAACGGCTTCTCTGCGGTCGGACGACCGGCCGAGGCTCTCGTGGTCATGCCGTCCTCCTCCCGACGGGACGGGCCGGCCTCTCCCCCTCGGCGTCCGACGCCTGCGACCGGGGCCTGCGGAGCCGCTGCTCGAGGCGCCACGTCGCCGTCCGCACGACCTCCTCGACCGCGTCGAAGTCGATCGCGCGTCCGCGGCCCCGTCGCGTCCGAGCCGCCTCGACGACCGTCTCGAGCGTCGTCTTCGCGGGCGAGAACCCGAGGACGCGACGGGCCTTCGCGTTGTCGGCGACGCAGGGGTACCGGACGTAGTGGGCGTGCGCGCCGGATGCCGTTGCCAGCCCGGCGAGCCACGCCGCCTCGCCGGCCGCGTAGGCAAGGGCGTGCGGCAGCGGAACGGAGACGGTCCCGAAGAGGAGGAGCGTCGAAGAGAGCGGGAGGACGCCGTCAGGGGCGACGTTGAATACGCCGTGCGCCTCCGGCGTGTCGACCGTCCGGAGGAGGGCCTCGCTCGCGTCGTCCGGGTGCAGCCACTGGAGAAGCGGGTCGTACCCGAGCATCGTCAGGGCGACCGGCCCTTCGAGGTAGCGGATCCGGTAGTCCCGCCGCTCCGCGGCGAGGATCGGAGCGAAGCGCAGGACGGCGACCTTCGCGTCGGGATGGCGCCGGGCGAAGTCCCGGCAATGCCTCTCGGCCTCGACCGAGTCCCTCACGAAGCGGTCGGACACGTCGGCGCGCATCGGGTGCTCCTCGGAGAGGAACGCCGGGTTGTCGCCCCGGGCGCCGTAGACCATCGTCGTCGAGTAGTGGATGAGGCGCCGCACGCCCGCCTCGCCCGCCGCGCCGAAGACGTTCAGCGTACCGATCGACTTCAGCTCGTGGGAGTAGACCTCGTCCCGCAGGGGGCTCCGGAGGCCCGCCAGGTGGACGAGGACGTCGGGGCGCTCCTCCTGCAGGATCTTGAAGACGGTCCCGTCGGAGTGAGGCAGGTTCAGGTCGAGAAAGCGATGCCGGACCTCGGGCGGAGTGCCAGCCGCGGGCGCGAGATCGAGGACGACGACGTCCCACGTCCCTCTCGCCGCGAGCGCACGGACGAACCGGGCGCCGAGGTAGCCGCTCCCGCCGGTGACGGCGACCTTCGGCTTCGCCCCGGCCGCCGGCGTGAAGCCGACGACCTCGCCGCCCTGGCGGCGGCGGGGCCGCGGCGGGACCACTCTCTCC
>CAYVPO010000081.1:0-15670 GCA_964453825.1 uncultured Holophagales bacterium
CCGGCGCCGGGAGCGTCGCCGACAGCCTGACGGTCGCCGCGCCCCGGAACGCCGTGATGGCCCTGAAGAACGTTCGGGCATCCGGAGGCGGCGGCGTCCTCGTCTCCGAGGAGGCGATCCTCGACGCAATCCCGCGGCTCGCCGCCGCGACCGGCGTCTTCGCCGAGCCCGCGGCGGCGATCGCTCTCGCGGGCCTGAAGCGCGCGCTCGCCGAGGGGAAGATCTCGCGCGGCGAGCGAGTCGTCCTCCTCGTCACCGGCACGGGCCTGAAGGACGTCCCGGCGGCCGCGCGAAGGGTCCGCGTGCCCGCGCCGGTGGAACCGACGATGGAGGCGGTCGAAGCGCTCTTCGTATAGGCGGGCGCGGGCCGTCAGCGCGGCGCGGCGGCGCGCACGGTCACGTCGAGGACGACGGGCGGCTGCGCCGCCTCGCGGCTCGCGCCCTTCGGCGCGAGCCCGACGCGCGCGGCTCCGGGCCGCACGGCCTCGAGCTCGTAGTGGAAGGTCGTCACGCCGCCGTCGTCCTCGGGCGAAGGCTCTTCGATCCGCAGCCGGACGAACCGGACGGAATCGCCTTCGACGGACGGCGCCGGGGGCCACGTGAAGCGCAGCTCCTGAGGAATCCCGACGGGCCGCGTGACGACGAGGTCGATTCCTTCGCCCGCCGCGACTTCGACCGCCTTCTCGTTCCGAACGACACGCATCTTCGTCGCCGCCTTTCCGGTCGCCTCGTCCCCTGCCGGCAGGTCGGCCGGGGCGCTCCGCCCGTCGGCGCCGGCACAGGAGGGGCTGGCGAGGAGCACGACTACCGGGAGCAGGGCGAGAGCGGCGGTCGTCGGCTTTCTCACGACGCGCAAACGTATCACCGTGCGAAGCGGAGGGATGGCAGGTGTCCCGCAGGGCGAGCGTCCCTGATCGCCACTCGATTGTCTGAGATCGAATCTCCGATTGGACGGTGCTTGACCCGGGGCGTCGCCCGTGCGGATCATCGTCTGCTTCGATCCCGTCCATCCGCGGCGGAGAGCGCCCGGGCTGACCGCAACCGTCGCGGGGAAACCGGAGGTTTGGCATGCACTGCCTGCTCGCACGGCCCCTCGGGATTACGGCCCTCGCCCTCGCGCTCCTCGTCCCGCTCGGAGCGGCGGCCCAGAAGGCGCCGCCGAACGACGTGACGAAAGCGGAGTTCTACCTGAAGAAGCTCGAGGACCACGCGCGGAGGGCCCGCGGCGCGGCCTTCAAGCCGGGCTACGAGGACAACGAGGCCCTCAAGCGGATCAAGGAGCTGAAGGAGAGGTACCCCGACGACCCGGCCGTCGAGGCGCTCTTCGCGAGGGCGCGGACGGCCCTGATGGGGAGCAAGGGGGACTTCGTCGAGATCACCCCGGAGATGCTCCGCTACCGCGACCAGGAGAAGAGGATCGTCGGCCTCTTCACGAAGGAGGCGACGGACCAGATCCAGGCCTGGAAGAAGCGGGCCGGTGCGAGGCTCCTCGCGCAGGCGCTCCCGGCGCCCGGCTTCCGGGAGCCGGCGGGGCGGGGGATGCCCGGCAAGTACGTGGTCCTCGACAAGGTCGAATACCCCGCGAACCAGTTCACGGACCTCGGCCGGGAGTTCGTCTCCTGGGGCGCCCCCGCCCGCGGGATGTACTACGTCCAGATCGACACGCCCTCCTGGCGGGGCGCGTACGAGGCGCTGAAGCGGTACCGGCGGCTCGTCAACGCCGGCCTCGCCGAGGGGACGCCGTTCTCGGTCGCCGGCCGGATCGAGGGGGCCGAGCTGGCCGTCCCGGAGGCGGGACGGAAGCGGCTCGGCGGCGCCTTCTGGGGCTGGGTCGTCGTGCCGGAGGCGATCTGGGTCGACGGGCTCGCCTTCGCCGTGGCCGACCGGAACGCCGAGCTGGGCGGCCGATTCGCGGGCGAGGAGCGGATGGAGGAGATCAAGGGGCCGCTCTACAGCGTGAGGTCGATCCCCGCGGACGTCGCGCCCGAGCGGCTCGTCGAGATCTTCGCGACCGCGATCAAGGAGAAGAACCTGAAGCTCTACCTCGACTGCATCGACCCGAAGAGGCTCGAGGGGCCGAGGGCGAGGAGCCTCGCCATGTACCACTGGGACTGGCACCAGGTCCGGTTCCGCGACTTCTACGTCCACACGACGGTCGAGAAGGTCGAGAAGACGATGGTGAAGGGGTACGACGCCGGGAACGACCTCGAGTCGTTCTTCCTGACGGACGAGCAGAAGGCGCAGGCGAAGAAGATCAGCGAGCCGTCGGTGGAGAGGGCGACGGTCACGACGAAGGCCTGGGACGAGAGGGGACGGCAGTACGGCTCCCCAAAACCGCACGAGCTGATCCGCCGCGGCGGCGGGCGCTGGTACGTCTACGACTTCGCCGCGCAGTTCTGAGGAGGGAGAGATGAAGAGCCCGCGCATCCCGCCCCTTCCCTTCGCCCTCGCCGCCCTCGCCCTCGGGTCTCTCCTCACGAATGCAGGGGGCCTCGCGCAGGTGCCCGACTCCTTCATGCCCGAGATGGACTCGATCGGAACGGAGAAGAAGGAGGACACGCGCGAGAAGACCTACGTCCAGAAGACCGCGCTCCGCTGGGAGCTCTCGCGCCGGTACTCCGAGCACGTCATCGAGGAGTACCTCCCGAAGTTCGGGGCGATCGTCAAGAGGAAGCCGGGAACGAGCGATTTCGCGGACTGGAGGACGCTCGGAGGACAGCTGTTCGTCTCGTGGTCCGAGTCGAGGGAGCACCAGAAGACGGGGACGCGGCCCTCCGACCAGGACGACTGGGAGAAACAGCACTCCCAGTTCCTCGGAGGCATCAAGACCGGCGGGCCGAGCCTCATGCAGTGGCGGGACGGCATCGCCATGGAGACCGCGAGCCTCCAGAAAGAGGCCGACGAGGCGCCGGGGCGATTCGAGGAGATCCGCAGGAACATGAGAGTCACGGACCCGATCTGGGCGAAGGCGATCGAGGTCGCGGCGGGCGGTTCCGGGGCGACCTGGAGCAGGGAGAAGCTGAAGGAGGCGCAGGGCGCCTACACGGAGCTGAAGGGGAAGAGGGACGAGGTCGTCTCGACCTACTCGGCGATTCTTTGGGCGTACCTGTATGCCGCGAAAGACAAGGCCGAGAAGCCGAGGAGCCTCCTGACCACGGACGAGAAGACGACCCTGGACAACTGGAAGGCGGCCGTATCCAAGTATCCGCTCGTCCAGAAGATCTACACGCAGCCGGTCCAGGAGTGGGCGAAGCTCCTCGACGCCTCCTTCGAGGCCGACGTGAAGGCCTGGGAAGCGATGCAGAAGGCCTTCGAGCCGGTGAAGTCGGGGTCGATCCGGGCCTCCTCCCCCTACAAGGACTGCCCCTGGGACAAGAGGGTCGCGGAGTGCGTCCAGAAGACCCTGGACGACCTCGCGACGGCGATCGCGGCGGCGGCTCGGAAGATCGAGGGGGCCGACTCGAAGGTGTCGGAGGACAAGTCCCTGACGGAAAAGGAGTATCGAAGGCTCCTCGAGCTCTCCGACCTCGTGTCGGCGGAGAAGTACATGAAGGTTCGGCTGGCGTCCGCACGTGCGAAGACGGACGACGAGATCGCCAAGGCCGAGAGGATGCTCGAGGAGTTCCGCGCCGCCGAGAAGAAGGTCGTCGACGAGACCGCGAAGCTCAAGGCCGGGCACAGGGAGAGGCGAAAGGCGCTCGGAATCCCTCCCGAGGACTGGGCGGACTGAGCGGGCCGCGGACCGCGCTATCCTCCCGCCGCCCGCCCTCTCCGGGCGGCGGGAGGCCCCCGATGCCCAATGTCGACGTGAATAGGACGATGCCCGGAGCCGGACGGGCCCGGTCGACGCCCGCCGCGAGGAGGTCGTCATGAGCCGTCGCTCCCTGTTCTGGCTCGTCGTCGTCGCCGCCGTCGCGTTCTGGCTCTGGAAGACGGGTAAGGTCTCGAACGAGGGGTCGGCGATCCGAACGTCGTCGGCGGGCACGAGCGTCGGGGCGGCCTCGGCCGCGGGAGAGGCCTGTCTCTTCGCCGCGGAGGAGGCGAGCCGCCTCACGCAGGAAGCCGCGGACGTCCTCCTTCGGCCGCCGATCGACCCCGCCTCGTTCTCGGCGGCGTCGGAAAGGGCTTCGGGAGCGATCGCTTCGGCCGAGGGGCGCTGTGGGGGCGGTGGCTCGGCGGGCGAGCAGAAGGCGATGGAAGAGGCGAGGGGCGCGCTCTCGGAGATGCGCGGCCTGCTCTCGGACCTCGCCGGAGCGCTCGCCGGAAGCGGGAGCGCCTCGGACGCGCCCCGCCGGCGTGAGACGATCGACCAGCGGCTCGACGCCGCGCGCGCGGCCCTGCGGGGCTGAGCGGCGGCGCCGGGCCGGAGTACACGAACGAGGTGCACGAGTTGAGCGAAGAGAAGAAGCCCGGTGAAGGCCTGAAGGTCGTCCTCCGCCTCCGGATGTCGAGCCACGACGCACACTACGGCGGGAACCTCGTCGACGGGGCCCGGATGCTCGGCCTGTTCGGAGACGTCGCGACGGAGCTCCTGATCCGGCTCGACGGCGACGAGGGGCTCTTCCGGGCCTACGACTCCGTCGACTTCCTCGCGCCGGTCTACGCAGGGGACTACATCGAGGCGGAGGGGACGATCACCGCCGTCGGAAACACGAGCCGGAAGATGGCCTTCGAGGCCCGCAAGGTGATCCGCTCGGCGCCCGAGGTGAACGACTCCGCGGCCGAGATCCTCGAGCCCCCCGTCGTCGTCTGCCGCGCGACGGGGACCTGCGTCACGCCGAAGGAGAAGCAGCGCCGCAAGTAGCGGCTTCGGCGATCCGGGGCGCGTCCGCGCCCCGGATCGCGCCGGGCCGTCAGTGGCAGCTCTTGCAGAGCTGGCCGCGGTCGTTCTTCATCACGAGGAGCCTCGTCGGGTGCGGCCCGTTGCGCGGGGCGAGGCGATCGACGAGCCGCTGCGAAGTCCAGGCGAGCTCCCGCCGCGACGGCACCGTCACGTCGTGACAGGTGGAGCAGGTCAGCTTCCCGTCGTTCGTCAGGAGGAGCGGCACGCGGAGGCCCGGGACGCATACGCCGGTCGGGTGATGCGTCTCGCGGTCGTCGTGGCACGTCGCGCAGAGCGGCGCGCAGGGTCGGGAGAGCCGGGTCCCGAGTGCGTCCTCCTCGGTGCGAGCGTGACAGGAGAGGCAGGAATCGAGTCCCCACGTCGGGTGCGCCGACGCCGGGGAACGGCTCGAGTACGGACCCGTCGCAGTGGCCGGGGCGGCGACGAGCGCCAGGGCGAGGAGCGAGACCCTCGCGATCGGGAAGCTGTTCATTCCACTCTCCTTCAGAACGTGACGACGGCCTGGACGAGCCAGGCGTCCCTGCCGAAGCCTTCCTCGGCGCGAACGTCCGCCGGCGCGTGCAGGGTGCGGCGGTACTCGGCCTTGAGCGTCAGGTGGGCGAAGAGGGCGGCGTTCGCGCCCGCAGTGACGCGCGCCGTTCGGTCCGACCCGACAGCCGTCTCCCCGTCGCCGCGGACGCTGTCGTAGCGCACGTAGGGGGTGATCGCGACGCCACCCGGAAGCTCGCCCGCCTCGAAGGTTGCGGTGACCTGCCATCCGCTCCGGACCGAGCGAACGGGCTTCTCCTCGGTCGGCCGGGCGTCCAGGCGGACGTACTCGCTGCGGAGCGCGAACGGGCCGCTTCGGATCTGCGCGTCGAGGGCGAGGGCCGTCGCCTCCGTCCGCCCGTCGCCGTCCACGTCGTGGAGAAGGGAGACGCCGGCCTCGAAAACGCCGATCCGCGGCGGGAACCGGAACGGCACGTCGAACGGCGCGACGGAGAGGCGACCTCCGAACGCGTTTCCGGAGCCTTCGCCACGCAGGGCGTAGACCGTGTAGCCGAACGTGCCGTCGTTTCCGAGGACGCGCAGCCCGACGTCGTTCGCGCCCCCGTCCATCAGCTTCTCGGTCGTCAGGGGCGCGCTCGCCTCGACCCGGTCCTTCGCGGCGTAGAGCTGCCAGTCGTTCCCGAACGGGACGTCGAAGCGGCCGAGCTGGACGTGAAGTCCCTTTTCGACGGGGTGACGGCCGCGTGGCGCGACGAGCCCGCCGAGGAGGTGGACGTCGACGAAACCGACCGCGAGCTCCGTCCCGTCGTCGTTCACGACGAGGGCCGCCGCGACCTGCACGTTCCTGCCGAGCTCCCGGGCGAGGTCCAGCTCGAAGTCTCCCGTCGCGAAGACGTTCTCCTCGCTCCGGCGGTCCCGGGCGGTCACGTCGAAGAAACCGGACTGGGAGAGCTCCCTGAGGAAGGTGACGATCCCCGGACCGGGTTCCTCTCGTCCGGGGTCGGGCGCACTCGCGGGCGGCGGGGTTTCCGGAGCGCCCTCGGCGCCGAAAGCGCGGAGAGGAGCGGCCGCGATCGCGAGACCGATGACGACGGAACGAAGCAGGACGCCGGGACGTGGCATCTCAACGCTCTCCGACCCGTCGAGGCGAGACCGTGCTTCCGTCGGGGTGCGGCGGGAGGGGCGCTCCTTCCCCCGGCGACGCCCCGTTCGCGGACGCGGCGCCGCACCTCTGCGCGAGGGCGCAGCCGGAGCAGCCGGAAGAGCAGGAGGCCTCGGAGCGGCCGGCGATGCGTCGGACGACGGAAGAGACGGCCCACGCAGCGGCGGCGAGGACGATGGCGGCGGTGAGGATCGTGTCCATGAACGGGCCCCCTCAGAGCAGCAGGCGGCCGCCCTGATAGACGGCGAACGAGACGAGCCATCCGATCGCGGTGAGGCCGAAGAGCTGGAGCAACGCCCAGCGCCAACGCCCCGATTCGCGGCGGGTGACGGCGATCGTGGCCATGCAAGGGGCGGCGATGAGCAGGAAGAGGATCAGGCTGACCCCGACGAGCGGGGAGTAGTCGCGGGCGAGACGGGCGCGGAGGCCGTCGGTCTCCGCCTCGGCGTCGGCGAGGGCGTAGACGATGCCCATCTGCGCGACGAAGACCTCCTTGGCCGCGAAGGCGCCGATCATGGCCGTGACGATCCGAGCGTCGAAGCCGAGGGGCGCGAAGACGGGCTCGAGGAGGCCTCCGAGCCGGCCCGCCGCGGAACTCTCGAGAGCTTCGGCCGCGCGGGCCCCTTCGACGTCGGCCTCCGTCAGGGGCCTGACGCCGGCGGGCGCGGGCGCCCCGCTGGCGACGACGACGGCCGCCCCGGAAGCGAGCTCCGCGTCGACGCTGGAGGCGTCGGTCTTCGGGAAGGTCGTCGCCGCCCAGAGGAGGATGGAGAGGCCCAGGATGACCGTCCCCGCTTTGCGCAGGTAGATGCCCCCGCGCTCCAGCATCTTCAGGATGACGCTCCGGAGCGTCGGGACCCGGTACGGCGGCAGCTCCATCACGAAAGGCGCGTCCTCGCCCGCGAGGAGCGTCCGGCGGAGGAGGAGCGCGAGGAGGAGCGCGAGGAGGACCCCCGAGGCGTAGATGAGCCAGAGCGCGGGGGCGCGCCACGCGGGCGGGAAGAAGGCAGGGACGAGGAGCATCCAGATCGGCAGCCGCGCGCCACACGAGACGAGCGGCAGGACGAGCATCGTCGTAAGGCGGTCGCGCTCGTTCTCGAGCGTCCGGGTCGCGAGGATGCCGGGGACGGTGCAGCCGAAGCCCGTCATCATCGGGAGGAAGCTCTTCCCGTGAAGGCCGAAGCGGTGCATCGCGCGGTCGGTCAGGAACGCGGCGCGGGCCATGTAGCCCGAGTCCTCGAGGAGCGCGAGGCCGAGGAAGAGGAGCAGGATGTTCGGGAGGAATACGAGGACCCCGCCCACGCCGGCGATCACGCCGTCCACGAGGAGGGAGCGGAGGAGCGAGCTGGAGCCGTCCGGGAAGAGACCGGAGACGAGGGCGCCGATGAGCCCCACACCCGACTCGATCCACCCCATCGGCGCCTCTCCGACGGCGAACGTCAGCCAGAAGACGCCGTAGAGGACCGCACCGAAGATCGGGAGGCCGAGCCAGCGGTGGACGACGACGTCGTCGATGCGGTCCGAGAGGGCCCGGGCGTCGACCCGGGGGGGCGGCGTCCGGGTCTCTCTCAGCAGTCCGTCGACGAAGCCGAACGTGCGCTCTGCGACGAAGACGGAGATCGGCCGCCCCGTCGCGGCCTCGAGCCTCTCGCGTTGGCGGCGGGCCTCGACGGCGGCCGCGTTTCCCGCCGTCCGGGATCCGGCCGGGAGAGCGGGCGCGGTTTCGCCGAGAAGGAGCCGCAGGGCGGCCCAGACCGGGCTCGGAGCCGCGCCGGGCGGGAGGAGGTCCGCGACCGCGGAGATCGCCCGGTCGAGCTCCTCGCCGAGGTGGACGCGCGGGCGGGTCCGGGAAGCTTCGGCGGCGCGCCCGATCGCGTCGCGGAGCTCCGCGAGACCCTGACCTCGAGAGGCGACCGTCTCGACGACCGGGAAGCCGAGGAGCCGCTCCATCGTCGGGACGTCGAGGAGCTGGCCCGCCGCTCGCGCCTCGTCCGCCATGTTCAGGCAGAGGACCACGTTTCCGCCCGCGAGGAGGACGTGGACGAGGAGGACGAGGTTCCGCTGGAGCTGCATCGAGTCCGCGACGACGACGACGACATCGGGGCGGGAGGCGAGCTCCTCCTCTGCGACGCGCTCCTCGGGGGTGTAGGCGCTCAGCCCGTACGTGCCGGGGAGATCGACGACCTCCATCGGGACGTCGCCGAGTGTGCTGGTGCCGACGCGCCGCTCCACGGTCACGCCGGGATAGTTCGCGACGTGCTGGCGCGCCCCGGTCAGAGCGTTGAAGAGCGAGCTCTTCCCGCAGTTCGGGTTCCCGGCCAGGGCCACCCGAAGGCGTCGCGCCGCAGGCTCGGTGTCGATCGGGCTCGCAACCAATGTTAGAGGCATCTAACTCTCCGGCCAAAAAAAGGGGGGACGCCGGTCAGGCGACGCTCCGGACGAGGATTCCGGAGGCCTCCGCGCGGCGGAGCGCGAGTCGCGCTCCCTGGCAGCGGATCCAGAGCGGCTGCCCGCCGGGGCCGGAGCGCTCCACGTCGACCTTCGTCTCGGGAAGGATCCCCATGTCGAGGAGGCGCTGGCGGAGGGCGCCAGTCGCGGTGATCCGGGTGACGATTCCGCTTTCGCCGGGCTTCAGCGTGGCGATGCTCATCGCGTTCTCCTGGTCGGACGGGTGGCAGCGCGCGCACTCCGGCGAGGCGGCGCCGCAGGGATGCTCGTCTCCGGGGCGCGCCCCGACGGGACACTGGCCGAAAGCGACGGGGGTCGACGGGCGGCTGCCGAGGAACTCGAAGAAGCGAACGAGGCGATCCGTCGCCTCGTCGGTGAGCGCGTGCTCGAGCGAGCATGCCTGCTCGCTCGCCGCGGGCGGCGACATTCCGAGGACCTCTTCGAAGAAGCGGGTCAGGAGGCGATGGCGCGTCAGGATGCGGCGCGCCGCTTCCTCCCCCTTCGGGGTGAGTCGAATGTGCTCCCGCCGGGCGTAGTCGACGAAGCCGGCGTCGCCGAGCTTCCCGAGGGCGATGGAGACCGTCGCGGCTTTCACGCCGCGGGCGCGGGCGATGTCCCGCACGCGTGCGGCTCCGTGCTCCTGGGCGAGGAGGTAGATCGTCTCGAGGTAGTCCTCGAGCGGCTCGCTCATCGGGGACGTCAGGGCTGCGGCGGCGATCATCGTTAGAAGGGTCTAACAAATCTTCCGGAGCGTCAAGTGGGGGCGCGAAGGGTGTGCCTCTGACGGACGGCCCCTGCGGCGAGAAGAGCCACCACATCCGCCACACTCATTGCACGCCCCGAGGGAAGTACATCGCCCGATCCACGGGGCGACGACGCCGAGCCCGCCCCGGCGGAACCCGTAAGATCGCGGGCATGAGCCTGGCGTACGCGTTGCGGCCTCGTCGGCCGCTCTTTCGAGCTGCGGACGGCGGTCCGCCGACGGGGCGGCGGGCCGCGGTCCTCCTCGGAGCACTCTTCGCGCTGCTGCTGCTGCCGGCGTCCGCGCAGGAATCCGGGCCGCCGTCGGTGGAAGAAGAAGTTGCAGCGGACGTTGCAGGGGACTCTTCGGCCCTGCCGTCCGTCACCGCGACGGTCGCCGTGACGGCCCGCCCCGTCGTCGAGGAGATCCGGCGCGACCCGCTCGCCGGCGCCGTCACGACCGTCGGCGCGCGGCAGATCGAGGACCTCGACGCGGGCGACGCCGCGGCGGCGCTTCGGCGGGTCCCGGGGATCGTCGTTTCCCGCTACAATGTCGTCGGGAGCTACGGCGGGGGAGACGGCGGCGGCGTTTTCGCGCGAGGCCAGGGGGCGGGGCGACCCGGCGCGGAGCTTTCCTTCGCGGTCGACGGCGTCGTGAAGACCGCCGGGGTATGGACGCATCCCCTCCTCGACGCGCTCCCCGTCGACGCCGCCGGGAGGCTCGACGTTTACAAGGGGGCGCAGCCCGTCCTCTTCGGCAACATGGCGTTCGCGACGATCGACCTCGTGACGAAGCGCCGGGCCGAGAAAGGGTTCGGCGGCAAAGCGACGGCCGCTTACGGCTCCTTCGGCACGTCGGCTCTCGGCGTCGAGGCCTCGGGCCGAAACGGCCCGCTCGATTTCTTCGTCGTCGCGAGCCAGCGCGCGAGCGACGGACACCGCGAGGGAGCGGACGGGCGGACTCGGGCGCTCTTCGCGCGCGCGGCGTACGACCTCGGCGGAGGCTGGGGCCTCGCGCTGACGGGAGACTGGACCCAGGGGGGCGCCGGGGACCCGGGCGCCGAAGGCAGCGCTCCGCGCGGCGTGACGCCCCGGTGGGAGACCGACGACGCGATGGGAATCCTCGCGCTGACGCGTTCTCACGGCGGCCGGACGGGGTCCCTCAAGCTCTACGTCGAGGACGGAGCGATCGACTGGCTCCAGTGGGACGGCGCGTCCTCGCAGGCCTTTCGGACCTTCACCGATTGGAGGAACGTCGGACTGAAGGCGAAGGACGCCTTCGCGGTCGGAAGCCGCGGGGAGCTGACCGCGGGGCTCGACGTCGAGTTGGCGCACGGGATCTCGCGCGAAGAAAGGGCCGCGGGAGGCGTCCCGCTCGGGGACCATCGCTTCCGGAACGTGGCGCCCTACGCGGCCTTCGCCTGGACGTTCGGCGAAGAAGTGACGGTGACGCCCTCCGCGGGGCTCCGTTGGAACCACAGCCGGGAATTCGGCGGCGTCTGGGGGGCCCAGGCCGGCGTCGTTCTCGCGTCGCCTCTCGGCGAGGCCCACCTGCGCTGGGCGCGCGCCTTCAACCTGCCGGGAATCTGGACGGCCGTCTTCATGGAAGGGTTCGGCCGCGGCGAGGAGTGGAAGGCGCTCGATCCGGAGCGCGTCGACCACTACGAGATCGGCTTCGCGCCGAAGCTCGGAGGGAACGCGTCGCTCGACGTGACGTTCTTCTATGACGACGTGACCGACGCTCTCCGATTCGTCCCGCCGCCGCCGGCGCCTCCCCGCTGGGCGAACACCGGCGCCTACCTCTCCCGCGGTGCCGAGCTGACGCTCCGCGTCGAGCCGTTCCCGTCGCTCGGCCTCTACGCCGGAGCCGCCTTCACGCACACGACCCCCGGGAACGTCCCCTTCACGCCCCGCTGGACCCTCTCGGGAGGCGCGATCGCGACGGTCGCCTCGCTCCGCGCGGCCGTCGACGCCCAGTGGGTCGACGAGCGCTTCGCGGGGAACCTCCGCTTTCCGGGACAGCCCGGAAGGGTCGCGTCCTACTTCCTCCTGAACGCGAAGGTGACGGCCCCTCTCGACAGGCTCGCGCCGGGGCTCGAGCTCTTCCTCGCGGGCGAGAACCTGACCGGCTCCGACTACGCCTACCGTCCGGGCTACCCGATGCCGGGAACGTCGTTCCGCGGGGGCGCGAGCCTGCGGTTCTGACGGCCGCGACGGCCGGCGCCGGGCGCCTTGCCGCCGGACGCGGCCTCAGCGCACCCCGTCGGCGGTCCCAGCGGCCTCCGGTGTCCCGCCGTCCCCGTTCGCTTCGCCGGCGTGCGGGCAGGGGAGGACCTCGACGTTCACGTGGGCGAGGCCGAGGTCGTCGGGGAGGAGGGCGCGGTAGCCGTCGGGCGGAAGAGGGTCGGCGCTGACGACGGAGACGATCGCGGACCAGCCGTCGGGGGAGATGCGCCAGACGTGAAGGTCGGAGACGCGGTCTCCCGAGCGCGCCTCGACCGCCTCGCGGATCGTCGAAAGGAGCGGCTCGGACGCCTGCCGGTCGAGGAGGACGAGCCCGCTCTCCCGGAGGAGCCCGACGGACCAGCGGGTGATGACGGCGGCGCCGACGATCCCGATCAGGGGGTCGAGGAACCGCCAGCCGAAGAGCGCTCCGCCGAGGAGCGCGCCGATGGCCAGGAGCGACGTGACGGCGTCGGCCAGCACGTGCAGGTAGGCGCTCCGCAGGTTGTGGTCGTGGCCATGGGAGCTCGCAGCCCGGCCCGCAGCCGGCTCGGCGCGGAGATCGGGCCCGTGGTCGTGCCCGTCGTGGGTCAGGACGAGGGCGCTCGCGGCGTTCACGGCGAGGCCGACGACGGCGACGGCGATCGCCTGCCCGAACGCCACCGGGACGGGAGAGAGGAGGCGCTCGACGCTTTCCCAGGCCATCAGGAGGGCGAAGCCCGCGAGGAGGACGGCGCCGGCGAAGCCGGCGAGGGCGTTCATCTTCCCCGCGCCGAAGCTGAACCGCGGGTCGGCCGCGTGTCGACGCACCCACGCGTAGGCGAACGCCGAGATGCCGAGGGCCGCGGCGTGCGAGCCCATGTGGAGGCCGTCGGCGAGGAGAGCCATCGAGCCGAACTTCAGCCCGGCGCCGATCTCGAGGGCCATCGTGACGACGGTGAGCGCGATGACGATTCGCGTCCCGCGCTCGCCGGGACGCGGCCGGTCCTGGCCGAAGACGTGCTCGTGCCGGCGCCCCGTGGCGCAGGCCTCGTGGGCCGCGGCGGCCGGGTCGGTCGGGGTCACCGCGGCCGGAACCTCGCGACGACCGGGTCGTGGTCGCTCGTCCGCTTCTCGTCCGAGCAGTCGGAGTTGAGGTGGAGGATCTCGATCTCGGCGTCCTTCGCGAGAGCGGGGGAGACGACGACGTGGTCGAGGACCTGCGACGCCCCTTCGAAGTTGTACGTGTACCGGCTCGCGGCCGGCACCCTCAGGACGAGGTTCTCGAGCGGAGGAGCGGAAAGGTGCCGCACCGCCTCGGAGTGCTCGAAGTCGTTCAGGTCGCCGAGCAGGACGACCCGGGCCTTCGGGTCGGCGGCCAGAAGCCGGTCGGCGAAAGCCCGGATCTCCCGCGCCTGAGCAAGGCGCCGCGCCGCGGTCGGCGTCCGCGGCGGCTGGACGGAGCCGAAGGTCCGGTCGTCGTCGGACTTGGAGGAGAGGTGGTTCGCGACGACGAAGAGCTTCTTCCCGCGGAAGAGGAGCTCGACGGCGAGCGAGCGGCGCACACCTTCGCCGTCCGTCGGCGAGAACGCCTCGGAAGAGGGCGCGACCCGCCCTGGGCTGAGGGAGAGCCGAAGCGCCTTGCCAGTCCCCATCGGCTCCGTGGCGTCGAGAGGCCCGGCCGATCCGCGGCGGACGAGCGTGACGCGCGCGGGGTTCAGGAGGAGCGCGACCCGGATGTTCCCTCCCGGCTGGCCTCCTTCGCGCCCCTCGACCGGGTCGATCCAGACCGCCTCGTAGCGCGGTCCCCCGGCGGAGACGACCGCGTCGACGAGCGCCGCGAGCGTCCGCTTCGAGGTGACGACGCCGTCGCCCTTTCCGGCCGGTCCGCTGTCGTCCTGCACCTCTTCGAGGGCGACGACGTCGGGGGCGCGCATCGCCTTCGCGATCCGCTCTCCGAGCCGGGCGAAGCGCTCGGGAGGACCTGCGACGGAGAGGTTCTCGACGTTGAACGACGCGACGGAGAGCCGGCGGCGGTCGCCCGAGAGCGACGTCGTCACGGCGCAGCCGCCCGCCGCCGCCGTCACGACGGGGGCGGAGAGCGGCCGGACGCGGTAAGCCCCCCAGGAGTAGTCGACGATCCCGACGAGCGGCGCGTCGACGCGCGCGCCGACGTCGAGGGCCGCAGGCTCTCCGGCGAACGGGCGCGAGACGAACACACGGTCGAGCGACGGCCCCGCTTCCGGGAGGAGGACGCCGCCGACGGCGGTCCGGGCGATCTCCGGCGAGCCGTCCGGCCGGAGGACGAAGTCCCCCCGCCGCGAGGACGGGCCGACGACGACGCCGCCGGGGACCTCGATCCGCATCCCCTCGAGGCTCTCCCAGAAGTCGAGGGCGTCGGAGGCGGGCTCGAATCGCCCGAGCGCGTCGTCGTCGACGATCGAGGGCACCGGACCTCGCGCGAACGGGCGGGCCGGCGGCGGAAGCGCGACCGGGCCGTCGAGAGGGACGACCGCGCTCGCCGAGATGCGCGTGACCGGGAGGTTCTTCGGAAGCTCCACCTCCTCGACCCGGCCCGAGACGGAGACGGCCCGGCCCGGCTCGAGCGACGCGGCTGCGGACCACGAGACGAAGAGCCCCTCCGAGGTCGACGGGTCACCGTCGCGAGTCGCGGACTCGAGGAAGAAGCCCGGGTTTCGCGGGTCGCTCTCGAGTGCCGTGACGACGCCCCGCACGTCCCAGACGCGGCTCCCCTCGAGAGGCGATCGGTGTCCGGACCCCTGGATGCGGGCCGGAGTCACCGGGACGCGGTCGACGGCGAAAACGAGGAACGTCGTCGACTCCTGCTCCGGGTTGAAGTTGTCGTCGCTCGCCACGACGAGTGAGGCGCGGCCGTCGGGGAGAGTCGGGCCGAACGCGAGCGCCTCGAAGTTCTCGAGGGCGACGCCGGTCTCGGAAAGGTCGAGGAGGAGCGTCTTGCGAACCGGAACGTACTCGGCGCCGGCGAGCGAATCGAGCGAGGAGACGTTCGTCGCCCCCTCGAGGGAGACGTCGTAGATCCTCGCGGCGTTGCCGGTCCCGTCGACGAACTGCCGCTCGAGGACGAGGAGACGGTCCCGGCCGAGCGGGAGGACGTCGGAGAGGCCGTTGACCCGGAAGAGCCCCTCGTGCGTCGGGGCGGGCGAGACGGGGTCGACCACGTAGACGAACTCCGCGGGGGGGCCGCCCGCGCGGAGGTCGAATCGGAGGATGCGCGCCGGGCTCGGCGTTCCGACGTCCGCCGGGGCGCCGTCCTGCTCGAGGGCGTTCTCGAGGCCGGCGAAGAGGAAGCGGCCGTCCGGGGTCGCCGCGAGCCCCTCGAAGCCGAGGTTGTCGCGGACGCCCCGGCCCGGAGCCGGGAGGAGCTTCGTCGGGAGGACCTGCTCGCGGACGAGGCGGCCGTCCGGGGCGTGCTCGGTGATCGCGGCGGCGATGCCGTGGCGGACGATCGCCTCCGTCGAGACGAGGAGACGCCCCGGGAGGAGAGCGATCCCTTCGGTGTCGATCCGCGACGGGACGAATGGCCGCCCCTGCGCGTCGGTCAGGAGCGTCATCCCGTCGACGGAGGCCGTCGCCGTGAACGGGAAGCGCCCGTCGCGCCCGGGAGCGACCTCCAGGCGGATGCGGTAGACGCGGACCGGTCCGAAGCGTCCGCGATCGTCGGAGATCGCGAGGAATCGGCTGGCCTCCCCGTCCCAGGCGAGGCCCGAGAGGCCACCGACCCGCGTCTTCTCGTGCTCGAGGTC
>CAYVPO010000082.1:0-15546 GCA_964453825.1 uncultured Holophagales bacterium
CCAGGCGTGAAATCGTGTATTGTTGAAAACAATACACGATTTCACGCCTGGCACCGATTCCGGGGCGTCAGCGGGATTCGGGCTCTTCGATGAGGTGGACGGGGAGCTGGTCGCCCGTGTTCAGCTCGAGAGCGTCGGCCGGGACGAGGGCGAGGGCGTTCGAGCGGAGCATCGAGGAGAGGATGCCGGAGCCCTGGGGTCCGGAGGGGCTGACGACGACGCGGTCTCCCTCGCGGCGGGCGCGGACTCGGATCAGGTGGACCTTGCCGTCGGGGGCGGACTTGCGGAAGCTGCCCTCGAACGTCGCGGTCACCTCGGGGCGGAGGAGCTTCGCGTGGCCCATCATCTTCCGGAGCGCCGGCCTCACGTACTCCTCCATGCAGACCATCGCGGCGACGGTGTTGCCCGGGATGCCGAAGACGGGCGTGCCCTCCCAGAGCCAGAAGCCGAGCGGGCCGCCCGGCTTCTGCTTCACTTTCCAGAAGACCTCTCGCGCGCCGAAGCCGCCGAGGACCTCCTTGATGAAGTCGTAGTCGCCGACGGAGATCCCGCCGTTCGTCACGACGACGTCCGCCTCGGCGCGGGCGCGGGTCAGCGCGGCGGTGACCGCCTCGCGCGTGTCGGGGACGCGCGGAATCGGGACCGCCACCGCGCCGAACGTCGCGACCTGCCCGCACATCGTCTGGACGTTCGAGTCGCGGATCTGCCCCGGGCCCGGCTTCGCCGAAGCGTCGACGAGCTCGTCGCCCGTCGTCAGGATCGCGACGCGGATGCGCGGGCGGACGGACACCTCGGCGAGGCCGACGGAGGCGAGGACGCCGAGCGCGGCGGGCGTGAGGGCGAAGCCCGCGGGGAGGAGCACCTCTCCTTCGCGGAGGTCCTCGCCGGCGAGCCGGACGTTTGCGCCCGCCTTCACCGGCGCTGCGATCCTGACGCGGCGCCCCTCCGAGGTCGTCGCCTCGACGGGGACGACGCTGTCGGCGCCGGCCGGAAGCGGGGCGCCGGTCATGATCCGGATCGCCGTCCCCGCCGTCACCTCGTGAGTCGCGACGCTCCCGGCGGGGAGGTCGGCGAGGACTTCGAGGAGGGCCGGAGCCGCAGCGGCCACAGACGCCACGTCCTCGGCGCGGACGGCGTACCCGTCCATCGCCGAGTTCGTGAACGGCGGGACGGTCTCCGGCGAGACGAGCCGGTCGGCCAGGACGAGGCCGAGCGCGTCGAGGAGGGGGGTCGGCCGCGTGGGGAGCGGAGCGACGGAGTCGAGGATGAGGCGGAGCGCGTCGCTACAGGTCGTCATCGGGTCTCCCTTCGCGGGGGATGAGGTGGACCGAGGAGGCGGAGAAGGTCGCCTCGACTACCAGTCCGGGCCTCGGGGCGAGGTCGTGGGCGACGCGGCGCGTGATGAGGGCCTGGAGAGGTCCCTCCGGGAAGCCGGCGTCGATCTTCAGCTGCAGCGTCGAGCCGTGGTCGATGACCGCCTCCACCGTGCCGCGGAAGCGGTTGAGGCCGGGGGCGGGAGCGGCGAGGCCGGGCGTCTCGACGAGGACCTCCTCGCGCCTCACGCAGGCGTCGACGGGCGTCCCTTCGACGAGAGCCGCGCGCGAGAAGAGGAGACGTTCCCCGACGGAGACCTCGGAGAGGACGTCCGTCCGGCGCGTCACGACGCCGGAGAGGATGTTCCCGGTCTGCATGAAGCGAGCGACGGCGCGGCTGGCCGGGCGGAGGAGGACCTCCTCCGGGGTCCCGGCCTGGAGGAGTCGTCCGCGGCGCAGGACGGCGATCCGGTCGGCGACGGAAAAGGCCTCACCCTGCTCGTGCGTCACATAGACGCAGGTGATCCCGTGGGCCTTCACGACCTGCGTCAGCTCCTCGAGGAGGTGCCGCCGGATCGGGGCGTCGAGCGCGGCGAACGGCTCGTCGAGGAGGAGGAGCTCGGGGCGGAGGACCAGAGCCCGGGCGAGGGCGGTGCGCTGGGCCTCGCCGCCGGAGAGGGTGCGGGCCCTCCGGTCCGAGAGGTGGTCGACGTGGAGGAGCCGGAGCGACTCCATCGCCTTCTCGCGTGCGGCGGCCCCCGTCTCGCCCCGGAGCGCGAGGCCGTAGAGGACGTTCTCGAGCGTCGACCCCGAGAAGAGGAGCGGGTCCTGGAAGGCCATCGCGATCCGGCGGCGCAGGTCGAGCGGCGCGGGCCAGGAGACCGGCGCGGCGCGCCAGGCGACCGTGCCCGCGGCGGGCTTTTCGAGGAGGTGGAGGACCCGGAGGAGCGTGCTCTTGCCCGCGCCCGTCGGACCGAGCAGGGCGAGGAGCTCCCCCTCGCGCACGTTCAGTCTCTCGAGGGAGAGGATCGCCTTTCCGTCGCGGACAACCTCGACGTCCTGGAGCGCGACGAGGCTCACGACGGCTTCCTCTGCTGGACCGACGTGAAGAGCCAGTTGATCCCGAGGGCGAGCGCCAGGAGGATCGCGCCGAGGACGATCGCGTTCGCGAACTCCCCCTGGCGCGTCTCGAGGACGATCGCCGTCGTCATGACGCGCGTCTGCCCCTTGATGTTCCCGCCGACCATCATCACGGCGCCGACCTCCGAGATGATCGACCCGAATCCGGCGGCGAGCGCGGCGACGAGGGAGAGCCGCGCCTCCTTCACGAGCTTCACGTAGAGCTGCGCCCGGGAGGCGCCGAGCGAGAGGATCTGGAGGTGGAGCCTCTCGTCGAGCCCCTGGATCGCCGCGAGGGTGATCCCGACGACGAGGGGCGTCGCGATGACGACCTGCGCGAGGACCATCGCCCACGGCGTGTAGAGGAGGTCGAGACCGCCGAGCGGCCCGGAACGAGCGAGGAGGAGGAAGACGCCGAGGCCGACGACGACGGGCGGGAGGCCCATCCCCGTGTTCACGAGCGTGACGAGGAAGGAGCGTCCGGGAAACCGGTGGAGTCCGAGGAAGATCCCGACCGGCACGCCGACGAGCATCGAGACGACGATCGCGACGCCGGAGACGAGGAGCGAGAGGAGGATGATTCCCGCGAGCTCTCCGGGCGCCGGGAGGAGCGCGCCGAGCGACGCGAGGGGGGCCGTCATCCCTTCTTCGCGTCGGGGACGAAGAGCGGCTGGCCGAACCGCTCCTTCCCGAATGCGCCGATCGCCCTCTGCGCCTCTTCCGAGACGAGCCACCCGGCGAAGCGCCGGGCCGCGGCGGCACGGACCTTCGGGTGCTTCTCCGGGCTGACGACGAGGACGCGGTAGGAGTTGCGAAGGGTCGCGTCCCCCTCGACGAGGACCGCGAGGTCGAGCGACTTCCGGAGCGCGAGGAAGGTCCCGCGGTCGGCGATCGTGTACGCCCTCTTCTCCGAGGCGATCCGGGCCGTCTCGCCCATCCCCTGGCCTGTCGCGACGTACCAGCCCTTCTCCTTCGGGTCGACTCCGGCCTGCTTCCAGAGCTCGAGCTCGCGCGCGTGCGTCCCGGAGCGGTCGTCGCGGGATGCGAACGTCGCGCCCCGCTCCGCGAGGCGCCTCATCGCGTCGAGGACCGGGAGCCCGCGGACGGCGGCCGGGTCCGACGGGGGTCCGACGAGGACGAAGTCGTTGTACATGACGTCGAGGCGGAGCGCGCCGAAGCCTCCGGCCAGGAACTCGTCCTCGGCGGCCCTGGAGTGGACGAGGAGGACGTCGGCGTCGCCGCGACGCCCCATCGCGAGCGCCTCGCCCGAGCCGACGGCGATCGTCTTCACACGGATTCCGGTCGCCTTCTCGAAGCGGGGGAGGAGGTCGTCGAGGAGACCGCTGTCCTGGGTGCTCGTCGTCGTGGCGAGGACGAGGGAATCCTGCGCGGCCGCGCGGGGCGCGGAGGCGGCGAGGACGACGGCGAGGACGGTGGCGAGCGCGAGGATCGTGCGGCGCATGGAGGGCCCTTCCCGCGTCCGGCGAGGCGGCGGGAAAGGCATGCTACTTCAGCCGGGTGGGAAGAGAGACGAAGGCGCCCTCGCGGCGAGCCGGGGGGGCGCCTTCATCGCCGCGGCGGGGGGCGTCAGGGTGTCGCCGGGACCTCCTCGAGGACGCCGGCCCGCTCCATCTCCTTCACGACGGAGGCCGCGAGGCGCTTCACGCCTTCGCGGATCCGCTCGATCGGCATGTTCGAGTAGTTCAGCCGGAGGGTGTTCTCGTTGCCGCCGTTCGGGAAGAACGCTCCGCCGGGGACGAAGGCGACGTTCTGCCTCACGCACTCGTCGAGGAGCGTTCGGGCGTTGAGGTTCGCGGGGAGCGTCATCCAGAGGAAGAGGCCGCCCTGGGGACGCGTCCAGCGGACGCCGGAAGGCATCTCCTGCTCGAGCGCGGCGAGCATGGCGTCGCGCCGCTCCCGGTAGACCGGGATGATCTTCGCGATGTCGGCGTCGAGGTCGTTCTCCTCGAGGTAGCGGTTCACCTGGAGCTGGGAGAGCGTCGCCGTCTGGAGGTCGGCCCCCTGCTTGAGGATGACGAGCTTGTCGACGACGGAGACCTCGGCCGCGACCCAGGCGATCCGGAGACCCGGGCAGAAGACCTTCGAGAACGTGCCGAGGGCGACGACGCGCCCCTTCGTGTCGAGCGACTTCAGCGACGGGACGGAATCCCCCTCGAGGCGGAGCTCGCCGTACGGGTTGTCCTCGACGACCCAGACGTCGTGCCGGTCGACGACCTCCATGAAGCGCCGACGCCGCTCGAGCGACCAGGTGCGCCCCGAGGGGTTCTGGAACGTCGGGATGACGTAGATCGCCTTCGCGTTCGGGTGGGCGCGGAGCTTCGCTTCGAGAGCGACGGGGTCCATCCCGTCGTCGTCGGTCGCGACCTCGACCCAGCGCGGGCGCATCACGTTCCAGGCCGAGAGGGCGCCGAGGTAGGTCGGGCTCTCGCAGAGGACGACGTCCCCCTCGTCGAGGAAGAGCTTGCCGGTCAGGTCGAGCCCCTGCTGCGAGCCGGAGGTGACGAGGATCTGCTCGGGGGTCACGTGCGCGCCCCAGGTCGCCGTCATCCTCTCCGCGATCTTCCGGCGGAGCGGCGGGTGCCCCTCCGTCGTCGAGTACTGGAGGGAGCGCGGCCCCTCTTCCTCGAACACCTGCTGCGTCGCTGCGGCGAGCCGCTTGACGGGGAACAGCTCGGGCGCCGGCAGCCCTCCGGCGAACGAGATCACCTCGGGCCGCTGCGTCACTTTCAGGATCTCGCGGATCTCGGAGGCCTTCAGGGCTTCCATCCGTCGTGCGAATCGGGTCGTCATCGAGTCCCCCTTGTCGCCGCCGGCCTCGCGGCCCCCGGCGTTTGAATTCGGGTCAGACGATGGGCGGCGTGCCCACCACGTGTCGGCTCGCCCGGCGCGGCTCGGCCTGCGCGGCCCGGAGCGCGCGCCCGAGGCGCCGCGCCCCCTCGCGCAGGTCGTCCTCCGGGGCGAACGTGAAATTGAGCCGGATCGAGCTCTCGGGAGGTTCCTCCACGAAAGAGGCCGCCCCCGGGAGGTAGGCGACCCGCTCGGCGGAGGCGTGGGCCAGGAGGTTCGCCGGCGAGACGTCGTCGGGCAGGCGGCACCAGAGGTAGAAGCCCCCCTCCGGGCGGCTCCATGTCAGGCCGGGGCCGGCCTCGGCCGCGATCGCCTCGAGGAGGACGTCGCGCCGTCTCCGGTACGCGGCGCGGACCCGCGCGAGGTGGGCCGACAGGAGCCCGGAGGAGAGGAACCCCTCGACGATCCACTGCCCCAGCGTCCCGGAGTGGAGGTCGACCGTCTGCTTCACGAGCGCGAGCTGGCGGACGAGGGGCCTCGGAGCGGCGATCCATCCCAGGCGAAGGCCCGGGAAGAGGATCTTCGAGAAGGAGCCCAGGTGAACGACGTGCCCGTAAGGGTCGAGCGCCTTCAGCGAGGGGAGCGGGGAGCCCTCGTACCGGAGGTCGGAGTAGGTGTCGTCCTCGAGGACGGGCACCTGGTGGCGCCAGGAGAGCTCGAGGAGGTGGCGCCGCCGCGCGGGCGAGAGGACGGTCCCCGAGGGGTTCTGGAACGTCGGCAGCGTGTAGACGAGGCGGGCCTTCTGGCGGGCGAGGAGCGCCTCGAGGATGTCCGTGCGCATCCCATCGGCGTCCACGGGAACCCCGAGGAGGCGGACGCGCGCCGAGCGAAATGCCTCGAGGGCCCCGAAGTAGGACGGCTCCTCGACGACGACGACGTCGCCCGGGGACAGGAGAGTCCGCGCGACGAGATCGAGCCCCTGCTGCGAGCCCGAGGTCACGAGAACCTCCTCGGGGCTCGTCCGGATGCCGCGCGGGACCATGTGGCGACAGAGCGCCTCGCGGAAGGCCGTGACTCCCTCCGTCGGGCTGTGAAGGAGCGCTTCGGGCCCCTTCCGGATGAGGATCTCCTCCTGCACGCGGCGAAGCTCTGCGAGAGGAAGGAGCTCGGCCGCGGGAAGGCCGGCCTGGAGGCTGATGACGTCGTGCCGCTCCGTCAGCGCGAGGACGTCGCGGACGAGCGGGTCGGGCTCGCGCACGCCCCCGTCGCGGGCAAGCTGCCGCCAGGGGAGCGGACCGGCCGGCTCCGCTTCGCTCTTCAGCACCTGCTGCGAGGCGACCTCCGTGCCACGCCCGACGTGCGCCTCCACGAGGCCGTCGGTTTTCAGCTCCCGATAGGCGGAGAGGATCGTCGTCCGGTTGACGCCGAGCGCCTTCGCGAGCGTCCGCTCGGGGGGGAGCCGGAAGCCGTCGGGGAGGCGTCCCGCGAGGATCAGATCGCGAATTCCGCCCCGGATCTGCTGGTAGACGGGGACGGGGCTCTGCCGGTCGATCCGGATGTCCAAGCTCCGCCTCCCTTCCGATCTCCCATGTGGGCCAATTTCGATATTGGCCTGAGATGGCTGACAGTATGGGCCATCCATTATCGTTTTCAACCGCCATTATTAGCGGAACGCAGCCAGCCAATATGACAGGAAGGCCCCGGGACGGGAGTTCCGGGGCCTTCCGAAATCCGGGGGAGAGGGGTGGCTAATTCGCGCTCGAGCCCTTTCCCTTCAGGTGCTTGTCGAACCACTGGATCGTGTGGCCCGTCTGGAGGACCCGGTTCTCGCGCTTCTGGGCGCCGTGTCCCTCGTCGGGGAAGATGATCAGGCCGGTCGGGACTCCCCGCTTCGTCGTCGCCTCGTACATCTGGATCGCCTCGCCCACCGGGACGCGCGGGTCGGTGGCGCCCTGGATGAGAAGGAGCGGGTCCTTCAGCTTGTCGATGTAGCTCGTGGCGGAGAGCTTCTCGAGGGCCTCTCGGTCCTTCTCGAGGTCGCCGTACTCGGAGGCTCGGAGGATGCGGCGGTAGGGAGCGGTGTTCTGCAGGAACGAGACGAGGCTCGAGATGCCGACGTTCGAGACGCCCGCGTCGTAGGCCCCGGCGTACTTCGTCATGGCGATGAGCGTGGCGTAGCCGCCGTAGCTGCCGCCCATGACGCCCAGCTTCGGGGCCTTGCCGTCGACGGCGAACGCCTTCCGGGCCCAGAGCGCCGCGTCTTCGATGTCGCTCAGGACGTCGAGCCGCTTCGGGCCGTTGTCTGCGTCGAGCCAGGTCTTTCCGTACCCGTCGCTTCCGCGGACGTTCGGCTCGACGAGGACGTATCCCTCGTCGACCCAGAGCTGCGCGGTCGGGGAGAAGCCGGGGGTCGCCTGTCCCTCGGGGCCGCCGTGGAAGAGGACGACGACGGGACAGGGAGCCGGGTCGCAGGACTTCGGCCGGCGGACGAACGCCGGGATCTTCGTCCCGTCGCGCGCCGGGTAGTGCTCGAGCGTCGCGACGACGAACGACTTCGTATCGACCTCGGGGGCGCTCGGGACGACCCACTGCACGAGCTTCTTCGCCTGCCAGTCGTAGACCCAGCTCTGGGGAGGGGCGGTCGGGGTGCCGACGGCGAACGTCGTGAAGCGCCCGTCCGGCGTGGACGAGCCGAAGTAGGTCTGGTCGGCGGCCGGGAGCTTCGGCATCTCGAGGGGTTTCCAGGTCTTCGCGTCGAGGCCGAAGACCTTCGAGTAGCCCCCCTCGTTGACCGTGTAGAGGACCCGCGTCTTCCCTTCGTCCATACCGGCGCGGTCGACGTCCCATTTCAGCTCGGGGGTGATCGGGGTCCACTTCCCGCCCTCGAAGAGGTAGCCGCGCTGGAACTCGCCGAACTCGGGTGTGACGACGACGAGCTGGCCCTCCTTCGGCCCGTACTGGGCGGTGTACCGGCCGGGCTTCTCGGTCCCGAGCATCGGGGTCTTCGCGTTCTTCGCCGGGTCCCACTCCCAATACTCGAAGGTCATGGATCCGGTCGCCTTCACGAGGAGGATCCGCCCGTCGGGTTTGTGGTCGCTGACGAACCAGAGCCCCGGCTCGTCGAAGACGGTCTCCTTCTTCCCGGTCGCCAGCTCGTAGCGGTAGATGGCGTACGAGTCCGGCTTCACGTCGTTCGACCGGAAGTAGAGCCACTTCCCGTCCTCGCTGACGAACGCGAAGGAGGTCTGGACCTTCGGGAGGTGCTGGACGACCCTCATCGGGCCGCCGTCCGCCGGCATCAGGTAGAGGCCGGGGTTCTCCTCGCCCTTCCTGTCGCGCGAGAGGATCAGCGTCTTCCCGTCGGGGGTGATGTCCGCGAGCGAGGTGCGGTCCTCGCCTCCCGTCATCTGGATCGGGAAGGTGTTCGGGCCGTCGAGGCGCCAGACCTGGGCGGTCCCGGTCACGGCCCAGCCGAAGTAGAGGCGCGCGCCGTCGGGCGAGAGCCGGCCGCCGCTCGGGGCGCGGACGTCCATCAGGTTCTGGATCTTCCGCGAGAGCTCCGACGGGAGCGGGGGAGCGACGTACTTCGCGAGGACCTCGGGAGGGACGCTGTCGGCGCCGTGGCCCTGGTAGACCGTCTGCTGGGCGGCGGCGGGGGCCGCGAGAAAGGCGAGCGCGGCTGCGAGGGCCGCGATCCGTCGGGCTCGATTCATCGATCCTCCTGTCGTGTCGTCCGGCCGCGCCGGAGGCGGGGCAATCCTCTCACCAGGTCCGTCACCTCGAAGATACGTGCGGGGCGCCGCAAGGTTGACGGCGGCGCGTGGGATTCAGGCCTTCGGCGCCCACGTCTCCGGGACCTTCACGAGGATCGCCTCGCCCCGCGCGCAGACGACCCCCTTCGAGGAAAGCGTCGTCGCGACGACGACCTTCCTCTCCTTCACCTCGACGATCGTCGAGCGGAGCTCCACGGGGGTGTCGATCGGGGTCGGCTTCAGGTACTCGACCTTCAGCGTCCCGGTCAGAAAGCGCGGGTAGGGGCCGACGGTCGGGTCCCCGCCGGCCGCCCGGTGCGCGGCGGCGGCGGCGCTCCCGGTGGAGTGGCAGTCGATGACCGAGGCGATGAAGCCCCCGTAGACGAATCCCGGGACCGAGGTGTGGTGCGGACGCGGGACGATCGTCGCGACGGTCTCGTCGCCGTCCCAGAAGCTGCGGATCCGGAGGCCGTGCTCGTTGAGCCGGCCGCAGCCGTAGCAGAGCGCCCAGTGGTCGGGGTAGAGGTCCTGGAAGGCGGGTGCCCCGGTCACGACGCGCTCCGAAGGGCGCGGGCGGCGCGCGCGAGAGCGGCCCCGAGCTCCAGGAGGGACTTCCTGCGGGCCGGGTCGACGACGTTCCCCTCGGCGTCGAAGGCCTCGGCGGCCCTCGGGAGCGCGACCTGGTCGGGGAGGAGGACGACGCCCAGGTTGCCGAGGACGACGCGAACGGAGGCGAGCCCGCGAATGCCTCCGAGCGCGCCCGGCGAGGCGGCGCAGAGGGCGGCGACCTTTCCCTTGAAACACTCGAGCGGCTTTTCGCCCGGTGCGGGCCGGGAGACCCAGTCGAGGACGTTCTTCAGCGTCCCGCTGATCGCCGAGTTGTACTCCGGGCTCGCGACGAGGAGGCCCTCGGCCGCTCGGAAACGCTCCTTGAGCGCGAGCACGGCCGAGGGGAGGCCCGAGGCCGACTCCAGGTCGGCGTCGTAGACAGGGAGCGGAAAGCCGCGGAGGTCGATCCCCGTCACGTCCGCCCCCGCGGCGCGGGCGCCCTCGGCCGCCACGGCGAGGAGGCGCCTGTTGAACGAGCCGGCGCGCAGGCTTCCGGCGAGGGCGAGGATCCGCGGGGCGTCGCTCATCTGTCTCTCCCGACGGCGCGGATGATAACGGGGGCCTCCCCTCAGCTGCGACTGCCCCTCCGCTCGCGAGTGCGGGAGGGGGAACGCGGGGAGGGACGGGAGCCGGGTCGGGACGTGGGCCGGGAGGCGGGGCCCTTCTCGCGGGCCGGGCCGCTGTCGCTCGGACGGGAGAAGCCGCGTCGGCGGAGGAGATCCCACGTCCGCTCCTCGAGGAGCGCCTGCGGGACCGGCTCGGGGAGGAGGTCCGCCGCACCGGATTGCAGCGCGAACGCGTGCTTGGCACGGTCGGGGCCCGGGGCCAGCAGGAGGACCGGGATGTGGGCGGCGCGAGGGATCGACTTCAGGATCCGCGCCACGTCGAAACCATCCATGCCGGGAAGGCGCGTGCTCATCAGCACGAGGTCGACCTGGCGGGAGAGGGCCGTCTCGAGGGCCTCCTCGGCGCTGCGGACCTCGAGCGTCCGGCAGCCGGTCATGCAGAGCGTCGTCGCGAGCTTCAGGAGGCCGCGCACGTCCTCCTCGACGACGAGGACGACCGGCGGCCGCCGCCGGGGGCGCGCCGTGACGGCGGTCTTCGGCGCGTCGACGTGCGAGGCGGGCCGCGCCTCGCGCGGCAGGATGATGGAGTCGATCGCGATCTCCACCTCGCGGAGAAACGCCTCCGCTTCCGGCAGGAGGCGCTCCCCGGGGAGCGGCGAGGCCGGACCGGTGTCGCAGAGAGCGAGGGCGTCGTCCAGCTCCTGGGCCGAGCGGAAGCGGTCCTCCTTCTTCTTCTCGAGGACTCGCATCAGGACGGCGAAGAGGTCCGACGGCAGGCCGGGGGCGAGGTCTCGGAGGTCCGGCAGCGGGTCGTGGACGTGCTTCATCGCCGTCGCGACCGGCGAGTCGCCGGCGAACGGGAGCTGGCCGGAGAGCATCTCCCAGGCGATGACGCCGATGGAATAGAGGTCGGCTCTCTCGTCGAGCGGGTCGCCGAGCGCCTGCTCGGGGGACATGTATTCGGGAGTCCCGAGGAGGACCGAGGCGAGCGTGAGGCCCGGGTCGAAGGATCCTCGGGCGAGGCCGAAGTCGAGGATGACCGCGGCGCCGTGCCGGTCGACGAGGACGTTCTGCGACTTCAGGTCGCGGTGGAGGATGCCGAGCCGGTGGATCGCGGCGACGCCGCGCGCGATCTGCCGCACGATCGGGACCGCCTCGGCCGCGGGAAAGCGCTGCCTCCTCCCGATCATCGTCCAGAGGTCCTCGCCCTCGATCAGCTCCATCGTGATGAACGGGTAGTCGCCGGCGATGCCGTAGTCGAACATCCGGGCGACGTTCGGGTGCTTGATCTTCCGGTTGAGCGCGACCTCGCGCTTGAACCGTGCGAGGAGCGCGTTCTCGTCACGCGCGAGATTCGGGGAGAGGACCTTGATCGCGACGCTTTCCCCGAGCTCGCGGTCGAGGGCCCGGAAGACGACTCCGATGCCGCCGCGCCCGAGCGTCCCTTCCCACTCGTAGCGGGGGAGGAGCTCGAAGAACCGGCGGCGGAACGACTCGAGCTTCAAGGCAGGCCGGCGGCGGCTTCAGCGGGCGGCCGCGGACGGGGCGCGTCCGTCGAGGAGGAAGACCTCTCCTCGCGTCTCGGCCTGCTCGTAGAGGATCCGGTCGCCTTTCGGCGACCAGGCGGGATAGCGGATGTAGACGTCGAGCCGGAGGTTCTCCGTGAGCCGCCTCTCCTCGCGCGTCGTCCGGTCGATCCACCAGAGGTTCCAGGTGTCGTCGCGGTAGCCCGCGAACGCGATCCGCCGGCCGTCCGGCGAATAGCTGAACGCCCAGGAGAGCCCTCGCTTCTGGGTCAGGAGCTCGGGGGTCCCCCCGGCCGACGGGATGACGCCGATGAACATGTCGTCTCCCCGTCGGACCTCGAGGGCGAGCTCGCGGCCGTCCGGCGACCAGCACGGGAAGCCGACGAACTCGCGGTCGAACGTAAGCTGCTGCGAGGTCCGCGTCGCGAGGTCGACGACCCAGGTGTTGAGCGTGATGCTGTCCCTCTTGGAGTGGTAGGCGATGCGCTTCCCGTCGGGGGAAAGCCGGGGCGCGATGCCGTCGTGGAGGTCGGCCGGGATGCGCCGGAACGTGCGCGTCGCGACCTCGAGCTCCCAGGCGGCGAACGCCCCCCCCTCCCGGTTGGAGAAGAAGAGGAGCCGGCGGCCGTCGGGAAAGAAGTCGCTCGCGTAGTCGACCGCAGGGCCCTCGACGACGGGCCGTTGGTGATCCCCGTCCGCCTCCATCAGCCAGACGTCGTTCGTCCCGCCCGGCGGGACCCACCCGAACGCGACGGTGCTGCCGTCCGGGGAGAAGACGGGCCACGTCGCCCGGCCGTCGCCTCCCGTGAGGGGCGCGGGCGGTCCGGCGGCGAGCGAGGTCGAGGGGTCGAGCGGAAGGCTCCAGATGGCCGCGGTCGTCGTCAGCTCGCTCCAGGCCACCCGGGAACCGTCCGCGGAGAAGCTGGGGCTGTGGGGGACGGCCGAGCCCGGGGGCGTCATCGCCTCGGCCGGGCCGACGGCGGTTCGCCCGCGCTCGTCGAGGGGGATGCGGTGAAGGGCGTAGCTCGACGCCTCTCCCTGGCCCCCGAACCAGAGAGCCTTCGCTCCGCGCGGGACGCAGACTCCGTAGATCCGGGTGCCGGCGTGGAGCCGTACGAGGTCGCTGCCGTCGGGCTTCGCCGACCAGATCTCCGCCTGCGTGAGGCGCGGCTCGGACGTGACGAAGTAGATGCGGTCGCCGTCGGGCGACCAGGCCGGCGCGCCGTGGCCTCCGATCGGGCTTCCCGGGCTCGTCACGGCGAGCGCCGCCCCCCCGGCCGCGTCGACGACCCAGATCGTCGACGGGGCGAGGCCGGGGGCCGCCGTGGCCGCCACGTCGGTGAGAGGCGTCGACTGGAACGCGACGCGCCGGCCATCAGGGGAGAAGGAGGGGCGGGACCCGAAGCTCGCGAGGAGGCGCGCGGAGCCTCCGGTGGCGGGCACGACCCAGATCCCCCCGCGGTCCTTCGAATGGAACGCGATGAGCCGGCCGTCGGGCGACCAGGCGGGCTGCACGTTGTTGCGGCCGTCGCGCGTGAGGGGGCGGCCCGGCCCGCCGGAGAGCGAGCGGACGTGGACCTCGAGCTTGCCGTTCGTCATCACCGACGACGCGAGCTCATCGCCCGCGGGCGAGAGCGCCGGGAAGAGCTCGAGCGCGCTGGCCCCCCCGAGCGGCCTCGGGGTCCCGGAGGGGAGCGGGGACAGCGTCGAGCCACCGCCGCCGCAGCCGGCGAACGCAACGACGAGGGCGGCGACGACGGTCCGAAGGTGCGACGTCGCCCCGCGCGGGAGAGCGGTCCGGTTTTTCATCGGGACTTCGCGACCGGCATATTAGTCCGATGCGCGGACGGCTGGACGGCAGAACGGACGCGAGCCGCCCGACGCTCCGATCCCGGCAGGCCGCGCGGCGCTACCATGGACGGTCGGGCGCCGTTCCGCATCGGGATCCGTCGCGGAGATGGTCCGGCCCTTGCATTCCGCGAAGCTCGGCAGGGCGAGGCCGGGAGCGGCCAGGGAGCGCCGACAGCCGACAGAGGAGAGCGATGACGGAGACGGACGAGCGGGCGGGCGGGTGGCGAATCCTCACGATGGGCCTCGAGCGCCGAACGGCACGCGCGCTCGCGCGCTCGCAGGATCCGGCTCCGGTCGTCGTCGACGTCGGCCCGTGGAGCGAGGCCGAGCTCGAAGCGTGTCCGTGCGGACCGGAGGACGTGATCGTCGCCGGAGACGACGGAAGCGACGCGTTCGCGAAGAGGGTCCGGGCGTTCCGAGCGGGTCACCCGGGAGTGCCGGCCCTCGTCTACCTCCCGAGGGGCCGATCGGGTCGCGTCGCCGAGATGCTCCGGGCGGGCTTCCAGGAGGCGTTCGGAGGGATCGCGGGATTCCGGGAGGCGCTGGAGAGGGCCCGCGCGCGAAGGGACGCCCTCGGTCCGCAGCACGCCGCCTTCGTGGCGAGCCCTTCGGCGGAGGGGAGCGAGACGCCGCTGGAGACGGTCGTCCCGAACGTGTTCGACTGGATCTACGTCGTCGGGATCGCCGAGGACGGCGCGATGGGCTTCGAGACCGTGAACCCGCCGCTCAACGCCGGAGCGGGGTTCCTCAGCCCCGGCTTCGCGGGCCGTTCGGTCCGGGAGTGCCTCGGAGAGCAGGCGTTCGCCCGATTCCTGCCGCACCTGAGCCGCGTCCTCGAGGAAGGGCTCCCTCTCCCGTTCGAGGAGGAGCACACGGTCGACGGGAAGACGCGCGCGTTCCAGACGATCCTCACCCCCGTCCGGAACAAGTGGGGCCGGATCCACCGTATCGCCGGGATCTCGCGCGACGTGACCGCCCTCAAGGAAGCGCTCTCGGCGCTCCGCGCGAGCGAGGAGCGCCTGAACCACGCCCTCGAGGGGACGCAGCAGGGGCTCTGGGACTGGGACCTCGGCGCGGGGAAGGTCTACCGGAGCCCGCGCTGGTTCGAGATGCTCGGCCTCCCGCCCGGAGGGGTCGAGGACACCTTCGACGCCGGGCTCCGGCGGATCCATCCCGACGACCGGCGGCAGATCGAGGCGGCGATGAGCGCGCACCTCGAGGGGCGCGTTCCGCGGTTCGAGGCCGAGTACCGCCTGAGGGTGCGCAGCGGCGAGTGGATCTGGGTCTTCGACGCCGGGAAGGTCGTCGCCTGGGACGGTGACCGGCCGGCCCGCGTCGCCGGGATGTGCACCGACATCACCGAGCGGCGCCGCGCCGAGGAGGCCTTGCGCGCGCTCGTCGGCGGCGTCGTTCACGAGATCCGGAACCCGGTCTACGGCATCCTCATCAACCTCGACGCCCTCGAGGCGACGTTCGGCGAGGACCCTCGCTACGTCCCGTTCGTCGCCGCGCTCCGCGAGAGCGCCGAGAGGATCGCGAGCCTCGTGAACGACCTGCGCGACTACGGCGAGCCCCGGACGCTGAACCCCGAGCCGCAGCTCGTCCGGAGCCTCGTCGAGAGCGCCGTCCACGCGTGCGAGAAGCTCGCCGCGGACCGTTCGTGCGCCGTCGTCGTCGACCTGGAGGAGCCCTCGCTCCTCCTCCCGCTGAACGGTCGCCGGATGCACCAGGTCTTCCGGAACCTCCTCGAGAACGCCCTCCTCCACTCCCCGGAGGGGGCGACGGTGCGCGTCGCGTCCCGGCGGACGTTCGCGGACGGTTTCTACTGGTGGACCTTCACCGTGGAGGACTCGGGGGGCGGCTTCGACGCCGAGACGCTCTCGAGGGCGTTCGAGCCGTTCTTCACGCGCCGCCGCGGAGGGACCGGCCTCGGCCTCTCCATCGTCAAGCGCGTCGTCGAGGAGCACGGCGGCGTCGCCTCGGCGTCGAACCGCCCCGAAGG
>CAYVPO010000083.1:0-15494 GCA_964453825.1 uncultured Holophagales bacterium
CGTGCCAGGCGTGAAATCGTGTATTGTCTTCGACAATACACGATTTCACGCCTGACCCCTTTCCCCTATCCCCCGCTGATGAGGTGGACGACCTTGACGTCGGCGCCGGCCGGGACCGGCGCCTCGTCGTACGCCCCGCGCGGGACGAGCGTCCCGTTCACGGTGACGATGATGAGCTTGAAGACATAGTTCTTCGCCTTGAGCACGTCGCGGACCGTCATCCCCTCGTGCCAGTCGAGCGGGTCGCCGTTCACGACGAGCCGGGTGCCCCGATCGGCCGCGGCCGGCGCCGGGGCGCCCGGTTTCGGGTCCACCGCGTCAGCCCCCGTTCTTCTTCACGAGCTCGACGACCTCGGGGAAGGCGATCCCGAGCTTCGTGATCGTCTCCATCGTCGGGACGCCGTCGGTCGTCCAGCCGCGGCGCTTGTAGACGGCGTCGCAGAGCTTCCTGTAACGATCCTCGCGGTACTCCCTGGTGATCGCGATCTTCTCCTCGACCGGCTTCCCGGCCGGGTCGACGCCGATCTCCTCGAGCATCTGCTTGTCGTAGCGCTCGGCGCGCGACTCGTACTCCTCGACCGTGACCGGGCCGACGGAGCGGTACGGCGGCCAGTCGTGCTCGCGCCGACCGTACCCGCGCCTCAGGTTGAAGACGCGCTGGAAGTTGTAGACCTTCTCCGACTGCTCGATGATCTTCTCCTTCGTGACCTCGATGCCCGTCACGCCGGAGGCGATCTCGCAGTAGTTGTGGACGTGCTCCGGCACCTTCGCCGGCTCGGCCTGCTCGGCGTTGTTCGCCGGCTCGATGTCGTTCCAGGGGAGCTTGCAGAGGCCGTGAAGGCCGAACCACGTCCGGAAGAGCGGAAAATAGTGGAGAGCTTCTGCTTTGGCTTCGAAGGTCGGGAGGTGCTTGTTGACCATGTCCATGAAAATGAGCCAGGCCTCGTCGTGCTGGGGGCCCTTGTTCGTCAGGGCGTAGCCCCCCTGCTGCGCGAGCGACTCCTTCGACTGGTACTGCGAGTACTCGAGCCCCTTGACCTCCATCCCGATGTCGGTCATGAGCTGGAGGTCGCCCCAGCCGCGCTCGGCGAAGAGCTGTTTCATCCGCCTCACGCCCTGCCCGGCGACGAGGCCGAAGCCCTCGCCGCGGGCCATCTGGTGGAGGAGCTCCATCTGCGACTCGGCGTTCCCCCACTTCAGGTCGAGGCCGCCCGTCCGCTCGGCGTTCAGGATGCCGCGCTGCCAGCACTCCATCGCGAACGCGCAGAGCGTGCCGTACGAGATCGTGTCGACCCCGTAGGTGTCGCAGTAGAAGTTGACCTCGAGGAGCCAGTCGGGGTCGAAAATGCCGCAGTTTGCGGCGAGGCCCGCGGCGTTCTCGTACTCGGGGCCGTCCACCGTGACGACGTCGCCCTTGTAGGGGCCCGTCTTCACGACGTGGCCGTCGGCCCCCTTGGAGCACGACATCGTGCAGCCGTACCAGCAGCCGTCGGGGATTCCCTGCGTGAAGCGGGCGTCCCAGACAGGCGAGGCGATGTTCTTCGTGTCGGGGTGGTTGCCGTACTGGAAGTTCTTGACGGGCAGGAGGTCGTAGGCGTCCATGACCTCGACGAGGTGGGCCGTCCCCTGGCGCCGCATGTTGCACTGCGAGGAGTCGAGGTCGTGGATCTCCTTGTTGATGACGCTCCCGACCTTCTGGATCCGCGCCCGGTCGGCCACGTGGTTCAGGTCGGCCTTGATGACCGGCCCGCGGACGACGAGGGCCTTGAGCTTCTTGTCGCGAAAGACCGTCCCGACGCCGCCGCGCCCCGCCTGCTTCAAGCGCGCCGCCTTGCGCTTGTTGTCCCAGAAGGAGAAGTTCAGGCAGCCGATGAGGCTGTGGTCCGAGCCCTTCCCCGCCGAGACGACCGAGACGTTCTTCAGGTCCTGCGGCCCGTCCGCGTACATGTGCGTGAAGATCTCGGAGCAGATGTGGCTGTCGGCCGGCTCGAGGGGCGCCTCCTCGATCCGGATGACGCCGCGCGGCCCGTCGACGAGGACGACGACCTCCGAGGCCGCCTTCCCCTGCAGCTCGAGGGCGTCGAAGCCGCAGAACTTCAGGAGAGGTCCGTAGTACCCGCCGACGTTGCAGTCGATCGGGATGTCGGTGAGGGGCGAGATCGCCACGACGAGCGACTTGCCGGTGCCGGGGTACTGCGTGATCCCCGCGATCGGCCCGGGGCTGATGACGATCTCGTTCTCCGGGTCGTTCCACTTCGTCGTCGGCGTCGTCGCGTTCCAGAGGTACCAGAGGCCGAAGCCGCGCCCGCCGACGAAGGTGTCGACCATCTCCTGCGTGACCTTCTTTTCGGTCACCTTCAGGTTCGTCAGGTCGACGTGGAGCGTCCGCATGTTGTAGCCGCGGGTGGGCTCGCTCGGGGTGAACGGCACCTCCAGGAGGACCTTGTGGGCGGCCCGCATCTCCTCGAGGTTGTCCGTGTAGTTCGTGCGGACGGTGTAGTCGGGCGTCGTCGTCGACATGCTCGCCTCGTCGGGGCCGGCCGGCGCGCCCCGGGGGGGGGGGACGTCACGAGTGGCTGACCGCCCTTGGAACGGTAGCATCCGGGGGGGAACCGGGGCAAGAAAGGGCCGGATTCGGGGAAGCCGCTTCGCGAGAGAATCGGTCGCGATGAACCGGCCCCCCGACGACCGCTATTCCCGCCAGGTCCTCTTTCGCCCGATGGGCGCCGAGGGACAGGCCCGCGTCCGTGCCGCCCGTGTCCTCGTCGCCGGCTGCGGCGGCCTCGGGGCCGAGTCGGCGAGCCTCCTCGCCCGGGCTGGTGTCGGTTTCCTCCGGATCGTGGACCGCGACGTGGTCGAGCTCTCGAACCTCCAGAGGCAGGCCCTCTTCGACGAAGGGGACGTCCGCGAGGGGCTCCCGAAGGCGGTCGCCGCCGCTCGGAGGCTCGCCCGCGTAAACGGCGACGTCGCCGTCGAGCCCGTCGTCGCCGACGTCGGCCCCCGGAACGTCCGAGACCTCCTCGACGGCGTCGACTTCGTCGTAGACGGCTTCGACTCCTTCGAGACCCGCTTCCTCCTGAACGACGCCTGCGTCGAGAGAGGGATGCCATGGGTGTACGGCGCCTGCATCGCCTCGACCGGCCTCGCGGCGCTCCTCGTCCCGGGCGTCACGCCCTGTCTCCGCTGCCTCCTCGGCGAGGTCCCCGAGCCGGGCTCCGCCGCCACCTGCGACACCGCCGGCATCCTCGGCCCCGCGGCCCACCTCGCGGCCTCGATGCAGGTCGGCCGCGCCCTCCGCTTCCTCGCGACGCGCGAGGCGCCCTCCGAGGGCGAGCTCGTCTACGGCGACGTCTGGGAGGGACGCTTCACCCGGATGGCCGTCTCGCGCGACCCGGCCTGCCCCTGCTGCGCCACTCGCCGCTTCGACTTCCTGTCCGTCGAGGCTCCGCAGGCCGCACTCCTCTGCGGACGCGATTCGGTGCAGGTCCGGCCGCTCGTTCCCGCCCGGCCCGATTTCGCGTCGCTCGCCGAGCGCCTCCGCCCGCTCGGCGAAGTCGTCGCGAACGACTACCTCCTCCGCTTCCGGTCGGACGACGTCGAGCTGACGCTCTTTGCCGACGGCCGCGCGCTCGTGAAGGGGACGGCCGACCCCGCGCGGGCGCGGAGCCTCGTGGCGCGGACGTTCGGGGTGTAGCGTGAAGGACGCCGCGCGGCGCGCGGCGCCTCAGTCCTGCCTGAGGGTCCTGCGGTCCAGGATCGACCAGTGCCGCCAGGAGCCGCTCATGTGCGAGCCGACCGAGGCGACGAGCGTAGCGGCGAGGTAGAGCTCGAAGCGCGCGACGGGGAACACGACACCGAGGCCGAGGAGCGCGAGCTTCAGCAGCGAGGCGACACCGGCCCCCGTGTAGAGGAAAACGCCCGTCCGCGCGAGCTCGACCGCGAGGAGGCCGACGCCGCTCGCGACGGTGACGACGCCGGAAACGTGGAGCCGAACATCGGGGACGTCGAACGCGAGGCCACCGAGGACGAGCGCCATCGCCGCGACGTGGACGGTGCGGAGCGCGACCTGGACGGGCCGCGCCCACCGCAGCGAGCGCGGCGGCCAGGGGAAGAGGAGCCCTCCCGGGCCCGCCCGCTCCCACTGTGCGGTTTCCCCGGGCATCGCGGTCTCTTTCAGGACCTGCCGCCTACTTCAGCGCGCCCTCGATCTTCTTCAGCTGCGCGCGCGAGTAGTAGCTGCAGGCGCCTTTCTTCGCGACGGGCGCGAGCTTCAGCGCCTCGATCGCCCTCTTCACCTTCGCGGGCGAGGCGCCGAGCTCCTTCGCGATGTTCCCCGCGGTGATCTGTTCGTCTGCCATCTCGTCCTCCTCCCGTTCCTCCGGGCTTCCTGCGACTCCTTCGGGCGGCCGTCGGAAGCTGCTATTTTGCGCCCGCCCCAAGATCAGGAGGTCCCTTGTTCGAACCGTGGTTCACGAAGCTGGAGCAGGTCCACGAAGCGAAGAGTCGCGAGGAGCGGGACGCCGTCTACGCCTTCCGGTACCGAATCTACGTCGACGAGCTCGGCCGCGAGATCGGCGGCGTGGACCACGTCCGCAAGGTCGTCTGCGACGTCGACGACGAGCAGGAGTGCTCCGTCCTGCTCTACACGGGCCGGCTGGACGACATCAGCGCGACCGTGCGCCTTCGGATCTGGCAGCCCGGCCGGATCCCGAGGCACGAGTTCGAGATGCTCTCGATGTCGAAGTTCCCGGGCATCGAGGAGAGAAGGATCTCCGAGCTCGGCCGTCTCATGATCCGGCCGACGCTGAGAGGAAAGCTGCTGCTTCCGTCGCTCGTGCGTTCGGTCTACGAGCGCGGCGTGGCCGCAGGAGTCGACCTCGGCTTCTGCTACTGCGCGCCCGGCCTCGTGCCGCACTACCGAAAGCTCGGCTTTCGCCCCTACGCCGCGCCGCTCGTCCCCACCGTGGACGGCCTGGAAGTGCCGCTGGTCGGGATCGCGTCGGACGCGAAGTACCTCAAGCAGGTGGGCTCGCCCGTGGCGTCGCTGGTCTCGCGCTTCTACGGCACGGGCCCCGGGAAGAGGCCCCCTCTCGACCTCTCGACCCTGGGCGACCTGCTCGACCCCGGCGGATCCTCGGTCGAGCTCGAGCGCGACCAGATCTGGCAGGAGGTCCAGGACGGGCTCCTGCAAGACGCCGGCGCGAGCTCGATCCTCGACGGGTTGAGCGAGGCGGCCGTCCGGAAGCTGACCACGAAGGGCTTCCTCCTCGACGTCGCGCGCGACACGCTCGTCACCCGGGCCGGCCATGGCCAACGCGAGATGTACATCGTCCTGGAAGGAGCGCTGGAGGTGCTTTCGGCCGAGGGCCGCCGACTGGCGGTGCTGGGGCGTGGCGATCTGTTCGGCGAGCTCGCGTTCTTTCGGGACGAGGGCAGGCGGACGGCGTCGGTCCGGGCCGCGAGCGATTGTCACCTGCTCGTCCTGCGGCGGCATTTCCTGACCGAGCTGGGCAAGTCCGATCCGGACGTGGCGCTCCAGCTCCACTTCAACCTCGGCCGGATCCTGTCCGAGCGGCTGGTCCGGGTGGAACGGAAGCTGGCGGCCGGGTAGGCCGGGATGGCCGCGCCCGAGATGAGACCGGACGACTGCGCCACGCGGGAAGCGGGCGCGCTCCTGGCGGAATCGGAGACCTTCGGGTCGCTTTCCGAGCCGCTGCGCGCCCGGCTGGCAGGCGCCATGAGCCGGATGTCCTTCGCCCCCGGGGAGACTCTGCTGCGCCAGGGCGAGGCCAGCGATTCGCTGTTCGTCGTCGCCGCCGGCCGAGCCGAGGTCCGACTGCGACGGGACGACGGACCCGAGGTCGCCATCGACACGATCGGACCCGGGGGCGCCGTCGGCGAAATGCAGCTCGTCGTCGGAGGCGTCGCCTCGGCGACGGTCGTGGCGGCCGAGGAAACGCAGGTGTTCCTGCTGCGGCGGGAGACCTTCGACGCTCTCTGCGACGAGTTCCCCGAGCTGCTGGAGGCGGTCGCCCGGGTGGCCGGGCGGCGCGTACGGCGACACCGGATGCTGGAGGTCCTGCCCTCCCTCTTCGGGCCCCTCGGCGACGGCGTGCTGGCTGCCATCGACGGCCAGATCGAGTGGCTCACGCTGCGCAGCGGCGAGGTGCTCTTCCACGAGGGCGATCCGGGCGACGCGTGGTACGTCGTGACGAGCGGCCGCATTGCGGTCGTGGAGCCCGCGAGCGGAGACCAGGCCGAGCGGCTCCTCGCGGAGGTCGGGCAGGGCGAAGCTCTCGGCGAGCTGGCGTTGCTCACCGGCGAGCCGCGTTCGGCGACCGCCTACGCGCTGCGCGACGCCGAGCTCGTCCGCTTCCCGATGGACCGGTTCGCCGAGCTGGTCTCGGCGTGGCCGCAAGTCACGAACGCCATCCTGCGCACGCTGGCCCGGCGGCTCGTGAGGCGGGGAGATGCGCCGCACCGCGCGACGGAGGCCGGGCTGACGCTCGCCCTGGTGCCGGCCGCTCCCGGCGTGGACGTCGCGGCGTTCGCCCGGCGGCTCGCCTTCGCGCTCTCCCGATTCGGCCCGACCCTCCACGCGAGCAGCGCCCGTCTCGACGAGATCGGCATCACCAGGGAGACGGCGGGCTTCTCCGGCTCGCACCCGGCGTGGATCCGGGTCGGCGCCTGGCTCGAGGCGCAGGCCGCCTCGCACCGCTTCCTGCTGCTCGTGGCCGACGCGACCCCCAGCGCCTGGAGCGCCCGTGTGGTCGGCCACGCCGACCAGGTGATCCTCGTCGCCGACGCGGACGGCGACCCGAGCCCGGGCGCGCTGGAGCGGGCGCTCCGGCCGTCGGCGCCGGCCCAACGCCAGCCCCGGCTCCTGCTGGCGCTGCTGCACCGGGACGGCTCGAAGCCCCCGCGAGACACGGCGCGCTGGCTCGACGCCCGGACGGTCGACGCGCACGTCCACGTACGTCTCGACCGCGACGACGACGTTCAACGCATGGCTCGCGGGATCGCCGGACGGGGTGTGGCGCTCGCGCTGTCGGGCGGCGGCGCGCGCTGCTTCGCTCACCTGGGGGTGGTGCGCGCGATGCGCGAGCAGGGCATCCCGATCGACCTGGTCACCGGAACGAGCGCCGGTGCCATGTCGGGTTACCTCGTCGCGACCGACTCGAGCGACGACGACCTTCGGCGTTCCGCCCTCCGCTTCCACCAGGCACGCCCCTTCGGCGCCTACACCCTCCCGCTCTTCTCCCTGATCCGCGGCGAACGGCTGAGCCGCGCCCTCGCGGACGAGTGCGGCCCGACCCGGATCGAAGACCTCTGGCTCCCCTTCGTGGCCGTCTCGAGCAATCTGACCCGCAAAGCGGTCGAGCTCCACACGAGGGGCCCGGTCTGGGCCGCGCTGCGCGCCAGCTGCTCCCTGCCGGGAATCGTCGAACCCTGGATCCGGGACGGCGAGCTGCTCGTGGACGGTGGCCTGATCGACAACCTTCCCGTCGGAGTCGCGCGCGAAAGGCTCGCCGGCCGCGTGATCGCCGTCGACGTGAGCTCGGCCCAGCACCTGACGTTCGCCGGCAGCGCCTATCCCTCGCCGTGGACGCAGCTGCTGGCCCGCTTCGACCGCCGGCGGAAACACCGTCCGCCGCCCGGCGTGTTCGACGTGCTGCTGCACAGCATGCTCCTGGCCAGCCTCGCGAACGTCGAGCAGATGCGGCTCGAAGCCGACGTCTGCCTGCGGCCCGAGCTCGCAGGGTTCGGCATGCTCGCGACCGGCCTGCACGCCCGGATCATCGAGGCCGGGTACCGTCACGCGATGGAGCACCTGAGGTCCTTCGACCCCTCGCTCTGATCCAGCAGACGCCGCCTCCTGCGGGACGCCGCGCGGCGGAGCCCCCGCTTCCGCGGCCGAAGGAGTCAGTACGGGTCGTAGACGCGCACCACGCGCGGGTTCACCTGGCAGGTCACCTCGTAGGTGATCGTCCCGAGCTTCTCGGCCCATTCCTCGCACCGGATCTCGACGTCGCCGCTCCGCCCCATCAGGACGACCTCGTCGCCGACCGCGACGTCGGTCTCCTCTCCGAGGTCGACCATGCTCTGATCCATGCAGACGCGTCCGACGAGCGGGTAGCTCCGTCCGCCGATCAGGACGCGACCCCGGTTCGAGAAGAGCCGGTTGAAGCCGTCGGCGTAGCCGGCGGGGATCGTGGCGATGAAGGTGTCGCGCGGGGCGATCCAGGTCCTGCCGTAGCCGATCGAGGTGCCGGCCGCGACCCGCTTCAGGAACGAGACGCGCGTCAGGAAGCTCATCCCCGGCTTCAGCGGGATCGTGGCCGGCGTCTCGGGGTCGGGGCGGAAGCCGTAGATCATGATCCCGGGCCGGACCATGTCGAGCCAGGCGGGCTCGTGCCCGAGAACGGCCCCGGAGTTCGCGCAGTGGACGAGGAGCCTCCGGCCGGCCGCCTCCTGGACCTCCTCGGCGGCCGCGCGGAAGCGCGCGATCTGCTCCCGCGTGAAGGCCGGGTCGGCCGCGTCGCTGACGGGAAGGTGGGTGAAGACGCCGCCGAGCTCCACTCCCGGGAGCGCCGAGAGGTGGAGCGCGAGAGCGGGCGCCTCTTCCTGCGTCACGCCGACCCGCCCCATGCCGGTGTCGATCTTGAGGTGAACGGAGGCGGGGCGTCCGGCCGCTCGTGCGGCATCGGCAGCGGCATCCGCCTCCTCTCGCGAGCAGACCGCGAGCGTGATCCCCGCCTCGACGGCCGGCTGCATCTCCCACGGGAACGTCGGCCCGAGCTTCAGGATCGGGAGACGAAGGCCCGCCTCCCGCAGCTGGGCTCCCTCGGGGACGGTCGCGACGCCGAGCCACGCGGCCGTCCCCGTCGCCTCCGCCATTCGCGAGACCTCCACGGCGCCGTGGCCGTAGCCGTTCGCCTTGACGGCGATGAGGACCTTCCGCGAAGGCCCCACGGCGGCGCGGATCGCGCGGAGGTTGTCGCGGACGTTCCCGAGGTGGACCCGCGCGTGGGTCGCGTAGAGGAGGCTCATCCGCGGATCACGACCTTCTGGACGTATGGGCTCGTCGAAAGCGCGAGGAGCGCTCCGTACCCGGGCCAGAACTCCAGCTCGTCGCCCACCTTCACATTCTCCGCCGCTTCCTCGACGTCGAGGATGAGGTGGTCGCTGGAGCCGCCGAGAACGGAGACCCCGGGCATGAGCGGCTCGATGCCGTCGACGACGACGTCCTGCCGGCCGAGGTTGCAGATCGCGCGGAGGCGGACGCCGCGGTCCTCGAACTCCGGCGTTCCGCCGAACGCGTCCTGTCCGCGCTCTCCGATCGGCATGGACGGCTTCCGCTCGACCTCCACGACCTCCGCGACCATCTTGAACGTGTCCTGCCGCGTTCCCGCCCAGGGGCTCCGGTCGATGACGTTCCGGCCGAGGACGATCGCCTCTCCGATCCGGAAGTGGTTGATCTCCCACGGCATCTCTCCGCTCGCGAGGAGCGGGAGGTTCGCGCTGTTCCCGCCGGAGAGGAGGTTCAGGTCGAGCCCCGTCTCCTCCCGGCACCGGTCCCGGATCCCGACGAGGGCCGTCATGTTCGCGCGCGTCGGGATGACGCCCCCGTAGCAGGCGAGGTTGCAGCCGAGGCCGATCACCTCGACGTTCCGGAGCTTCGAGGCGCCGCGCACGATTTCGATCGCCCGGTCGGGCCAGACCCCCTCGCGCAGGTCGCCGACGTCGACCATGACGATCACCTGGTGGCGGACGCCGTGGAGGACCGCCGCCTCCGAGAGGAGCTCGATCGTCCGCAGGTTGCTGTTGAGCGTGACGTTCGCGCAGCGGACGACGTCGGCCGCCCGGCTCGGCGCGGGGATCCGGAGGAGCATGAGCGGCCGGTCGATCCCGGCGTCGGCCATCGCCTGGAGGTTCCGGATGCGGCTGTCGGCGACCATGTCGGCGCCGCCCGCCACGAGGGCGTTCACGACCGCCGGATGGGCGCAGACCACCTTCGTCACGGCCGCGACCTGGGCCCCGTGCTCGTGGCAGAGGGCGATGACGGCCCGGGCGTTCTGGGCGATCCGGTCGGGGTAGATCTCGAGGCGGGGGGTCCGGATGTACATGAGGCTCCTCTACGGCTCCGAGCGCGCGCCGGTCCAGCGTCGGAACGTCGCGCGGACGTCGTCGGGGTAGGCGTGGGCGAGGGTGCCGAGGGCGCTGAAGCGGTACTCGGCGTCGACGAGGATCGTGGCCGACGGGTCGGGGAGGAGGTGCTTCCCCGCGCCGGTGCAGACGGCGCGGAGGCATTCGGCCGCCCCCTCCACCTTCGTCAGCGCGCCTCCGGTCGCGACGACCCACCGGACGGCGGTCAGGTCCTTCCCCTTGACGACCTGGCGTCGGCCGGTCGGGGTGAAGAGGTCGGAGACGACGCCCGCGTGACGGCGCGCGCCGATCGAGACGGCCCGCTCGCAGAGCCAGCGGGTCAGCGCCTTCTGGCGCTCGGTGACGGGAAGCGCGGCAAGGTCGGCGAGGCGCTCCTCGCCGTCCGCCTCGCCCGCGAGGTCGACGACGTTGCGCGCGTTCACGAAGACGCCGAGGTCCCCTTCCACCGTCCGCTTCGCGCGGGGCTCCGGCTCGAGGAGGCGGGAGTGCCAGTCGGCGCTCCCCTCCGTCACGGAGTGGACGTCGGTCGTCGCGCCGCCCACGTCGAAGACGAGGCAGTCGCCCGCGACCTCCGCGAAGAGCTCGGCGCCGCGGAGGACGGCGCCGGGCGTCGGGAGAATCTCGTGCCGGGTCAGCTCCGCGAGGCGGTGCATCCCCGGCGCGTTCACGATGTGGCGGTTGAAGGCCTCGTGGACGAGGCGCCGGAGCGGGTCGACGTTCAGGACGTCCACGTCGGGGAAGACGTTCTCGGCGACGTGGAGCTCGACGCCCGCGAGACGGAAGAGCTCCGTGACCGGGCGGCGGAGCGCCGCGTTCCCGGCGTAGAGGGCCGGGACGCGGAGCCCGTCCGCCATCAGCGCGGCGAGCTTCTCGGCGTTCCTGAGGACGATCCCTTTCTCGCCGTGGTCGACGCCTCCGGCGAGGAGGACGAGGTTCGGCGAGATCGCGCGGACCTCGTCGAGCTCCCAGCTCTCGAGCTCGCCCGCCGTCACCAGCTTCACGATCCCGCCGGCGCCGAGCGCGGCCTCGCGCGCCGCGCGCGCCGTCATCGACGCCGTCAGACCGTGGACCGTCATCCGGAGGCCCCCGGCCGCCGAGCTGTTCACGAAGGTCTCGGCGCCGGAAGGGCCGAGGCCGGACCGGGCGCGAAGATCCGCGAGCGCGGCGTCGACGCCGATCCCGACGTCCCCCGCGGCGACGCTCGTCGGGGCGAAGCCCTGGGCGAGGTGGTCGAAGCCGCCGCCCGGGCGGCGGACGAAGCCGTTCGCCTTCGTGATCGTCGAGCCGACCTCGAGCGTCAGGACGTCGATCTTCATCTCCGGCCTCGGGCCGCGCCTCCCGGTGGATGGATCGCGGGGCGCGGCCGGGAAACGGCCGCGCCCCGCCGCTGCGTTTCGCTCAGGCCGCTCCGCGCGCCCGGAGCGCCTTGACCATCGCGTTCACGACGTGAATCCCCTTCGTCCCGCGGCCGAACGTCGCGTCGAGGCCGGTCTCCTTCGCCATGTCGCGATTCACCTGCGTGCCGCCGGCGACGAGGACGACACGGTCGCGGATCCCCTTCTCGCGGCAAAGCTCGGCGAGCTTCCTCATCTGGGCGCGGTGGACGTCGTTGTGGCTGATGATCGTGGAGATCAGGATGGCGTGCGCCCCGGTCTCGACGGCGGCGTCGACGAGCTTGCCGACGGGCACCGACGTCCCGAGGTAGTGGTACTTCACGCCGTACTTCTCGATGCCGCCGTGCTTGATGTCGAGGATCTCGCGGAGGCCGACGCTGTGCTCGTCCTCGCCGACCGTCCCGGCGACGACCGTGAGACCGACCTTCTTCACCGCGTCGCGCAGCTCCTGCTCGGGGAGGACGACCTCCTTCTCGGGGATCTTCAGCGTCGTCCGGTCGACGTCGAACGCGACTTTTCCCTTCACCTCGACGAAGCACCCCTCCGCCGGGTGGAGGACCATCGTGTTGATGACCTCCGGGTCGAGGAGCCCCATCTTCTTCGCCATCTCGACGGCGTAGACCGGGGCGATCTCCTCGTTCTCGGGGACGAAGAGCTGGACGAGGACCGTCCCGTCGCCCGCCCACTCGGCCTCGGGCCGGATCGCGTTCCCCTTCCGGTACGGAAGCGTCTTCTCGAGCCGCTTGTGGCAGTTGTCCTCCGGGTCGAGCTCGTCGACGAAGACGATCTTCGACGGGTCGCAAAGGGTGCAGCCGCCGATCGGGTCGCAGGCCTTCGCCGACCCCGCGGGGAGGTGGTTCGTCCCGAAGTGGTCGCAGACGGGGGCCATGTAGTCCGGGTCGCGCGGGACGAGGGAGCCGGCGCCGACGCCCCCCTTCCCGTCACGGGCGATGCCGTCGCCGCTCCGCTCGGGGTACTTCGCCGAGTCGACGAAGAAGCCCTTCTCGACCGCCGCGAAGTAGCCGCCCACCTCGAGGACCTCCTCCAGGAAGGCGACGGCGCGCTCCTTCAGGTCGCGCACCATCTCGCCGAGCGGCCCGTCGTGCTTCAGGGCCACGAGCTCCTTGATTCCGTCGAGCGCAGCCCAGGTCTGCTTCACGGTCTGGACGCCGCGGATGTTGTTGTAGTGCCACGGCACGTTCCGCCCCTCGTCCGGGGTGATCGTGCTCTGGATGTCGGCCCGCGTGAGCATCGAGATGAGCGTGTCGACCGTGTGGGTCCGGACCGCCTCCTCGATGTCGGCCTCGATGTAGCGGGTGTTCTGCTGCGCCCGCATCTTGAAGTCGCTGAAGAAGTCGCGGAGCGCGACGGCGTACGGAAGGTCGTACCAGAGCTTCGGCGCCGGCGGGGAGTTCGGCGGGACGGTGGAGAGGCCGATGAGGGCCTTGTCCATTCCGGCCGCGACCGAGTAGGCGCAGTTGATCCCGTGCTGGACCATCAGCTCGGGCATGACGAGCCAGCCCGCCTTCGCGGTGGCGTTCGCGTTGTGGGCGCCGTCGATCTGGAAGATCCGGGCGCCCGCCATGACCTTCTTCGCCTCCGCCGCGTCGACGAAGGAGCGGTACATGTTCACGTTCCGGTAGAGGACGTTGTACTGCGGGTCCTGGTGGGCGCCGTTGATCCCCTCCTCTGCGAAGAGGACGGCGACCTCGGGTCCCGCGACGCCGGAGACGTAGGAGTGGAAGTTGATCGGGCGCCCGACCTCCTGCTCGATCTCGTCGCACGCCTTGCGGCTCGCGCGAATCTGCTTGCGCGTGATCGGCACGCCGCCGATCCCCTCGGGCGTCCCCTCGAGGAGGCCGTCGATGTGGCTCTGCCCCGTCGTCCGGATGACCATGATGTGGTCCGCGCCGTGCCAGGCGGCCATCCGCATCCGGCGGAGGTCGTCCTCGAAGCGCCCCGAGGCGATCTCCGTCGTCACGACGCAGGAGGGCTGCGGGTCGATGTTGTCGAAGTACTTGCTCGCCGGCAGGCCGATCGACCGCGTCAGCGGCTTCGACATGTCCCTGAAGTGGAACGGCCCCATGTCGACGCCGCCCTCGGGGACCTCGCGCCAGGTCCATCCCTTCCGCGGCGGGTGGTAGCTCTCGAGCCCCTCGAGGATCTTCTCGATGTCGAGCTTCCGATTCGGGGGAGTCGGCTTGTTCATCGTCGTCTCCTCTCCCGGGCTCAGAAGAGCCGCTCCAGGACGGTCGCGTCGTCGAGGATCGACTGCGCGGCGGCGCGGAGGTCCTTCCCCGTCTTCTGCGCCACCTTCAGGACGACGTGCCCGGCCCCCTTGCCGAGGAGCCCGGCGTCGAGGATCCGCTGGACGACACCGTGGGTCGTGACGGAGTCGATCCCCATCCGGAGCAGCACGGCCCGCTCGATGCTCGGGCTGGTGTGCCCCCTCGCCAGCTCGACGATCGGTGCCACGACCTCGTTCGTCAGCTTCCAGAACCGGTCCTTGAGCTCGTCGTCGCTCAGCTTCGCGAGGGCGGCGCGCCGCTCCTCGAAGCGGGCGATCCTGTCGTCGGTCGTCGTCATCGTCATCGTCGTCTCCAGTCAGGCGAGGGCGGCGGCGGCCTGGCGGACCCAGGCCGGGTCTTTCTTGACGTCGGCGGCGAGGAACGCGACGTCGCCGTCGCTCCACGTCTCCGCCGGGTGCTGCTTCGCGGCGTTCTTCAGGTAAGAGAGGCGGAGCTTGTCCATGTCCTGCACCCGCCCCCGAACCATCTCGAGCGAGGCGGGAAGGACGATCGTCTTCCCCGGGACGTTCTCCGCCGGGTCTCCGACCCTGACCTCGATCCCGTTCTCGCGGGCGAAGGAGAGCTGGCGGTTGTGGTGCTTGCCGGCGCCGGTGTACTCGGTCTCCTGGACGACGACGACCTGGTCGCGGCCCATCTGCCTCGCGAGGGTCACGGCGGCCGTGAGGCTCGTGTTCCCAGCGGGGCCGCGCTCGAGACCCTCGAGCTTCGTCATCAGCTCGGTGACGTAGAAGACTTCGCCCTGGCTGACGAGCTGGTACTCGTCCATGTAGCGGAGGCTCCGCGCGGCGTTCCGCGGCACGTCGACCCGGTCGGGCCACGTGGCGAAGGGGACGCCGAAGCCGGTGTGCCCCGTCGTGAAGCTCTTCCGGTTGAAGTCACGGTCCGAGGCCATGTGGAGCCCGGCGAGGTCGACGGAGCAGGCCACGACGCGCGTCTTCTCACACCCCTCGGCGAGGAGGCCGCGCGCGGTGCCGGTCAGGTTCCCGCCGCCGGCGTGCGTGACGACGACGGCGTCGGGGTCGCGGTCGTAACGGGCGCGGACCTGGCGCGCGATCTCGACGCCGAGCGTCTCGACGCCGCGGATGCCGAACGGCGTGTAGAGGCTCGCGTTGAACCAGCCGGTTTCCTCGAGCGTCTTCAGGAGGACGTAGAAGAGCTCCGGCCCGACGGAGAGCCGCTGCACCTCGGCGCCGTACGCCTCGCAGGCCCTCGACTTCTCGAGGATCTCGGGCTGGCCCACGCCGCGGCTGTCGAAGACCTCCTGCAGGACGATGCACCCGAGGTCGCGCATCGCGGCCTGGCTCGCGACGCCGGCGCCATAGTTTCCGCTCGTGGCGGTGACGACGCCGGCGTAGCCGCGCTTCTTCGCCTCGTACGCGCTGATCGAGGCGCGCCGCGCCTTGAAGGAGCCCGAGGCGTTCGCCGCCTCGTCCTTCACGAGGATCCGCGCTCCCCGCCCCGGCCCGGCCGTCGCACGGACGGCCTCGGTCAGGCGGGTCAGCTCGTGGAGCGGGGTGTTCCCGACCTTCGTCTCGGCCTGGACGCGGGCGATCTCGTCGAGCGTGTAGCCGGTCTCGGCCATCATCCGCTCAGCCGAACTGCGGACCGTTTTAGACCGGTCTTG
>CAYVPO010000084.1:0-15448 GCA_964453825.1 uncultured Holophagales bacterium
GTCCGGAGGACGCCGAGCCCTTCGAGAGCGAAGTCCTTCTGGAGCTGCTCGATCACGGTGAGCGACGGGTCGAGGAGGTCGAGCGACTGCTGGGCAAAGTAGCCGAGCTTCAGGCTCGCGCCGAGCTTCACCGTCCCCGAGTCGGGGGTGATCGCCCCCGAGACCATCTTCAGGAGCGTCGACTTGCCGGCGCCGTTCCTTCCCATCACGCACCAGCGCTCGCCGCGGCGGACGAGGAAGTCGAAGCCGTCGTAGACGACGCGCGAGCCGTAGCGCTTGCCGACGCCGGAGAGCGCGGCGACGTCGTCGCCCGAGCGGGGCGGCTGCCGGAAGTCGAACCGCACGACCTTCCGCCTTCGGGGCATCTCGAGCTGCTCGATCTTTTCGAGCTTCTTCACGCGGCTCTGCACTTGCGCGGCCTTGGCGGCGTGGGCCGAGAAGCGCTCGATGAAGCGCGACTCCTTCGCGAGCATCGCCTGCTGGCGGGCGTAGGCCGCCTCGCGCTGCGCCTCGCGGAGCGTCCGCTCGCGCTCGTAGAAGTCGTAGTCGCCCGACCAGGTGAAGATCTCGCCGCCGTCCACCTCGACGATCTTCGTGACGATCCGGTTCAGGAAGTCCCGGTCGTGGCTCGTCATCAGGAGCGTGCCGGCGTAGTCGTGGAGGAAGCGCTCGAGCCAGAGGATCGACTCGAGGTCGAGGTGGTTCGTCGGCTCGTCCATCAGGAGGACGTCGGGCTTGCCGAGGAGGATGCGGGCCATCGCGACGCGCATCTTCCAGCCGCCCGAGAGGGCGCCGACGTCGCCGTCGACGACCTCGTCGGGGAAGCCGAGTCCCTGGAGGATCTCCTTCGCTCGCGCCTCGAGCTCGTAGCCGCCCCGCTCCTGGTACTCGTGCTGGACCTCGCCGAACCTCTCGAGGACCTTCTCCATCTCGTCGGCGCGTTCCGGGTCGGCGAGCGCGTGCTCGAGGTCCATCAGCTCGTGGTGGAGGTCGCCGAGGCGGCCGCTCCCCGCGATCGCCTCCTCGAGGACCGAGCGGCCAGACATCTCCTCGACGTCCTGCCGGAAGTAGCCGACCGAGAGCTTCTTCGGGACGGCGACCTCGCCGTCGTCCGGCTGCTCCTCGCCGGTGATCATTCGGAAGACCGTCGTCTTGCCGGCTCCGTTCGGGCCGACGAGGCCGGCCCTCTCGCCCGGGTTGAGCTGGAACGAGGCGTCGACGAAGAGGACCTGCCGGCCGTACTGCTTGGAGACTTTCGAGAAGGAGATCATGCGGGCGGCGGACGATAGCAGGCCCGGCTGGGCCGGTACGACGGTGGGCCGCAGGCCGGCCCACCGTCGGACGGGGTGGCACGACACGTGGCCGGACGCGGCCGGGCCACGTGTCGCGGGGGAACCTCAGGCCTTCGGGCCGACCTGCCGCAGCACCACGTGCTGCTCGGGGACGGGGTATCCGGCGGCCCCGAACTCTTCCTTGATGACCCGGTTCGTGTCGAAGTAGACCTGCCAGTAGTTGTCCGTGTGCGTGTAGGGGCGCACCGCGAGGACCGGCCCCATCGGCGTGAAGTCGAGGATCTCGACGTCGGGCGCGGGCGTCGCGTTGACGTTCGGGATGGCGGCGAGGCGCGTCTTCAGGCGGGCGATCGCGTCGGCAGGGTCGACGCCGTGGGCGAGCTGGGCCGTCCGGTCGACGCGCCGGTACTCCGAGGCGGAGTAGTTCAGGATGTTGTCACCGAAGACCTTCGCGTTCCCGACGATCGTGTGGACGTTGTCGGGCGTGAGGATCTCCGTCGCGAAGAGGCCGATGCGGACGACCGTCCCGGTGACGCCGCCGGCCTGGATGAAATCGCCCACCTTGAAGGGCCGCAGCACGATGACGAAGACCCCCGCGGCGAAGTTCGAGAGGAGGCCCGCCCACGCCGCGCCGACCGCGATGCCGATGCCGGCGACGAGCGCCGCGAACGAGGTCGTCTCGACGCCGAAATAGCCGAGGATCGCGACGACGAGCAGGATGTTCAGCGCCACGCTGATGATCGACGCGACGTATCGGAGGATCGTCGGGTCGATCTTCTGCTTCTCGAGCGCGGCCGAGACGAGGCGGACGGCGAGGTGGATCAGCCAGCGGCCGACGATGAAGACGGCCAGCGCGCCGAGGAGCTTCAGCCCGACGTTCGTCGCGGTCTGGGTGACGGTCGCGAGAACCTGGTTCCAGTCGACGCTCATGGTCCCTCCGTTTCCCCGGGGCCGGCCGTCCGTGAGGGCGGCGCCCCGGCCGTGTCGCCTGTGAGACTACCGCCCCGGGTACATCCGGTCCCAGCGCCCCTCGCGGTCGCAGAGGTCTTCCTCGAGCGCGCACTCGGCGCAGAGGAGGCCCGACTCCTCCCACTCGTCGACGACCAGGTTCGGGCAGCCCGGGCGCGCGCAGGGACTGCGGCGCGGGGGGCGCGGGGGCGTCGGGCCTCCGTCGGTCCGGCGGAGGAAGGGGAGCGAGAACCGGAACCTCCGGCGAGGGGGGAGGCTCGATCGGATACCGGAGTCGGTGCGTTCGGCGCTCATCGAGCTCCTTTCAGGAGGCGGGGGTCCTTCGGGCGTCGAGGAGGGAGGAGAAGGAACGACGGGCGCGCTCCTCCGCGGCCGGGTCGTCGAGGAGGCGGGAGGCGTGGTGGTAGGCGAGCATCGCCCCGTAGGCGTCGTGGGCGAGCTGCTCGGGATCGGAATCGGGACGGAGCTGGCCCTCGCGAACCGCGAAGTCGACGACGCCGGCCAGGAGGTCTATCCAGCTCCGCTGGAGGCGGACGAGGAGGTCGCGGGCCGGGCCGGGGCGGTCGTCCAGCTCCGTCGCCATCGCCACGAAGAAGCAGCCCCCGGAGGAGGGGTCCGACTGCGACCAGGTGAGCCAGCGGTCGAAGAGGGACTGGAGGCGTGGGAGGCCGCGCGGGGCGGCGAGCGCCGGCTTCACGACGTTCTCCACGAACCGGGCGGCGCCGTACTCGAGGACCTGGAGCTCCAGCGCCTCCTTCGAGTGGAAGTGGGAAAAGAGGCCGCTCTTCGAAAGGTCGAGCTCCTGCGCGAGGCGCCCGATCGTGAGCCCCGAGAGCCCGACGCGGCTCGCGACGACGATCGCGTGCCGGAGGATCGCCTCCCGGGTCGACTCGCCCTTTCCCATCTTCCCGAAAATAGCACGATCGTTCGTTCTCTGCTTCGGCCCCGACCTCCCGCCGAAGCCCGGTTGCGCGTAGCATCCGCCGACGCTCGGCCGCAGGACCCTCCGGATGCGCCGGACCGCGGATCCCGGGTGCAGGAGAAAGGAGTCCTGATGTTCCGTAACCGTACGTCGGCCGTCCCGGCCCTCGTCCTCACCGTGCTCCTCGCAGGCTGCCAGAAGGACGCCGGGGCCAACCCGCCGGCCGCCGCCGCCGCGGTCGAGCCGAAGACGGACGACGAGAAGACCCTCTACGCCATGGGAATCGTCATGGGGCGGAACCTCACGTCCCTCGGCCTCTCGGCGGCCGAGCTCGACATGCTCAAGGTCGGGATGACGGACGAAGCTCTCGGGAAGGACAAGAAGGTCAAGCTCGAGGAGTTCGGCCCGAAGATCCAGGCGTTCGCCCAGGGGCGCGCGGGCGCGCTCGCGGCGAAGGAGAAGCAGGCTTCCGAGTCGTTCCTCGCGACGGCCGCGGCCGCCAAGGGGGCCCAGAAGAAGCCGTCCGGCCTCATCTACACCGAGGTCGCCGCCGGCACGGGCGCGAGCCCCACGGCGACCGACACCGTGAAGGTCCACTACACGGGCAAGCTCGTCGACGGGACGGTCTTCGACAGCTCCGTGCAGCGCGGCGAGCCGGCCGAGTTCCGCGTCGGCGGCGTCATCCCCTGCTGGCAGGAAGGCGTCCAGCTGATGAAGAAGGGCGGCAAGGCCCAGCTCGTCTGCCCGTCGGACATCGCCTACGGCGACGCCGGCTCGCCCCCGCAGATCAAGCCGGGCGCGACGCTCGTCTTCGACGTCGAGCTCCTCGACATCGTCAAGGGCCCCGTGGCCCCCGGCGCGAAGTAAGCCGTTTCGAGCGGCGGGGCCGGCCCTCCGGCCCCGCCTTCGCTTGACGGCCCGGCGCGGCGGAGGCATCCTACCCGGTGGCTGAGATCGAGTTTCACCGCTCGCCGGCCCCCGACATGCCACACACCCGTCATCCCGCGACCCTCCTCGACCTCCGAAAGGGAGAAGAAGCGATCCTCGACCGGATCGACCTCCCCGACGACGTCTCGCTCCGGCTGATGGAGCTCGGCTTCCTCCCCGGCAGCCGCGTGGCGGCCTCGTTCCGGGCTCCCGGAGGCGACCCGCGCGTCTTTCGCGTCGACGGTACGGAGGTCGCGCTCCGCTGCGAGACGGCCGCCCGCCTCCACCTGCGGCCGCTCCCGAAGCCCGGCGCGGCGAGCGCCTCGTGAACGCGGCGTCCACGCTCCCGGCCCGGCCAGCCGGGGAAGCGGCCCCGCCGCCGTCGCGCGTCGTCGCCGTCGTCGGCCCGCCGAACTCCGGCAAGTCGACGCTCTTCAACCGGCTCACCGGCCTGCGGCAGAAAGTCGCGAACTTCCCGGGCGTCACCGTCGAGCAGCACCTCGGCAAGCTCCGGATCGAAGACGAGGCGGAGCTCGACGTCATCGACCTCCCGGGCGTCTACAGCCTCAACCCGCGCTCCGAGGACGAGCGCGTCACGCTCGATGTCCTGATGGGCCGGATGGAGGGGGTCCCGCGCCCCGACACGATCCTCCTCATCCTCGACGTCACGAACCTCGGCCGCCACCTCGTTCTGGCGGCACCGGTCCTCGCGCTCGGCCTGCCGACCCTCATCGTCCTGAACATGGCCGACGAGCTCGAGCGGCGCGGCGGAGACGTGCAGGTGGAGGAGCTCGCCCGACGCCTCGGCGCGCCCGTCGCCCTCATCAGCGCGGCGAGCGGCGAGGGGTACGACACGATCCTCCAGTTCCTGCGCGGTCGCATCGGCATCCCGCGTCCCGTCGAGCTCCCCGCGCTGAACGACCTGCCGCGCTGCCGCGAGTGGGCCGCGCGCCTCGGTGCCGAGGCGAAGTACCTCCCGCCGGCGCCCCCCGTCTGGACCCGCCGGCTGGACGGCCTCTTCCTCCACCCCGTCGCCGGGCCGCTCGTCTTCCTCGCCGTCGTCGTCGCCGTCTTCCAGACGATCTTCAGCGCCGCCGCGCCCGTCATGGACCTCGTCGACCGCGCGGTCGGAGCGTCGGGCGACCTCGTCGGCAGGCTCCTCCCCGATGGCCCGCTCCGGAGCCTGGTCGTCGAAGGCATCTGGGGAGGCGTCGGCTCCGTCCTCGTCTTCCTCCCGCAGATCCTGATCCTCTTCCTCTTCATCGGCCTGCTGGAGGACTCGGGGTATCTGGCACGCGCGGCGCTCATCGCCGACCGGACGATGGCGAAGGTGGGCCTGCAGGGGAAGTCGTTCATCCCGCTCCTGTCGGCCTACGCCTGCGCGGTGCCGGCGATCATGGCGACGCGAACGATCGAGAACAAGCGCGACCGGATCGCGACGATCCTCATTGCCCCGTTCATGACCTGCTCGGCGCGCCTGCCGGTCTACACGCTCATCATCGCGGCGTTCCTCCCCGACACGCCGCTCCTCGGCCCGTTCCTCGGCACTCGCGCAGCCGCCCTCCTCGGCCTCTACGTCCTCGGTTTCGCCGCCGCCGTCGTCACCGCGCGGGTCCTGAAGTCGTCGATCCTGAAGAGCGAGCGGACCCCGTTCGTCCTCGAGATGCCGCCGTACCGGCGGCCCACGCTCCGGCAGGTCGGCCTCCGCCTCCTCGACCGATCGAAGGTCTTCCTCCGCCGCGCCGGGACCGTCATCCTCGCGATGTCGATCCTCCTCTGGGGCCTCGCCCACGTCCCGCTGAAGGACGGCAAGGCGCCCGAGATCGCCGACAGCTTTGCCGGGACGATCGGCCGGACCGTGGAGCCGCTCATCGAGCCTCTCGGCTTCAACTGGAAGATCGGCATCGGCCTCATCACCTCCCTCGCCGCGAGAGAGGTGATCGTCGGGACGCTCGGGACGATCTACGGCATCGAGGGGGACGACGAAAGCGTCGGCCTCCAGGCGGCCCTCCGCCACGACCTGACTCCGGCGGGCGCCGTTGCGCTCCTCGTTTTCTTCGCGTTCGCGATGCAGTGCATGTCGACGATCGCCGTCGTGAGGCGGGAGACGGGCGGGTGGACGTGGCCCATCCTCCAGTTCACGTACATGGGCGTCCTCGCCTGGGTCGGGGCGTTCGTCGCCTTCCGGGTCGTCACCGCCCTGATGGCCTGAGGCCGTCGTGTCTCTCCGTGCCGACCTCCGCGCCCTCCCCCGCGCGGTGTGGGTGCAGTGCCTCGCGACGTTCGTGAATCGCGCGGGGACGATGGTCCTCCCGTTCCTCCTCCTCTACCTGACGCGCGACATGGGCCTCTCGCCGTCGTCGGCGGGCGCGATCGTCGCGCTCTACGGAGCGACGGCCCTCGTCACCTCCCCGTTCGCGGGGCGCCTCTGCGACCGGGTCGGACCGATCCGCCTCATGACGGTCTCGCTTCTCCTCTCGGGGCTCGTTCTCCTCGTCTTCCCCGTCGCTCGGACGCCCGCCTCCGTCGCCCTCGCGACCGTTCTCTGGGCGGTCGTCTCCGAGCTCTTCCGCCCGGCCAGCCTCACGGCCATCGCCGACGCCGTCGGGCCGGAGCACCGCAAGACGGCCTTCGCCGTGAACCGCCTCGCCATCAACCTCGGCATGAGCATCGGCCCGGCCCTCGGCGGCTTCCTGGCCACCTGGTCGTACACGGCCCTCTTCGTCGCCGACGCCCTCTCGGCCCTCGCGGCGGCGGCGATCCTCGCGAAGGCGGGAAGGCCCGACCGGGAGCACGGCGAAGGGGCGAACGCCGCTCCGCGCGAGCACCTTCGCCCCGCCCACCTCGACCGGAAGCTCCTCCTCCTCGTCCTCGGAGTCCTCCCCGTCGCGATCGTCTTCTTCCAGCACGTCGCGGCGATGGCCCTCTTCCTCGTTCGCGACCACGGCTGGAGCGAGGCGCAGTACGGCCTTCTCGCCACGCTCAACACCCTCCTCGTCGTCGCGTTCGAGGTGCCTCTCAACTCCGCGATGGCCCACTGGCCGGCCCGCCGCTCGCTCCCGCTCGGCGCGGTCCTGACGGGCGTCGGCTTCGGCCTTCTCGCGTTCGCCGGCGCCCCGGCCATGGTCCTCGTCGCCGTCGTCGTCTGGACGTTCGGCGAGATCGTCCTCTTCCCGGGGCTGAACGCCGCCGTCGCCGACCTCGCCCCCGAGGCCCGCCGCGGCGAGTACATGGGCCTCTACATGATGTCGTTCAACCTCGCCTTCGCGATCGGGCCGTGGGCCGGAACGGCCGTCCTCGAGCGCTGGGGCGGGAACGCGCTCTGGGGCGCGGCCTTCCTCGCGGCCGTCCTTTCCGCCATCCTCCTCTCGCGCACGGCGCCGGCGAGCGCCGAAGGAGAGACGCCATGACCCGTCGCCTCGTCCCGTTCCTCGCCCTCCTCCTCCTCGCGTCGTCCGCCTGCCGGAAGGAGGCCGATCCGGTCCGCGCGACGATCGCGGGGCTCGAGGCCGCCGCCGAGGACCGCGACGCGGACGCCGCCGGCGAGCTCCTCGCCGCGGCCTACGCCGACGCCGAGCACCCCGACCGGGCGGCCGCCCTCCTGACGATCCGCCGCTACTTCACGGCCTACGAGTCGATCTCGGCTTCCTTCTCGGACCTGGTCGTCGACCGAAAGCCCGACCTCGCCCGCGCCACGTTCACGGCCTCGTTCGACGGCTCGCCGCGCAATCTCGGCGCGCTCGCGGAAATGCTCCCGCGAACGGCGAAGGTGCGGTTCGAGATGAACCTCGTCCCGGAAGGGGACGGATGGAAAGTCGTCTGGGCGAGCTGGTCGCTCGTCTCGGAGGGAACGGGGCCGTAGGACGATCCCGCGGTCGCGTTCGCAACAGAGGAAGGAGAAGCCGATGAGAAGACTCATGGCGTTTGCGGGGTTGCTGACGCTGCTTCTGGCGGCGCGGCCGCTGTCCGCGAAGGAGATCCTGATTCCGAACGTCGTCGCGTTCGCGCGGGGCAGCTACTCGTCGCTCTGGGGCACGGAGATCCGGATCATCAACCCGACGTCGTCGCCGAAGTCGTTTCGGGTCGTCGACTGGATCGGGTCGCCGAGGCAGCGGCCGTACCAGGTGACGGTGCTACCGGGGGAGACGGTAGTCCGCGGGGGGTTCGGCCTCTACACGGCCCGAGGGCAGCAGTCGCCGGTGCTCGAGGTGCTCGACGAGGCGGAGTACGGAGCGGCCGTTTGCGAGGTCGACGAAGGTCTGCTCGTACTCTCCAGAATGCTGACGACGACGGTCGTCGACCCGCCAGGTCTCGCAGGCCAGGGAGTGTGCGGGCATGCCGCAGGGGAGTACGTCTATGGCGACGCTCTCTTCCTGGGCGTCTGCAACTACGGCGTCGGCCCGGTCCTCTACGCCGATCGAAGCTTCTTCGATCCAGGGGTGCCGCAGAACCTTCTCATGCTCAATCCCCGGCGGAATCACTACCGGACGAATCTCGTCGTCGTGAACGGCGACGAAGAGGAGGCGACGGTCTCGATCCTCGTCACGAACGCGACCGGCGGCACGGCGCGGCTCGAGCGAAGGGTCCCGGCCCGAACGTACTTCCAGATGAACGACATCTACGCCCTCCCCGAGCTGAGCGGGCTGGAGGAGCTCTCGGAGATGACCGAGCACTTCGGACAACGGGCCGTCGTCACCTGCTCGACGCGCTGCTACGCGATCGGTTACGTCATCTCGAACCACAACAACACGGTCAGCGTCGTCGAACCCAGGTAGCGAGGAGCCCCTTCGAGCCCTCCGGGGTCGGACGCACGTGCGCCGCTACTTCGACGGCGCCTTCGCCTCGAACGTCCGAAGGTCGAGGACCTCCTCGATCCGCTTCCGGAACTCGGCCGTCTCGAGCGACCCGGCGAGCCGACCCGACTCCCGCTCGATCCTCTCGATCGCCTCGGCCCAGACCCGCTCCCGCCGGGCGATCTCGTCCGGGTCCTTCACGCGGCCGAAGTCCTGGACGAGCTTGTTGTGCCGGCAGAGCATCCGGAACGCGTAGTAGGTGTTCGGGCGGCGGAGCGCGAGGCCGAGGACGCGGACGTCGTTCCCGACGCTGTGGATCGGCTGCCCCCATTCGCCGTAGCCGCCGAAGATCGTCCCGAGCTTCTCGAGGGCGTTCGCGAGCTTCGGCTCGTTCGCCTTGCGCAGGAGGGCGGCGACGAACGGGAGCGTGACGTTCCGGAAGAGCGTCGGGTCGGCCAGGCGGACGTCGACCCCGAGCTCCTCCTTCTCGATCCTCACGATGTCCTCGGTCCGGATCCGGTGGTCGGTCGCGAGGTGGACCCGCTCGCCGATCGCCTCGGGCCGGGTGAGCGCCGCGAGGATCCCCTCGACGACGCGGTCCACGGTGACGAGGTTGATCTCGGCGGAGCGGTCGGCCGGGAAGACCATCGCGACGGAGGCGATCGCCGCGGCCTTCGGCTCACCGAAGCGCGTGGCGCGGAGGGCGTCGAGCGCCTCCTTCGCCCGCCCGAAGGCGTTCACCGGGGCGTTCACGACCTTCGTGTCGCCGCGGTTGTTCCCGGTCCGCGAGTCGCCGATGACGATCGCCGGCAGGAGCTGGACGACGCGGAGCCCCTCCTCGACCATGTGCTGGTCGGTCTCGATCGAGGCCATCGCCTTCGTCAGCTCGTAGAAGTTGTTGTAGAAGTTCCTCGGGAATGCGAGGGCGTTCTCCTGGGCCATCGACCGCTTCTTGCGGCCGTGGATGTAGGAGGTCTCGATCGCGACGTGGAGGACGAACTTCGACCCCTTCGCCCGCTGGAGCCGGAGCGAGAAGTCGAGGGCGTGCTTGCAGCCGAGGACGTTCGCGCGGAAGGAGCTCTCGTAGGTGTCGTCGAACGAGACGGACGCCGCGCAGTGGACGACGTGCGTGACCGTCCTCTCGATCGTCGCGAGCTCTTCCGGCGAGACCCCGAGGTCCGGCTTCTCGATGTCGCCGTCGACGAATCGGAACTTGCGCGCGGCGCGCCCGCCGACGCCGAGCCGCGAGAGGAGCAGCCGGCCGCGCTCCGTGGGGGTCAGGACGCGGATCACCTCGCGCGTCTTCGGGTCGCGCACCGTCTGGGGGCGGACGACCGAGACGACCTCGGCGATCCTCCGGTCGGAAGCGGCCTGCGCGAGGATCTCCTGGCCGAGGAAGCCGGTCGCTCCGGTCAGGAGGACCCGGAGCCGCGGGCTCCTCCCGCGGGCGGCGAGCGCAGCGCGGGCGTCGGCGCGGAGCTTCTCGATCCGCTGAGAGAGCTCGCGCGCCGTCCGGTGCGTCGGCTCGCGGAACTGGAAGAAGACCTCGCGGTCCACCACGCCGATCAGCTTCTTCGCGCCGCGCTCCACGGCGTGCGACCCGGTCCACCGCCCGAGCCCTCCGGCCAGGCGCGTCCCGAGCGCGTTCGCCTTCCGCATCGCGTCGCGGACGGTCTCCTCGTTCCCGGTCACCTGGACGAGCCGGCTCGCGAGGAAGGAGGCCGTCACCTCGAACGGGTTCTTGTCGCGGTGGGCGGTGATCAGGAGCTCCTCCGGGTCGATCGGACGGAGGACCTCCCGCCCCGTCGCCCCGTTCATCCGGGCGATGTAGCGCGACGGCGAGCTCTCCCAGAGGAACTCCCCCTCGGGGTGGACGTGGGGCGTCCCGTCGACGATCGGCGCCGGGGCGGCGGGCGCGGGGCGCTTCGGGCGCGCCGGGCGGCGGGCCCCGGGGGGGGCGACTTTCGGAGCGGCGGCAACGGCCGCCCGGCGTCGGCGGGGCGCGACATTCGGCATTGGACTCCTCCGGGGGAGGTGATTGTCCCCCGAACGGCCGCCGGGGCCGAAATCCGCGCTAACGCGGCTGCGGTGGCTCCGGCGGGACGGGCGCGAGGTGCCAGATGTCCCGGGCGTACTCGCGGATCGTCCGGTCGGAGGAGAACTTCCCCATCCGTGCCACGTTCAGGACCGCCTTGCGCGTCCAGCCGGGCGCGTCCGTCCACTGCTCCGCGACCCTCGCCTGCGCGGCGGCGTAGGCGTCGAAGTCGGCGAGGTGGAAATAAGGGTCGTGGTTCTCGACGACGTGCTCGAAGAGCCACGAGAAGATCCCCGGCTCGAACGGCGCGAAGAGGGGCGTCCGGAACGCGTCGACGACGCGCCGGACGCGCGGGTCGTCCTCCCAGACGCGGCGGGCCGAGAAGGCCCCCGGCGCCTTCAGGCGGTCGAGCTCCTCGGCGGTGTGGCCGAAGATGAAGATGTTCTCCCCGCCCACCTCTTCCATGATCTCGATGTTCGCTCCGTCGAGCGTCCCGATCGTGAGCGCGCCGTTCATCGAGAGCTTCATGTTCCCGGTGCCCGAGGCCTCCATGCCGGCGGTCGAGATCTGCTCGGAGAGGTCGGCCGCCGGGATGATCCGCTCGGCGAGCGAGACCCGGTAGTCGGGAAGGAAGACGCACTTGAGCATCCCCTTCACCCGTGTGTCCCGGTTCACCCTCTCCCCGACGGCGTGGATCAGCTTGATGACCTGCTTGGCGATCCAGTAGCCGGGTGCGGCCTTCCCGGCGAAGACGAACGTCCGCGGCGCCTTCGGCAGCTCGCCGTCCTCGACGATCCGGAAGTAGAGGTGGACGACGTGGAGGGCGTTCAGGAGCTGCCGCTTGTAGAGGTGGATCCGCTTGATCTGGATGTCGAAGAGGGAGTCGGGGTCGACGCGCACGCGCGTCAGGTCGGCGACGATCCTCGCGAGGCGGACCTTGTTCTCGCGCTTCACGGCGCGGAAGCGGTCGCGGAACGCGGCGTCCTCGGCGAGCCGGTCGAGCGGTTCGCGCAGGAGGCCGTAGTCCGTCACCCAGCCGGGGCCGGCGGCCTCGGTCAGGAGGGCGGCGAGGCTCGGGTTCGACTTCAGGATCCAGCGGCGCGGCGTGACGCCGTTCGTCTTGTTGTTGAAACGCTCGGGGTGGAGGCGGTAGAGGTCGGGGAAGAGGTTCTCGGTGATGAGGCGCGAATGGAGCGCGGCGACGCCGTTGATCGAGTGGCTCCCGGCGGCGGCGAGCTGCGCCATCCGGACCTGCTTCGGCTCCCCCTCCTCGATCATCGAGACGCGGTTGAGGATCGCCTGGTCTCCCGGGGCGCGGTGCGCGACCTCGTCGAGGAAGCGGCGGTTGACCTCGTAGATGATCTGCAGGTGCCGGGGGAGGACCGTCTCCACGAGCGGGAGCGGCCACTTCTCGAGCGCCTCCGGCAGCAGCGTGTGGTTCGTGTAGCCGAGCGTCGCGACCGTCATCTCCCACGCCCGCTCCCACGGCACGTCGTGCTCGTCGACGAAGAGCCGCATCAGCTCGGCGACGGCGAGAGCGGGGTGCGTGTCGTTCAGCTGGATCGCGATCCGGTCGGGGAAGGCGCCGATCGCGTGCCCCTCGCGGAGGAAACGCCGGAGGATGTCGCGCAGCGCGCAGGCGACGAAGAAATACTCCTGCAGGAGGCGGAGCTCCTTGCCCTTCTGCACCTTGTCGGAGGGGTAGAGGACTTTCGAGATCGTCTCCGACCCGATCGACTCCTGCACCGCCTGGACGTAGTCGCCGGAGTTGAAGAACTCCATGTCGAACTCGTCGGAAGCGCGGGCGGAGTAGAGCCGCAGGGCGTTCACCGTCTCGCCGCCGTAGCCGACGACCGGCATCTCGTGCGGCACGCCGACGAGGATCTTCCAGTCCATCCACATCGGGTTGTACTGGCTCTTCCGGTCGACGGTGTCGACGATCCGGCCGTAGACCGGTACGAGGACCGCCTCCTCGGGCCGCTCCACCGTCCAGGGCATCGCGGCGTGGAGCCAGCGGTCGGGGCGCTCCTTCTGGTAGCCGTTGTCGATCTCCTGCCGGAAGAGGCCGTACTGGTAGAAGAGGCCGTAGCCGTAGCCCGGCAGGTGGAGCGTCGCGAGCGAGTCGAGGAAGCAGGCGGCGAGGCGGCCGAGGCCGCCGTTGCCGAGCCCCGCGTCGACCTCCTCCTCGCGCACGCGGTCGAGGTCGTGCCCCAGCTCGGCGAGCGCCTGGACGGCCGCGTCGTGGAGGCCGAGGTTGTGGAGCGAGTCGACGAGCGAGCGCCCGATGAGGAACTCCATCGAGAGGTAGTAGACCCGCTTGGCGCCGGCCTCCCGGTAGCGCTTCTCCGTCTCGAGGAGGCGTTCCCAGGCCCGGTCGCGCACGGCGAGCCCGAGGGCCTGGAAGAGGTCGCCGTTCGTGGCGTCCTCCCAGGCCTTTCCGAGCGAGTGCCGGACGTGCCAGCGGATCGCCTCCCGCAGCTCCTCCCCGGTCCGCGGGAGCGGCGGCGCGACGCTCACCGCGCCTCCACGGCGGCGACCGCGTCCTCCACCGTGCCGTGGAGCGCGAGGACCTTGTCGAGCCGCGTCAGGCGGAAGACGGCGCGGACGGCGTCCCGCGCGCCGGCGATCCGGAGATCGCCCCCCTCGGGGAGCCCCTTCACGAGCGAGAGGATGGAGGCGAGCCCGGCGCTGTCGATGAACGCGACGGGGGAAAGGTCGAGGACGACCTTCGGCGCCGTCCCGGTGAGCGCGCCCGACATGCGCGCCTTGAAGTCGGGGGCGGAAAGGGCGTCGAGGCGGGCGTCCTCGATCCGGGCCAGGACGTGAGACTCCCTCTGCTCGATCGTCAGGTTCATCGTTCCTCCCTCGGCTCCGTCCGGACACCCGGCGACCGGTCCCCTCCCGGCGAGCCCCCGCGGACCGGCGGAACCGCTCCCCGGCACGCCGCGGGAGGAGCCTTCAGGGAACCGCATCCCCATTCGTCCCGGACGAGGTCAGCTTGCCACTCGTGGCGGAGGTGTCAAGGAGGGCGGCGCCGGCCGAAGGAGGAGCCTGAGCGCCGATCGCTGATACCGTTCGGGCATGCCGAGCCTGCCGGCCGCGCTCCTCCTCGCCGCCGTCCTCGCCGCCGCTCCTCCCGCACCGGCTCCGGAGACGCTCCACGCCGCCTGGCCGGGCATCCGCCTCTCGCCCCCTTCCGGCGCGTACACGCCCGAGGCGCTCCTCGCCGACCTCGAGGCGCTCGCTGGCTACTCCCGCGGCGTCGTCCGGTTCGCCGAGAGAGGTCGCTCGTCCGAGGGGCGGGAGATCCCGGTCGTCCTCGCGGGGACCGGCCCGGAGAAGGTCCTCCTCTGGTCGCAAATGCACGGCGATGAGCCGACCGCGACGGCGGCCCTCGTCGACCTCCTGGCGTTCCTCGCCGAGAACCGCGCGGAGCCCGCCACCGCCCACCTCCTTTCGCGCCTCACGCTCGTCGTCGTCCCGATGCTCAACCCGGACGGCGCCGTGCGCGGCGAGAGGCGAAACGCCCAGGGGATCGACGTGAATCGCGACGCCCTGCGACTCCAGAGCCCCGAGGGGCGATTCCTGAAGGAGGTCCGCGACCGCTACACGCCCGCGGCCGGCTTCAACCTCCACAACCAGAGCCCGCTCGTCACGGCCGGCGCGGGGGGCCCGCAGGCGGCGATCGCGGTCCTCGCCGTCTCGGCCGCCGAGAACGAGCCCGAGGGGCCGGCCCTCGCGCGCAAGCGGGGCCTCGCGGGGCACCTCGCGCGCGTCGCCTCGTCGTTCGCGCCGGGCCGCGTCTCCCGCTACGCCACCGAATACACGGAGCGCGCCTTCGGCGACTCGATGTCGCGGTGGGGGACCCCGACCGTCCTCCTCGAGACGGGCGGCTGGTACGGCCCGCGGGAAGAAGAGCGCCTCGTGAGGCTCAACTTCGTCCTCCTCCTCTCGGCTCTCCACGCCCTCGCGCGCGGCGAGGAGACCGCGGACGCGCCGTTCTACGAGACGCTCCCGCCAAACGTCCGCGGCGACCTCGTCGACCTCGTCCTGCGCAACGCCACCGTCCACGGCGGGCGGGGCCTTCCTCCCTTCCGCGCCGACGTCGCGGTCGTGAAGACCCGCGCCTTCGCGGGCGACGGCCGGCGCCTCCCTTCGGCCGCGATCGTCGACGTCGGCGACCTCGAGCACCTCGCGGGCCTCGAGGAGCGGGACGCCGCCGGCCTCGTCGTCGCGCCCGCTCCGGTCGGAGGGGCTGAAGCGTGGGAGAAGGCCGCCGCGGGCGTTGCCGCGCGAGGCCTCGCGAAGGACGGGGCGCTCCTTCTCGACGACGCCGCGCTCGCGCGCGAGGCCCGCGCCTGGGCCGCGGGTCGGGCGATCGCGCCCTGGGCGACGGCCGACCTCGTCCTCCTCCGCAAGGGGGAGAAGGGGCTCGTCGTCGAGGGTTTCGTGAGGGACGGAGTCCTGTCGCGATAACGAGCGGAGTCTCCAGCCGTCGCCTGTGACGACT
>CAYVPO010000085.1:0-15442 GCA_964453825.1 uncultured Holophagales bacterium
CTCGTGACGAACGAGGGGTCGAAGGAGGAGACCGAGTGGGACGCGATCTGGGAGTCGCGCGCCTCGGTCGGCCCCGACGGCTGGCGGGCCGAGATCGCGATCCCCCTCTCCGCGCTCCGCTACCCCGACGGGGCGACGGCGTTCGGCTTCAACGTGACCCGGATGCTCCGGCGGCGTCAGGAGAGCTCCTCCTGGGGCGCCTGGCGGCGGGAGGCGGGCCCGACGCGGATCTCGATGGCCGGCACGCTCACCGGCTTCGAGCTGGAGCGACGCCTGCCGCTCCTCATCAAGCCGTTCCTCCTGACCGGCTACGACCGCGACGCGAGGGAAGCCGGAGGCGGCTACCGGACCGGCGGGACGTTCGACGCGGGGCTCGACGCGAAGGTCGGCGTCACGCCGACGCTCGTCCTCGACGCCACGTTCCGGACCGACTTCGCGCAGGTGGAGGCCGACACCCAGCGCGTGAACCTGACCCGCTTCCCGATCTTCTTCCCCGAGAAGCGCGACTTCTTCCTCGAGCGGATCGGCTTCACCCGCTTCGGCCAGCAGGAGCTCGGCGAAGTCTTCTACTCCCGGCGGATCGGCCTCTCGGCCGACGGCGAGCCGGTCCCGATCGTCGGCGGGGCGCGGCTGACGGGGAACGTCGGCCGGACCGAGGTGGGCGTCATCGCCATCCGGCAGGACGCCTCCGCGGGCCTTCCCGAGACCGACTTCTACGTCGCCCGCGTGAGGCACCCGCTCGGGGCGCGATCCTCCTTCGGCGCGATCTTCACCGACCGCGAAGGGGGGCCGCCCGGCACGGAGTGGAACCGCGCCGCGGGCCTCGACCTCGACTGGAAGCCGACCGAGACGCTCGCCTTCACCGCGTTCTGGGCCACGACGCGCGACCCGCAGGGGAAGCCCGACACGGACGGCTGGCGCGTCTCGGGGCAGTTCGACGACGGCGCCTGGAACGCCTACTCGAGCCTGAAGCGCTACGACGAGGACTTCGACCCCGGCATCGGTTTCGTCCCGCGGACCGGCATCACGAACGCGTTCGGCCGCGCCGGGCGCCGCTTCTACCCGGCGAAGGGCTTCCTGCGGGAGTGGGAGGTGGGCGGGGAGGTCGACTACTTCGAGGACATGGAGGGCGACCCCGTCGGCCGGGAGATTCGCCTCGAGCTGCGCGCCGAAGGGCGCGACGCGAGCTACCTCGAGGCCCAGCCGTTCTCGAGCGAGTGGGACCGGCTCGACGAGCCGTTCGAGATCCGCCCCGGCATCGTCATTCCGGCCGGCGGGTACACGAACCGGCGGCGCGCCGTCGAGCTCGGGACGAGCCCGGCCGGTGTCCTTGCCGCCGCGGCCGGAGTCGAGTGGGGGGCGTTCTACGGCGGGCACGGGGAAACCTGGGCCCTCGAAGCCTCCTATCGTCCGAATCCCCACCTCCTCGTCGAGGCGACCGGGGAGCACAACGACGTGCGGCTCCCCGCCGGTTCCTTCACGGCCTCGCTCGCCGGCCTCCGGACGACCTGGAACTTCTCCCGGGCCCTCCTCCTGACCGCCTACGGGCAGGTCAACTCCGACTCGGACGTCACGAGCGTCAACGCCCGCTTCCGGTGGATGTGGCGCCCCGGCTCCGACGTCTACGTCGTCTACAACCGGGCCACCGGCAAGGGGCTCGAGCGGCGGACCTGGCAGCTGATGCTCAAGGCGACGTGGGCGATCCTGCCGTAGCTCCGGAATAGGGCGAGGGCGGCCGGTGTTATACCGCCTCGCGTGAGCGCCCTGACCCTCGTCCTTTTCCTCGCCGGGATCGCCCTCCTGATCTTCGGCGCCGACCTCCTCGTCCGCGGAGCCTCCCGGATCGCGCTCGCCCTCGGGGTCTCGCCGCTCGTCGTCGGGCTGACCGTCGTCGCGTTCGGAACGAGCGCCCCCGAGATGGCCGTGAGCGTCAAGGCGGCCCTCGTCGGCCAGGCCGACATCGCCTACGGGAACGTCGTCGGCTCGAACGTGTTCAACGTCCTCTTCATCCTCGGCCTCTCGGCCCTCGTCGCGCCGCTCCTCGTCGACCGCCAGCTGATGCGGCGGGACGTCCCGATCATGATCGGCTCGGCTCTCCTCCTCCCGGCCCTGGCGCTCGACGGAAGGCTCGGCCGGCTCGACGGCGCGCTCCTCTTCCTCGGGATCGTGGCCTACACGGCCTACTCCGTCGTCGCGAGCCGTCGGGAGTCCGCGGCCCGCCGCGAGGAGTCGCCCGGGAGCGCTCCCCCCGCTGCTCCCGGATCCTTCGGGATGAACCTCCTCCTCGTCGTGTCGGGTCTCGGGATGCTCGTCCTCGGCGCGCGCTGGCTCGTCGATGGCGCCGTCGCGCTCGCCCGCTCGTTCGGCGTCTCCGAGCTCGTCATCGGCCTGACGATCGTCGCCGCCGGGACGTCGCTCCCGGAGGTCGCGACCTCGGTCCTCGCCGCGTGGCGCGGCCAGCGCGAGATCGCCGTCGGGAACGTCGTCGGCTCGAACATTTTCAACGTCCTCTGCGTCCTCGGCCTCGCCGGCCTCGTCGCCCCTTCCGGCGTCCCCGTCGCCGCGCAGGCGCTCGCCTTCGACACGCCCGTGATGATCGCCGTCTCCCTCGCCTGCCTCCCGATCTTCTTTACCGGGCGCGTCATCGCCCGGTGGGAGGGGGCCCTCTTCCTCTTCTTCTACGTCGCCTACGCCGCGTTCCTCGTCCTCGACGCCACCGCCTCTCCCGCCCTCCCGGCGCTCCGGGCCTCGATGGTCTTCTTCGTTCTGCCGCTCACGGCGGTGACGCTCGCCGTCCTCGCCGCGCGCGCGTTCCGCCTCCGGAGGGCGCCCTCCGCGTGAGCCGCGGCCTCGCCGGGCTGACGCGCGAGATCGAGGCCTGCCGCGCCTGTCCCCGCCTCGTCGCCTGGCGCGAGGAGGCCGCGGCACACCCGCCGCGGCGCTACGCCGGCGAGACCTACTGGGCGCGCCCCGTCCCCGCGTTCGGCGACCCGGCGGCGCGCCTCCTCCTCGTCGGCCTCGCCCCCGCCGCGCACGGCGGGAACCGGACCGGGCGGATGTTCACGGGAGACTCCTCGGGCGACTTCCTCTTCGCGGCCCTCCACCGCGCCGGTTTCGCGAACCAGCCCGGGTCGGCCCGCCGCGGCGACGGCCTCGCGCTGCGCGACGCGTACGTCCTCGCGCCGGTTCGCTGCGCCCCGCCCGACAACCGCCCGACCCCCGCCGAGCTCGCCCGCTGCCGCCCCTTCTTCGAGCGCGAGCTGGCGCTTCTCCCCCGCGTCCGGGTCCTCCTCGCGCTCGGCGGCATCGGCTGGGCTTCGACGCTCGCCGTCCTCGCCGCGAACGGCGCGGAGGTCCCGCGGCCGGCCCCCGCGTTCGGGCACGGGGCGGAGGTCGCGCTCGACCTTCCCGGGCGCGGCCGCGTCACGCTCCTCGGCTCGTACCACGTCAGCCGGCAGAACACGAACACCGGGCGCCTGACGCCCGCGATGTTCGACGCCGTCCTCGCGCGGGCGAAGGCGCTCCTCGGGCCGCCGGACTGAGCCCCAGGGCACCGGCCGCCCGAACCTCGCCGAACCCTCTCCGTCCCCGATCCGTACACCCTCCATGCGCCGTGCCGCCGGGATCGCCCTCCTCCTCCCCTTCCTCGCCGTCGCGCTCGCCGCCCCCGCCGCTCCGCCGCACGACACGGCTTTCTGGCACGCCCTCGCCGCGAAGGAGTTCGCCGTCCCCGAAGGGGAGTCGGTCAGCGCCCTCGCCCTCGAGGCGGCCGAGCTCCTCTCCTCGCCCGACCCGAAGCTCCGGGACTCCGTCGCGTTCGACGCCCTCGCCCGCTGGGTCTACGTGCAGGGCCTCGTCCCGCCCGACGGCCTCGAGGCGCTCCGTCTCCGGCTCCAGGCGGCCCTGGGCAAGGGGCTCGGCGAGAGCGGCACCGACTCGGCCTACGGGCGCTCCTTCTCGGCCCTCGCCCTCTCGATCCTCGCCGCCGTCGACCTGAAGACCCCCTGGATGACGAAGGAGGCATTCGAGGACCTCCTCGCCGCCACGACCCGTTACCTCACCGCCGAGAAGGACGTCCGCGGCTTCGTCGCCGGCGCCGGCTGGGTCCACGCCGCGGCCCACACGGCCGACGTCCTGAAGTTCCTCGGCCGCAACCCGAAGCTCACCCCGGCCGGCCAGGCCCGGATCGTCGAGGCCGTCGCGACGCGCCTCCGGACCGCCGGCGTCGTCTACGCCTGGGGCGAGGACGAGCGGCTCGCCGTCGCCCTCCTCTCCCTCACGCGGCGGAGCGACTTCGACCCGAAGCCGTTCGACGCATGGCTCGCCGCCCTCGCGGCCGAGAACGCCTCCCTCTGGAAGAACGGCCCGCACATCGACCCCGCCGCCTTCGTCCCCGTGAGAGCGCAAAGGCAGGCCCTCGTCCACCTCGCCGCCCTCCTCGCGCGCGAGGAGAAGGCGCCGGACGCGTTCCGCAAGAGCCTGAACGAGGCGCTCGCGAAGCTGCGGGGCTGAACGGGGCGGCGCGCCGGAGCGCCATCACCGTTGCCGTGGGCGAGCCAGCGGGCCGGCTCGGTCCGTGGCACCAAGAGATAATTGACCGGGCCGAATGAGAGTTCTAGGTTGCCAGGCAGATGATCTGCTCTGGCCACAGCGCCTCGGACGGCGGGGACTCTCTTAATCGCGGCGATTCCCCTCCTCCAGGCAGAGAACCGAGTCCGGCCAAACGGCCCGACAGTTCGGGCTTCGGAAACCAGGCTGTGGATTCCGTCGGTCCATCCCCCCCGGATAGCGATCTTCTCCCCGTGACCTGGTCGGCGACGCGAGACGGCAAAACCAACCTTGGTCGCAGTCCTCCGCGCCTCCGAACCAGTACAACAGGTCCTGTTTCATGCCGGTCGGCGGAAGCTCTGAATCCACACTGAATCTACAAGGAGTAAGCTGTGTTTCAGCCAATGATGCGACCCATCGATTGTGGTGTCTGCTACGCATGCATCCTCTGCGTCTTCACGAACCCGATCATCGGTCTGGTTAGCTTCGATGCACTGACAGACCGGATCAATCCTCCGATCCCGGTCTAGGAACTTCATTGCCACGGTGCGCCAAGGAGGAGACACCTGCTGAGCTCCTCCTTGGCGCTTTTGAATGACGCAAGAGGAGGAATGAGATGGACGAAGCCTATCTGGTCGTAGGGGAGGGGGTGTCGCTACGAGTCACGGCATCCGGGACGCTCTGTGAAGTGCTCAGAGATGGCGCCCTTGTTGCGGCAGGGAATCGAGACATGCGGCGGTTGCTCGAGGACTCCGATGGGACTCGGACACTTCAAGAGATCGTTCGACGGCACACAGACGGAGAAGAGGAGTTTCACGCATCGATTTCGGCTGTTCGGGGTATCGTCAGCAGACTCGCCATCGCGCGAGTCCTGTCGATCTCGCCCGAAGCGGTTGCAGAAGCACACGTACCAATCAAGGAGTACCGGGAGTACCTTCCCTCGTCGGTGTCAGTGGAACTCACAAGCCGCTGCTCACTGAAGTGTCGATACTGCTACCAGAGGTCGGGCCCCGATCGGGGCGACATGCTCAAGGATCCTATTGGGCTGCTGGAACATCTACATTCCCTTGGCGCTCACACGATCGAGTTGACAGGAGGGGAGCCGACGCTGCATCCCGCCTTTCCTGATGTCCTCGAGTATGCGTGCACGAACTTTTCGACCGTGGGTTTGATCACGAATGGAATGCACCTAACGGAACCGATGCTGAGGACCATGGCAGACTCTCATGGCAGAGCGAGCGTGCAGATTAGTCTCGACGGTCCCGACCCCAACTACGTGGATCAAATCGTTGGCCGGGCCGGGGCCTTTGACCGAATACTTGATGGCATTCGTCGAGTCAAAGCTCATGGCCTACGCCTCCGCGTCGGAATGGTCTTCGATTCCCTGGAAGGCATTGAGAAGCTGGAAGAGACGCTGGAGCTTGCGAAGAGCCTAGGTGCCGATGGTTTTCTTGCGGTCCCGGCTCTGGACTACGGACGTGCGAGAACGACGGAGTTCTCGTTTCGGGAATTCTCTGAGCGGTTTCTTGCAGTGCATGATCGTCTGCGTCGGAAGCACCCGAGCTTCTATGCGAGGGGGTCAGAAGGCATCGACCCCGAGGATATGGCCCCGTGCGGTGCTGGGCATCGAGCGATGACGGTCAGTTGGGATGGGAGACGGAAGCTCTGTCCGATGCAGCCTGCTGGCTGGTTCGACCTCGGGAATGTGAGGGATCTGCTCTCTGAAGAGAGTCAATCCCGAGTCAGAGCGGCGGATAGCATGAAGGCCCCGTCCATGGTTGCCTGCGGAGACTGCGAGCGAGTCTTTGACTGCCTCAACTGCTTCTTGCGGCCGCTGGGGTTCATCGAGAGCGGTGCGATGGCCGCGTCGGACTGCAGATGGCTCGAGCAGGAGAAGGAGCACCTTGCCGCGGCAGGTCTTTCGGAGGCGTTCCGTTGAGCTCCGATCGAGCGGTCGTCCTCCTCCAGGACGTCTCGAAGGTTTTCACGAAAGGGGGGCGCGCGGTGAAGGCGCTCGACGGGGTGAGCTTCACCGTGAACCGGGGCGAGGCCGTCGGCCTGCTCGGCCCGAACGGATCGGGGAAGACGACGACGGTTCGCATTCTGCTCGGGCTGCGGAACGCCACCACGGGGCGGGCCTCGGTCTCCGCCGGAAAGGTGGGCTTCGTCCTCGATCTCCCCGCCCTCTACCCTCAGCTGACGCTCGCGCGGAACCTCGAGTTCTATGCCGACCTTCTCGAGGTACCGAGGAGCGCGATCGACCGGCGGCTGGGCGAGGTGGGCCTGCGGGGAGAGGCGGGGTCACGAGTCGGGGAGCTCTCGCTCGGGATGAAAAAGAGGGCCGAGATCGCGCGAGCCCTCCTGACCGATCCGGACCTCCTCCTCCTCGACGAGCCGACCTCCGGGCTCGATCCGGAGGCCCAGGCCGAACTGCGGGCCGTCCTGCGTGCCGAAGTCGCGCGGGGGGTCTCGATCCTCATGACGAGCCACGACCTCTACAATGTCCAGAAGGTCTGCGGCCGGGTACTCGTCCTCCGGCACGGCCGCCTCGTGGCGGACGAGCCGTCCGCGAGCCTCGATCCGGCGGGACTCGAGGGGCTGTACCTGAACGCAATGGGGAGGCCCGCGTGATCGGCGTCCTCGTCCGGAAGGAGATTCGGCTCCTCGCGGCGACATCGGCCGTGCCGGTCGTCCTGGACTTCCTGCTCGTCGGCCTCGGCCTCTCCGCGGTGATGACGCTGGGCCGGCTCCAGGCACTCGCCGGCGCGCCGCAAGGGGGCGACCGGTTCGCGCTTTTCGCCATTCTCTCGTTCGGCCTCGCGAGCATGTTCCTGAGCCTGACCGGGCCGACGGCCCTCCTGGAGCGAACGACGGGCATCCTCGACAACCAGCTCGGCATGGTGACCTCGCCGAGGCCGCTCCTCGTCGCGAAGGCCGTTGTCCTCGTCGGCCTGGCCTGGGCGAGCCTCGCGCTCTGGACGGGAGTCGGCGTCGCCTGGGCGGCGGCGACGGGCCAGGAGTTCGTCCCGGCCGGGGCGTGGGGGCGGAGTCTCCTCGTCGTGGCAGTCCTTTACCCCGCGGCGGTCGCGCTCCTTTCCCTCTGCCACGTCTTGGTCGGCTACATGGCCCCAAAGCTGGCCCCCGTCGCGAACATCGGGCTCTTCGCCGTCACGTTCGTCCTCTTCTCGAATCTCGTGAACGTCTCCGGGAGCCTCTCGGCCTGGTCGAGATGGGACCTCGCCGCGACGACGGGCGTCGTCCTTGCCGTCGTCGCGGGAATCGTCTGGCTCATGGGGGTCGTCTCGAAGGAGCGGATGGCGGATTCGTAGAGACGGCCCGTGGGCTTTTCGCTCCGGGGGCGTCTCCGGGTGGCGCGTCCGCCCTCAGTCGATGACGACCCTCACGTGGGCGTCGTCGCTCGTCACATCGAGGACGTCGCCGCGGGCGGCGCCGCGTATCTCCTCGAGGAGGGCGCGCAGGTCGAAGTCGCCACGCTCGAGTGGGTCGACTGGTTCAACCATCGGCCCCTTCTCGAACCGATCGGCTGGGTCCCCCCGTAGCAGAATTCGAGGCGGCCTACTATCGAGGGAAGGAGACTCCAGCCCAGCCGGCTGGGCTCAACTGAGCTGGTTTCCTGGGTTCCCGGGGCGGCTCGACGCTGTCCCCGGCGTGTCTTTCGGGGGCACTCCCTCCGAAAGGGGGCATCTCGTCAGCAACCTGTTAACACTGGGTGCCACACCGAAGGCACCCCACCCTCGGGGGAGCCCCCTGCCGAACCAGAGCCGCACGGAGTCTCCCGGCCGTCGTCCCGAATTCTCTCCGGCAGAAGCGCGCGAGGGAGATCGGCCCTGAGAGCGCGAGAGCCTGAGCGATCTCCTCGAGCGACATGGGCGTAGCGAGGAGCCGGAGCGCTCTCTCGCGACGCAGGCGCTGAACGAGAGACCGCGCACTCGTCCCGCTCGCGGCGAGGCGCCGCAGCAGGGTCCGGGTCGCGAGCCCCTCGGCCGTAGCGACGGCGCGCGCGCCGATGGCAAGGAGTCGCTCCGCGAAGACGTCGAGGTCCTCGTCCGTCAGGTCGCCGGATCGGCTCCTCCTGAATCGAGCGGACGCGGCACCCAGGGTCGATGGGTCGGCGTGAAGTTGAGCATTGATCTCGTCTGACTGGACCACGAGAACCCTCCTTACTCTCTATGAGGGTTTTCGGACCCCTTCAGTGCACCTCGCCTCGAGAAATTTCTTCGAAATCGTTCCGTGGGTGTCGACTCGCCACGGCGCCGCAGCCCGGGCGAGCCTCGCCGGTCCCCTCGACCGGTGGAGGCCACGGTTCCGGAAGGGCCTGAGCCCGGCGCAGACGAAGTTCAGCAGGTCAGGCTCGGCTCCGGGCCGCCAACGGTCGACGGAGGGAGGGCGAGGGCAGCTCCTCCCTTGCGAAGGGCTTTCCATCGATCGGATCGACGCCGATCGCTGCCCGGGAGTCGACGCGAACTCCGAAGATGTCGGCTCGGAGCAACACGGAGACCGCGCTGCCGATCCGGCCTGTAGACGCGGGCCTGACCGGAGCCCCGCCCCTCCTCAGCCCGCCTCGGCCTCCGCCGCCGCGCGGCGCTTCTCGCGCAGCTGGACGAAGCTGGAGACGACGAGCGCCTCGCCGATGTCCTCGACGCTGACGAGGCCGAGGAACGTCTCGCCGTCGTTCACGGCGGCGATCCGCTCTCCCTTCTCCCCCATCAGGCGGCGCACCTCGTCGAGCCCCTGCCGCGCGTCGACCGTCAGGACCTCGCGCCTCATGATCCCGGCGACGTAGAGGTCGTTCGTTTCGGTGGCGAGCGTCTTCAGGACGTCGTCGCGCGTGACGACCCCGAGGAAGCTCCTCCCCTGGACGACGGCGAAGTCGGGCTGGTAGCTCGTCAGGATGTAGTCGACCACCTTGCTGACGTGGTCGCCGGGCGAAAGGACGAGGGCGTGCTTGTTGTAGGCGTCGCCGACACGGAGCGTCGTCAGGACCGTCCGCGCCTGCTCCTCGGCCCGCTCCTGCCCGGCCCCCATGAAGACGAAGAGGGCCACGATGACGAGGAGGAAGTTGCCGGAGAGGACGCCGAAGAGGCCGAACGCGAACGCGACGACCTGCCCGATGACCGTGGCGATCTGCGTCCCGCGGGAGAAACCGAGGCGCATCGCGAGCGCCGCGCGGAGGACGCGGCCGCCGTCCATCGGGAAGGCGGGGATCATGTTGAAGACGGCGAGGCCGACGTTCGCGAGGAAGAGCCAGCCCCAGAGGGTCGCGAGCGTGGGCGGGCCGTCGGCGGTGAGGAGCGACTGCGCCTCGACGAGGCCGAAGTTGAGCGCGACGCCGCCGGCGAAGAAGAGGAGGACGGCGATCGCCACGTTCACGAGCGGCCCCGCCAGGGCGATCAGGAGCTCGTGAAGCGGCTTCTCGGGGTTCTTCTCGAGCCGCGCGACGCCGCCGATCGGGAGGAGGACGATCTCCCGCACCGTCAGGCCGAACCGCTGCGCGACGAGGCTGTGCCCCAGCTCGTGCAGGACGACGCACGTGAAGAGGAGGATCATCAGGCCCATCCCGAAGACGGCGCCCGCGAACGAGGACTCCCCGTCGAGCCCCTTCGGGAAGCCCCACTGAAACGCTCCGAGCGCGAGGATGAGCGCGAACGTCGCGTGAATCCGGATGTCGATGCCCGAGACGCGGGCGACGGTGTACGACCACTTCATGGCAGGCTCCCGGCGGACGCGCCGTCCGTCATCCCTTATCCGACGGCCGATGGGCCGGGGATTTCGGGGCGGAAGGCGGGGGCGTCGGGGCGAGGACGCTTGCGCCAGGCGGCGTAGGGGCGGGCGAGGGCCCGGAGCGCCGCGACCTTCCACTCGTACGGGTCGAGCCAGCCCTTCTCCGGGAGGAGCTCGCGCCCCTCCTCCGGCTGGACGACGAGGGAGACCTTGATGTTCGGGAGGATGCCGACGGCGAGCCCCTCGCGGCGGGCCGCCTCGTACTGGTAGGCCATCACCTCGCGCATCTCGCCCGGGTCGGGCGACGGGAGGTGGGCCAGGTTGCTCCCGGCGAGCGGCCGGAAGATGCAGACCGTCGGGAAGCCGCCCCCCGCGACGATCCGGTCGATCGCCCTCTTCGTCGCCTCGATCGGCTCGAGCCCCGCGATGATCTCGCCGGAGACGCGGCCGCGGCCCAGCTTCTTCGCCGTGTACTCGAGCGCGTCGAAGAACGCCGCCTGCCCGACGGTCGACGCCTTCCCCGGGCAGACTTCCTGGAACCACTTCTCGTCGAGGAGCTCCACGCAGAAGCTGAAGTGGTCGCAGCCGAGCTCGATCAGCTCGTCGTACTCGTCCCAGCAGTCGCGGAGGACCGGCACCGCCTGGACTCCGATGAAGCCGCCGACGTTCCGGCGGATGGCCGAGACGAAGGGCCGCGCCTGCACGAGGCCGTGCATCGGCCGCTTCTTCGGGTCGTCCTCGTAGTGGTAGCCGGTGTTGAAGTGGGTGAACGTGACGCCCGACTCCTCGCGGGCGACCCGCGCGACCTCGACGACGTCCTCGACCTTCTTCGCGAGCTCCTCGTTCGTCCCGACGTTCACGCCGGTCGTACAGAACTTGCAGTTCGCGGCCGAGGGGGTGTTGTACCAGTACATGCAGGTCTCGGCGAAGTAGACGCCGAGGTAGGTCCCCTGCAGGACGCCGACGCGAGTCATCGGGATGCCGCGCTTCGTCGAGCGGGCGTACCAGGCCGGCGGGTCGGGGAGGCGAACCGGGTAGACGACGTCGGGGAGGCGGGCGTCGCGGACGGCGAACGACTCCCCTTCCTTGCGGAGCGTCAGCGGCGTGGTGGCCACGAACGGCTCGTCGAGCGGGACGTTGACCCAGACCCCCTGCCGCGGGGCGGGGATGACGAGCTCGAGGCCGGAGCCGAGGCCGGCGCGGGTACGGGCGACGCGACGGGCCTGGACGTCGGCCCGGGCGGATTCGTCGACGAGGAGCCCCCGGCAGAAAAGCTCGACCTCGAGCTCGACGGGGTTCCAGGGCTTTTCGAGGCGCGTGCTGGACATCGGCCGATTCTCGCAGGTGCGGCAAGAGAGCCGAAGATGGGCCCGGGGCGGGAAGAATCGGCCCGCGTCCGATATCGTCCCGAGCCATGAGCGAGGCCCGCCTCCCCGACTCGACCCGCCGCCCCCTCGGAAAGCTCCACGCCCGCGTCTCCCCCGTCGGGTTCGGCGGCTACCGGGTGGACGACCGGGTCGCCCGGCACCGGGAGGCGCTTCGGCTCGCGCTCCTCTCGGGCGTCAATCTCGTCGACACCTCGACGAACTACGGCGACGGGCACAGCGAGCTCCTCGTCGGGAAGGTCCTACGCGAGATGGCCGCGGCGGGCGAGGTCGCGCGCGAGGAGGTCGTCGTCGTCACGAAGGCGGGGTACGTCCAGGGGCAGAACCTGAAGGAGGCCCTCGACCGCCGGAAGATCGGGGACCCCTGGCGCGAAATGACGGAGTACTCCCGCGACTGCTGGCACTGCATCTCCCCTGCGTTTCTGAAGGACCAGCTCTCCGCCTCGCTCGGCCGCCTCGCGATGCCGCGCGTCGACCTCCTCCTCCTCCACAACCCCGAGTACTTCCTGACCGACGCCGAGCACCGGAACCTGCCGCTCGCCGAGGCGCGCGACACGTTCTACGACCGGATGGGCCGCGCCTTCGAGCAGCTGGAGAAGGAGGTCGCCGCCGGCCGCATCGGCGCCTACGGCGTCTCCTCGAACACGTTCGTCGTCCCGCACGAGAAGGCCGACGCCGTCGACCTCCTCCGCCTCCTCGACCTCGCCGGCCCCGGCTTCGCCGCGGTCCAGCTCCCGATGAACCCGGTGGAGCTCGGCGCGCGCGAGCCGATCCACACGACCGACGGCCGGAGCGTCCTCGACGTGGCGCGCGAGCACGGCCTCGCCGTCCTCGTGAACCGCCCGCTGAACGGGTTCCGGCAGGGCCAGCTCCACCGCTTCGCCCGCGTCGGATCGCCGTTCCCGCTCGTGGCGACGCCCGCGCCCGACGCCCTCGCCCGCCTCCGCTCGGCGGAGGAGGAGTTCGCGCTCGTCTACGCCCCGCGCCTCTCGGTGGAGAACGGCGTCGCCCCGCCCGAGGAGCTCCTCGCCGTCTCGCCCCTCCTCGGCGAGTTCGAGAAGCGCGGCCTCGACCTCGGGACGTTCCGCGAGGTCTGGGACGACGTCGTCGAGCCGCGGCGCACGGAGCTCCTCGGCGAGCTGCGCGAGGTCTTCGACCGCGACGCCGATTTCGGCCGCTGGGCCGACGGCTGGGACCGCACCCTCCTCGAGGCCGCCTCCGCGCTCGTCGGGCGGCTCCTCCCGAAGGAGGAGGCCCGCGCCGCCGAGCTGTCCGAGCTCGTCACTCGCGATCTCCACGAGTCCCCCGAGGGGGCCCTCTCGCAGAGGACGATCAAGGGACTCGCGGACGTGGCCGGCGTGACGTGCGTCCTCGTCGGGATGCGAAGGCCCGAGTACGTGCGGGACGCGGTGGGGGCGTTCGGGGGGTAGGCCGCTACTTCGCGGGCGGCACCGCGAGCCCCCAGTAGTACTGGTCGAGGAAGGGCCCGTAGTCCTTCTTCCCGACGGCGTCCAGGACCTTCTGTACGACCCCGGTCGAGCCGAACTTCCAGGTGAGGTTCGACTGGAGCGAGGCGAGGAAGACGAGGAAGCGCTGGTCGCCCAGGTCGCGGTGGAGCGCCTCGAGGAGGAGCGGCCCCTTCGAGTAGAGGAGCGCCGTCCGGTGGCTCCAGGAGATCGACATGTCGCTCCGGGCGATGACGCGGTTCGCGAACGGGATCGGGGCGATCTCGTGCGACTCGCCTGCCCGGCGACGCCAGCCCGCCTTGAGGCGGGCGAAATCGTTCTTTCCCCGCAGGTCCCGGACGAAGAGGCCCGCCGAGTACTCGGCGAACGACTCCGAGATCCACTGCTCGTCGTATCCCGGCATCTTCACGACATGCCCCCACCACTGGTGGGCGATCTCGTGGGCCACGCGCTCGTTGATCCCCTCCGAGAAGAGCTGGTTGATCTCTCCGCCGATCGGGTTGAAGGCCTCGGACGTGATGAACATGAAGGCCGGCGGCGCCTGGCCGTAGCCCCAGTCATTGACCTCGACGATGTTGAACTCCTCGAACGGGAAGGGTCCGAGGAAACCGGTGAAGTACTCGATCGCCTTGCGCGAGATGCCGAGGAGCTTCTTGTAGGCGATCCTGTTCTCGCCCGCGTAGGAGGCCACTCGGATCGTCAGGCCGTCCTTCGTCTCCTCGTCCCAGGCGTACTTGCCGGCGAAGACGACGAAGAACTGGATCGGCTTCTCGATCCGGGTCTCGAGGACGTTGTACTCCCCCTCCTCGGCGCGCCGGACCGTCTTCCCCGGGACGAGCGGGAGGAACGGCTTCTTCACCTTCACCAGGGAACGGACGGTGTAGTACTGGCTACCCATGTCGGGCTGCGGGAACCACGGCTCCGTGCCGAGCTCCCAGTAGCTGTCTCCGCCGGGCCGGTGGAGAAGATCCCCCTCGATCTCGAACCGCACCTTGATCGGCCGCCCCGAGACGAGCGGAGCCCGCAGGCCGACGGCGAGGGAGTTCCGCCGGTGGTCCGTCTCGAGCGCGTTACCGGCTTCGTCGAAGGCGCCGACGAGACGGACCGTCTTCTTCTCGAAACCGTAGAGCTTCTTCGGCCGCCGGATGACGTCGTAGAGGTCGAGGAGGAGGACCGACGGGCTTCCCGCGACGGCGCTGATGGTCTCGGTCACCGTCAGCTTCGCGTGCGTCCCATCGGACGCGGTGAGGGCGAGGTCGACGTCGGTCAGGACGAATTCGGGGCGTCCCGGGTCGCGCCGCTCACGCCCGATCGGGACCTCGGAGAGGACCGCCAGGAACTTCCGGTCGTCGCCGTTGTCCTTCATGTACGGGAGGGTCTGCGCTACGGAAAGCGATTCTGAGCGCGCCACCAGGTTGTCGAGGACGTAGACGAGGTCGTCCTTCCCGCCCCCGGCCTCGATTCGGACGAACGGTGTCGACGGCCCGTTTCGCCGGGCGTGAGTGAACTGCTGGGCCAGCGGCCTCTCGGCGAGCTCGCCGAAGCGCTCCCGGTGCTTCGCGAAGGCCTTCGTGAGGTCTCCGGCGTCGGGCGTTTCGGGGACCTCCGGCAGCGGCGTCCCGGAGGCGAGCCAGAGCGCTTCGGAGAAGGGGCCGGACAGGACGAGTCCCCCGTCGCCGGAGGTCACGTCGAGGCCGCTGTTCTTCTTCGCGACGTAACGGATGGCGGGGTGCTCGACGGCATCTTCCGAGACGTGACGAAGCGTCCCGGCGCCCGAGAGGAAGAGGCCGACGACCTCTCCGCCGGCCGTGACCCTCGCGACCTTCCCGTCCTGAAGGGTCAGCTCCAGGTGTCCGGAGCGAAGGACGAGGGCGGTCGCGCTCCGGCTCGTCGTCTCGACGGCGAGAGCGTCCCACTTCTCAATGGTCTCGCGAAAAGGCCCGGCGCCGGCGGGCAGGGAGTAGAGGGCAGCGGCGACGAGGGTCGCGAGGGCGCGGAACAGCTCGGGCTTGAACAAAGGGACCTCCCGGATGAAGAGATTGCTTTCCGGTCAGGAACGTTCCTACCATTCTGCCCTACGACCGCGCCGAGGGACACCCCGGGGACGTGGCGATTCCGGAGGCTCCGTCGGGAGATGCGCATGAGAGTCCGTCGCCCCGTTCGTTCCGCAATCCTCTCCTCCGCCCTCGCGTTTCCCGTCCTCGCGGGAGACGCTCCGAAGGCTTCCCCGCAGGCCCTCCGCGACGAGGTCTTCGCGACCGAGCGCGCGTTCGCGAAGACGATGGCCGACCGCGACCACGC